>JAZTWU010000102.1:0-11020 GCA_045636085.1 Eubacteriales bacterium
GTGTGCTTTGTGCGGGACTGAAAAGCGTTTTTTCGAAGATATCCAACGGATGTCTCGATGAGAAAAACAATATATACACCTTTAATCTATATCTTTTCTTGACGGGTGGCATCATTTTCTTGTGCATCGGATGGAAATCAATCTTTCCCTTGCATCCGCAAACGCTTTTGCTTGCTGTTGTTTATGCGTTTTTCACCCTGTCGAGCCAAATTCTTCTGATGCAGGCAACGAAGCACGGCGATGTGGCGCTCAGCTCTATGTTTTATTCCTCGGGCTTTCTTGTGCCGATCGTATTCAGTGCCTTTGCCTATGCGGAGCTTCCGATTCTGCGCCAATATATCGGTATGGCGCTTTTGCTCGTCTCCTTTGCTGTGGGCGTCAAATTCAAGAATGGTGGCGTTTCGCTGAAATGGTTTTTATTTGCCGTTTCCGCCATGTTAGCGGCGGGAAGCGTTGCGGTGATACAAAAGGTTTTTCGCTCCTCACCGCAAAAGGAGCAGATGTACGGCTTTCTTGTGATCGCCTTCTTCATTATGATTTTGGCAACTCTGATCATAATGCCGAAAAAAAGAACGAAGCCGAAGCCGGGCTTTTACCGCACCGCCGTGATCATAGGTCTTTGTATGGCCGGGGCGAATGTTTTGAACCTGTATTTGTCGGGAGTCCTGCCGAGCGTGGTCGTGTTTTCCGTTTTAAACGGCGGAGCGATCGTTTCCTCCTCGGTCGGTGCCGGAATCATTCTGAAGGAAAAGCTTACGCTACGCAAAAAAATAGGCGTTGCTTTAGCGATCGTTTCCATTTTACTTATTGCTTGCTAAAAAAGAAAGGATACTGTTATGAAGCTGTTTTTTACCGATGATTTTTCTGCTGTGAGCGAGGGATATGAAATTCTTTCCAAGGTTCTCGGATTCGATATTTGCGAGGGCGGCGCTTCTGTCAGATTGCAAAAGATCGAAAGCGGTCACGGCGTTTTCGTGGACGAAGGCGGAATAAGAATTGAATATTCCACGGTAGCGGGTGCAATGCGCGCGTTGACGCGCCTCGTGCATCATTTACAGACGGAAGGAGAAAACAAGCCCCTGTCCGTTCGTGAGCAGGAGGTTTTCCAAACCTGCGGCACTATGATCGACGTTTCTCTCGGTGACACCGTTCCCAAAACAGAGACTTGGAAGCGCTTTCTTTCCTATATGGCGCGTATGGGTCTGAATATGCTGATGATCTATACCGAGGATATTTATGAATTGAAAAAATATCCTTACTTCGGATATATGCGCGGCGCATATACGGTGGAGGAATTCAGAGAGGTTGTGGACTATGCGCAAAAGCTCGGTATTGAGGTGATTCCATGCATCCAAACGCTTGCGCATCTCGGCAAGGTTCAGCGCTGGAAAGCAAACGCTCCGCTTTTTGATACGGCAAACGTCCTGATGATAGACGATGAGCGCACTTATGTGCTTATCGAGGAAATGATCGCCACAGCGAGACGCGCCTTTAGCACCAAGCGCATTCATATCGGTATGGATGAGGCGCACGGCGTTTGTATGGGCAAATATTATGAAAAGCACGGCCCCACGAATCGCTACGAGGCACTTTTGCGCCACCTGAATCGCGTGGTGGAGATATGTAGGAAATATGATTTTGCGCCAATGATGTGGAGCGATATGTTCTTCCGCCTTGGCTCTAAGACGAATGACTACTACGATATCACCGCCGAAATGCCCGCAAATATCAAGCAGACCATTCCTGTGGGCGTTTCGCAGGTATACTGGGATTATTATCACACGAATAAGGAAACCTATCGCAAGCTGCTTCTTGCACATCAGGCAATGGGAGATGTCACCTTTGCGGGCGGTATCTGGACTTGGACGGGATTTGCACCTCGCTACCGTCAAACGATGGAGAGCACGGTTCCTGCGCTTGAAATCTGTAGAGAGCACGGAGTGAATCATATTTTCGCCACCGTTTGGAATTCGGATTACAGTGAATGCGATTTCTTTAATGCGCTCTTTGGATTGCAGGTCTATGCGGAATACAACGCAGGTGGCGCGGTGACGATGGAACGGCTTGAGAAGGCTTTCCGCATTTATGCAAATATGAATGCAAATGCCTTCCTTGCAATGGATATCGACGATTTCGGAGAGGATTATCCGCAGTATGATTACAGCGCGCCGTATTCCTTCTCTGAGGTTGAGCATTGCATTCCCGTGATTTCCAAGCAGGCCTTTTCTCAGGATCCGCTGATTGGTCTTTTTGATAAAAACTTCTCTTACCTCGATCTGAAGTCGCATTTTTCGTGTGCATATCAGCGTCTTGCACAGTACAAGGCGGAGGGCGAGGAGGGCGAGCTCCTCGCAATTGCGACCGCATACGCAAAGGTGGTTTGCGGAAAGTGCGATCTTGGTATCAGAATGAAGACGCTTTACGACGGAAATGACAAGAAGGGGCTGGAGGCTCTCCTTCCCGAAATCGATGAAATGATTGCCACGCTGGAGCACTTGCACGAGATTTACTCCGCACGCTATTACAGAAATAACAAGCCTTTCGGATTTGAAGAAAGGGATATGCGCTTCGGCGGCATTCGCGCAAGACTTTATCGCGCTAAGGCTCGCATCTCGGATTTCCTTGCGGGAAAAATCGAGCGCATAGAGGAGCTTGAGGCCGAGAGATTGACCTTCGAAAACAGAGAATCGCCCTTTGCACATCTTTATTACATAGAAAAAATGCGCCGTCCTTAAATAAAAGCGCTTATGATGCATTTGCACCATAAGCGCTTTTTATTTTTAGAAATTAAACGGAATGAATACCGTTCTTTGCATCTGCATTGGGGTCAAGACCGTACTTCTGCTGCTTTCTCCATTCGAAGAACTTGATCGCAACCTGCTCGAAGAGAGCGAGGGAAAGCAGATCCTCTTCCTGCTCCTCGTAGGGCGCAACACGCTGGCGAAGAGAATCGATTTCGGGAGCGATCTTATCAGCAGGACGATAATCGATCACCTCGTCGTCGCCGATGATCTTCTTCTTGAAGTCAGCATCCAGCTCAGCGGGGCACTGACCGTACTCGCCGCGAACAAGAGCCTTGAATTCCTTGGTAACGCGAGCGTAGCGGCCCTCGTCGGCAAAGAGAACGTTGTTAACAGCCTGCGTACCAACGATCTGGGAGGAAGGCGTAACCAGAGGGGGGAAGCCTGCATCGCGTCTAACGTTTGCAACCTCCTCAAGAACCTCGTCCAGCTTATCGGACTTGCCTGCCATCTTCAGCTGAGAAAGCAGGTTGGAAAGCATACCGCCGGGAACCTGATAGCGAAGCGCGTTCACGTCAACCTTCAGAACCTTGGGATCGATCAGGCCGCTTGCGAGATACTTCTCGCGGATGCCGTTGAAGTGCTTTGCAACAACGTCGAGCTCAGCAAGAGAAAGACCGGTATCGTAGGGAGTATCCTGCAGGGTAGCAACGAGTGCCTCGGTGGGCGTGTGGGAGGTACCCATAGCAAGAGGAGAGATCGTGGTATCAACGCCGTCAACGCCTGCGTCGATCGCCTTGAGGAGCGCCATAGAGGCGAGACCTGCAGTGTAGTGCGTGTGAAGATGGATCGGAACCTTCACGGTGTTCTTGAGCGTCTTTACAAGCTGGAATGCATCGAAGGGCTTAAGAAGACCGGACATATCCTTAATGCAGATGGAATCCGCACCCATATCCTCCAGCTGCTTTGCATACTGTGCAAAGCCCTCGTTGGTGTGGTAAGGAGAGGTGGTGTAGCAGATAGCGGCCTGCACGTGACCGTTTTCCTTCTTGGTTGCCTTGATGGCGGTTTCGAGGTTTCTCGCATCGTTCAATGCATCGAAGATACGGATGATATCAATACCGTTTGCGATGGACTTCTGAACGAAGTATTCAACAACGTCGTCAGCATAGTGGCGGTAGCCGAGAATATTCTGGCCACGGAAAAGCATCTGGAGCTTCGTATTCTTCACGTGATCGCGAATGGTGCGAAGTCTCTCCCAGGGATCCTCCTTCAAGAAGCGGAGGCAGGAATCGAAGGTAGCGCCGCCCCAAGCCTCGAGGGAATAGTAACCAACCTTATCCATCTGATCGAGAATGGGGAGCATTTCCTCCGTGGTCATTCTCGTTGCGGCGAGAGACTGATGCGCGTCTCTCAGCACGGTTTCAGTAATTAAAACTTTCGACATTCTATTTTTCCTTTCTATTAAGCAAAGAAGCTAAGGAATACGCCGGCGGCAACGGCAGAGCCGATAACGCCCGCAACGTTGGGACCCATGGCGTGCATAAGAAGGAAGTTGCCGGGATCGGCCTTTCTACCTTCATCCTGCGCAACGCGCGCCGCCATAGGAACGGCGGATACGCCTGCAGAGCCGATCAGGGGGTTGATCTTGCCGCCCGTGACCTTGCACATAATCTTGCCCGTGATAAGACCGCCGCAGGTGGAGATGATAAATGCGGTGAGACCGAGCACGATGATGAACACGGTTTCCAGCGCGAGGAAGTTTTCCGCATTCGCGGTTGCACCAACCGAAACGCCGAGGAAGATCGTGACGATATTGATAAGCTCGTTCTGCGTGGTCTTGGAAAGACGGTCGGTCACGCCGGAAACATTGAAGAGGTTTCCGAGCATAAGGAAGCCAACCAGAGGTGCGGCATCGGGAACGATCAGCACGACGAGGAGGGTTACGATAATGGGGAATACAACCTTCTCAACCTTGGAGACGGGACGAAGCGACTGCATACGGATCGTTCTTTCCTTCTCGGTGGTAAGAAGACGCATAAAGGGAGGCTGAATGATCGGGATCAGCGCCATATAGGAATATGCGGCGATCGCGATTGCGCCAAGAAGCTGAGGTGCCAGCGTTTTGGTGACGAGGATGGCCGTCGGGCCGTCAGCGCCGCCGATGATACCGATTGCACCTGCCTCCATAGGCGTGAAGCCAAGGAAGAGCGCAAAGAAGAATGCAACGAAAACGCCAAGCTGAGCGCCTGCACCCATCAGAAGCGACTTGGGGTTCGAGATCAAGGGGGAGAAGTCCGTCATTGCACCAACGCCGAGGAAGATCAGCGAGGGATAGATGCCGAGCTTAACGCCGAGATAGAGCATATCCACAAGGCCGCCGTTGTTGATAACCTCCTTAATCATCGTGGTCATTTTCACGTGGAAAACGCCATCGTGGAAGGTAACATTCTGCGTCAGAGCAGAGCTCTGGAATACGGCCTCGATCTGCTCAAGAAGAGCGGCGGGTGCGCTTTCAAAGGAATAAAGACCGGTCTCGGTGATATATTTTTGAAGATCACTCGCGGAAAGGATTGCGGCTCCGTTTTCGGGAACGCGCGTCAAGGTAAGAATGAACTGCTCCAGATCATATGCAAGCGTACCTGTTTCGGGCAGCAGATAGTATTCATCAAAGAAGAAATCCATATGCATAAGATTGGCAGCAGGAAGGTTTGCAAGAAGCATACCGAAGGCAATGGGAAGGAGAAGCAGAGGCTCGAATTTCTTAACGACAGCAAGATAAAAGAGCAAGCCGATAATGACGTACATAAGCAGATATTTCCATGCAAGTCCGTCCTTCAGCGCGTTATCTCCGAAGCCCAAAAAAGCCGCGATACCCGTCTTGCTAAGAAAGTTATTGATAGCATCAGACATAATAGGTACCCGTTCTTTCTATAAAATCAGTTGATAGAAGCAACCAGATCGCCGGCGGCAACAGAAGCGCCCTTCTGCACGTTCACAGAAGCGATCACACCGTCGCAGGGTGCGGGAATATCATTTTCCATCTTCATTGCCTCGAGAACACAGATAACGTCGCCCTTCTTAACAGACTGACCGTTTGCTACCTTGACGTCAAGGATGGTTCCGGGCATAGGAGCCGTTACCTTCGTTGCGCCTGCGGCACCGGCAGGAGCGGCAGCCTTTGCGGGAGCAGCCTTGGGTGCAGCAGCTACGGGGGCGGCTACGGGAGCAACGGCGGGAGCGGAGGCAACGCCGCTTGCATCAGCCTCTTCAACAAGAACCTCATAGAGATTGCCATTAACGGTAATATTGTATTTTTTCATTATAAAAATCCTTTTCTCCCCACATTTTTGGCGTGGCGGCAACCGAATATTATTTTCTCTTAAAGGAAACGACTCTGAATTTTGCTCCGGCAGATTCGCTTTCAGCCATAGCAATAGCGGCGGCGATCACGGCAACGATCTCCTCATCCTCGTTGGATGCGGGAATCTCTGCGGCCACGACGGGCGCGGGTGCTACGGGAGCCGGTGCGCTCTTTTTCTTATTGGGCAGATCGTAAAAAATAATTTTGAAGATTACGAGCGCTCCCCAAAGAATGCAAAGAACGGAGAACACGGCAAGCATACCGATACCGAGCATCATACCGCCGAAGCCAAGCTTATCGCCGAAGGCTTCGATCGGCTTTGTGTAGTCGGTGACAGCTAATAATACGTTCATAATTTGACCTCCGTATTACAGAGCCAGATGATCGCCCTTAGCGGAGAGCATAAGGAGAGAGGAGCAGATGCGCGCTCTCATTTCGTTAACGCTGATGATGTCGTCGATCTCGCCGGTTGCGGCGGCGGCAACGGGGGAGGAAACGCTTGCCTTCCAAGCGGCGGCAAGAGTCTCGCGCTTGGTTTCCTCAGTTACATAGCGATTCCAAGCGAAGGCGACACCGCTGTCAGCGGAAAGTGCACCGATTTCGCTATCCTCGGTTGCATAAACGATGTCAGCTCCGAGAGACTTGGAGCCGAGAAGCACGAAGGCGGCGCCAATCGCGTGTCCGCAGATGACGGTGACCTTTGCGTTATCGGAGGAAGCGTATGCGATTGCAAGCGTGGAAAGTGCATCAGCAAATGCATTTTCGTTTGCCGCATCAAGAGCAAGACCGTAAGAATCAACGAGAGTCACAACGGGAATTGCGAATGCATCGCAGAAACCAACGAATTCAGCAGCCTTCTTTGCGGCGGCGGCCGTAAGCTTACCCTCGTTGTTTGCGAAGGAGGTTGCAACGATACCGCACTTCACGCCACCGAAGGTTGCGAAAACAGTGGAGAGAACGGGAGCATTATCCTTGCCGATCTCGTAATAAACGCCGTTATCAACCAGCGTTGCGATCATAGAAAGCGCATCGCCGCCAAAATCAAGGTCGCCGATCATACGGTTGAGGTTATCGGCGCATTCGGTAACATCGGCACCGACAGCGGCATTCTCGGGAAGAAATGCGATCAATGCGCGGATGAAAGCGGCGCACTGTGCACCGTCTCCCGCGAAGGAGATCTTATCGGACTGCGCGCACTCTGCGCTGACGGGCTTTTCTGCTCTTGCAATCTTGGGATCAATGAGAGCGGGTGCATTCACATAGAACTCAGCGCCGTCTGCCTTGACAACGAAGTCAAACATTGCGGCGATGGTTGCGCAGGTGCCGATGCACTTGCCTGCAACGTATGCGATCTGAGGAATGATGCCCGAAGCATCGTTAACGGCCTTGATGATCTTGCCGTATGCCGCAAGAGAAGCGGCACCGCAGAAGATATCTGCGCCGTTGGAATTGAAGATGCCGATCACGGGTGCACCGTTTTTCACGGCGAGAGCATAGAGATCGGTGATCTTCTTTGCGTGACGGTCGTCAATGGCGCCGCCAAGTCTCTGTGCATCCTCTGCGAATGCGAAGGTGAGCTTTCCGTCGATCGCTCCGTAGCCGCAGATGACGCTCTCAAGCTCATCCATTTTCTCGGTCTTGATATAGTCCGAGAAAGCGCGCTTCGTGTAAGCGCCAAGCTCGACAAAGGTATTTTCGTCGAAAATCTGTGCGAGCTGGTTTCTGACTTCTGCACCCTGGGTTGCTTCAAGCTGCTTGCGGAGCTCTTCGGCCGTCTGAAGTGCAGAGATTTCGGGGGTTGTGAATTTGTCCAAACTGAATTCCCGATTTGCCTTTTTGGCAAATCTCTCCTTCCTTAATAATAATCTCATTCAAGTGAAAAAGTAGTCTGATTTTCAAATAGTCCAATTTCCACCGCATATATCATACCATTAAAAGCACAATAAGTCAATAGATAATGTAAATATTTTCCGTTTCTTTGCCAATATTTGCGCTTAGGTGTGAATAAAAAAGCAGACGCTCCTTTAAACAAGGGCGTCTGCTTTCATAGGGTTATATAAGGCCGTTTCTTCTCTTGATTTCCTCAAGGCGCTCACGCTCGGTAACGTCGTCGCGCATAATCGGCTCGTCGATTTCCTCGACGGGCTCATCCACGCGGTAGGGTGCGATCATATATTGATCGATTTTGGCATAGGCTGCAAAAACCTTGATATAGGCAAACAGCGCAAGGAAGAGAATCAGAGGTGCGGCAAGAGCAAAGGGGAGAAGAATGCCGCCGAAGGAGAAGATGAGGATGGCTTCAAGGATAAGGCCGAGAAGAATAGCCAAAAAGGCAACGATATTGCGCTTGAATCCGAGAAGTGAGAAAATCGCGGAATTTTTGATGATCTTGAAAAGGGAGAGCTTGAATGTCACCATCTGCACATAGATGTAGTATCGCATAAAGAAGAATGCAATAAAAATGAAGATATTGGACCACAGGAGCAGAGAAGTGAAGAAGCTCGAGGAATTGAGAAGCATCGAATAGATATTAAAGGGAAGAATTACGCAAGCCAGAGCATCGATGATTCCCATCGGGATCGCCTGCTTATAATTGCGCTTCACGGCGTACCAGAAGTCCGACCAAGCGAAGATTGGCTCTCCCTTTGCGATATTTCGGAGAATATAGGCACATCCGACATTCACAAGCCCGAAGGTGAAGAGAAAAAGAATTCCGATGCCATAGAAAACATAGGTCAGAACGCTCGGAGACAGCGTTTGGTGCTGCATTCCCTCCATTCCGTAGAAGAGAAGCGAAAGTGCATCGCTTTCGCCGCCGATCAGGAGCGGGCGAATGTTTTGGAAAAGGTCGGAAACGGGCAAAAATACGCTGTTTTGCGTGTATCCCGCGAGTGCGGCGATCGCAAACAGAAGCGGGAAGTTTCCAAGCACCATAAAAATGTTGACGGAAACCAATTTGCCGATATTATCCTTAAAGGATATGAAAAAGCGGCGAAAGCTCATCGGAAGCTCGGATGCGCTTTTGCTCACGCCCTTGCCATCCTTCGTCGGGTCGTATAGCTTGAAGGTTTTTTTCAGATTTTGATCTCTCACAGCAAAGCTCCTTAAATCAATGTCTTTTTCAAGTATAGCACACTTTTTGACAATTTACAAGAAATAGCAAAAACTTTACAATTTCGGCGGGAATTTTTCGGGCGGGGAATATTTTCTGCGGGAAGAATCATAGGGTGAATAAAAAAGAAATGAGGGATATATATGAAACGGTGGATTTCAATTTTTCTTTTGGTGAGCGTTCTGGCGGTTGGATTTTTCAAAAATGCGGCATATGCCGCAGGCACGGAGGAGAATCATACCGTGGAGGCAAAAAGCGCGGTATTGATGGAGGCAACGACGGGAGCCGTCTTGTTTTCCCAAAATGCTGCGGAGGCGTTAGCGCCCGCTTCCGTAACCAAAATTATGACACTGCTTCTCGTTATGGAGGCAATCGAATGCGGAAAAATCGCATTAACCGACAGAGTTTCCATCAGCAAAAATGCGGCGGGGATGGGCGGCAGTCAGGTGTATCTCAAGGAGGGAGAGGAATTTTCCGTGGAGGAATTGCTCAAATGCTGTGTGATAGCGAGCGCAAACGATGCGGCTGTGGCGTTGGCGGAGCATACCTACGGAAGCGAAAAGCTGTTTGTGCAGAAAATGAATGCAAAGGCACAGCAATTACAGCTTGTCTCCACGCGCTTTGAGAATGCAACGGGGCTTGACGATACTGCCGTTTCGCATCTGACGAGCGCAAAGGACATCGCCGTTATGTCAAGAGAGCTGATCGCTTACGAAAAAATTCTGGAATACAGCCGTCTGTGGCAGGATTCGATCCGTGACGGGGCCTTCACACTGACGAATACAAACCGTCTCGTGCGGTACTATAAGGGATGTACAGGGCTGAAAACGGGTTCGACGGATAAAGCGGGCTACTGTGTCAGCGTCACGGCGGAGCGCGAAGGAATGTCACTCATATGCGTTGTTATGGGGGCGGAAACCCGCGACAAAAGAAACGAGATCGCGACGGGGCTTCTGGATTACGGCTTTTCTCAATATGCACTTTACTCGGCAGAGGAAAGGTGCATCGAGGCCGTTCCTGTTTTGCGCGGTGCGGTGTCGAGCATTTACGTGAAGTCTCTGGCGTTTTCGAGCGTGATTAAAAAAACGGGTGCTGAGGTTGAATGCAAGTATGAAATTCCGGAGAATCTTTGCGCACCGATTGAAAAGGGGCAGACGATCGGAAAAGTATATTACGAGCTTGACGGACAGAAGATCGGTGAAAGCGATATCGTGGCCTGCGAATCCGTTGGACAGATAACCTTTTGGGAGGTTTTTTGGAGAGTTGCTATGAATTTCGTTATGGGGCTGAAAAGTAAATAAAAAAAGAAAAACATATTGAAAAATCCTGCGATATGTTGTATAATGTAAAATAAAAAAGATGAAGGAGCAATGAAATGATGCTGAAGGTATCCGATACCTTTGTTAAGGGGTTTGTTGGAGAAAATGAAATTTGCGGTTTGGAGCAGGCGGCCATCGGCGCGCTGCGCACGGTGAAGGAAAAGTCCGGTGCGGGAAATGATTTCCTTGGATGGACGACGCTTCCGTTGGATTATGACAAAAATGAATTTTCGCGAATTAAAATTGCGGCAGAAAAGATAAAAAAGAGCTGTGATATCCTTGTTGTTATAGGTATCGGAGGCTCTTATCTCGGCGCTCGTGCCGCAATCGAATTCGTTAAGAGCCCTCTTTACAACAATTTGAAGAAGGATACGCCGGACATATATTTTGCAGGAAACACGATTTCTCCCACGGCGCTGAACGATCTTCTTGCTATTTGCGAGGGAAAGGATCTTTGTATCAACGTTATTTCCAAGTCGGGAAC
>JAZTWU010000103.1:0-5725 GCA_045636085.1 Eubacteriales bacterium
CGTCCTCTGCTGTGATAAGACCGCAGGAGATACCCGCAACGGGGGCCTTGATCGGAACACCCGCAGCCATAAGCGCAAGTGTAGAACCGCAAACCGAGCCCTGAGATGTAGAACCGTTAGAGGAAACTACGTCGGAAACGAGTCTTATTGCATAGGGGAATTCCTCCTCGGAGGGAAGAACGGGAACGAGGGATCTCTCAGCGAGTGCGCCGTGACCGATCTCTCTTCTGCCGGGGCTTCTTGTGGACTTAGCCTCACCTGTGGAGAAGCCGGGCATATTGTAGTGGTGCATATATCTCTTGGTGTCCTCCTCGTCAAGACCCTCAAGTCTCTGCGCATCGGAAAGCGTTCCAAGCGTTGCGATCGTGAGCACCTGCGTCTGTCCTCTGGTGAAGAGACCCGAGCCGTGCACGCGGGGAATCAGGCCAACCTCGGCGCCAAGGGGACGGATCTCGTCCATACGGCGGCCGTCAACGCGCTTCTTATCAACGAGAAGCCAGCGACGAACGATCTTCTTCTGAATCTTATAGATCAGCTCTGCAAGAATTACCTTGATATCGGGATACTTCTCCTCGAAGGTTGCAACGATATCGTCCATAATGGGCTGCATCTTTGCATCGCGAACCGTCTTATCATCGGTATCAAGTGCTTCCATCACGCGGGTCTCGCAGTAAGCAAAGATCTCGTCAAACATATCGTGATCCAGCTCGCCGGATGCATAAGCAAACTTAGGCTTGCCGATCTCTGCAACGATGCCGTTGATGAAGGCAACGAGCTTCTTGATCTCCTCGTGCGCGATCATAATGGCCTCGAACATATCGTCGTCCGAAACCTCCTTCGCGCCTGCCTCGATCATAACGACCTTCTCGGCAGAGCCTGCAACGGTCAGCTCAAGAACGCTCTTCTGTCTCTGCTCGAAGGTGGGGTTCACAACGAACTCACCGTCTACCATACCCATAAACACGCCGCCGATGGGGCCGTTCCACGGAATATCGGAGATGGAAAGCGCAACGGATGCACCGATCATAGCGGTGATCTCGGGAGAGCAATCGGGATCCACGGACATAACCGTCAAAAGAAGGGATACATCGTTACGAAGATCCTTCGGGAAAAGGGGACGAACCGGACGGTCGATCACACGGCTGGTCAGCACGGCCTTCTCGGAGGGCTTACCCTCGCGCTTGAGGAATCCGCCCGGGATCTTGCCGACAGCATAAAGCTTCTCGTCATAATCCACGGAAAGCGGAAGGAAATCGATGCCGTCGCGGGGTGCGGCAGATGCGGTGGCGCAAGCCAGAATGGTGGTCTCACCATAACGGATCAAAGCAGAGCCGTTTGCAAGACCTGCGACCTTACCCGTCTCGATCACGAGGGGGCGGCCTGCGAGGGTGTAGTTATACACCTTGTGGTTTTCGAAGGTTTTAAAATTCTCTACCATTTCTTTCTCCTTTTTTTGGGAGAGGTGCGAACATAGCACTTAACTATCCCTTCCTTCCGAGGAAAACATAGTTAACTGCTACTTTCGCTCTCGCCCTGTTTTATTTTTGTTTTTTTGAAATTCGCAACAAGAGGCTGTCTCAAACTTGCATTTGAGGCAGCCTCGGTTTGGGCAATCGGCAAATAGCCCCTTGCCCTTCGGCCGGAAATTACTTTCTCAGGCCCAGTCTCTTAATTACGGCTCTGTATCTTTCGATATCCTTCTTAGCCAGGTAGTTAAGAAGCTGCTTTCTGTGACCAACCATCTTGGAGAGGCCTCTCTGAGAGTGGAAGTCCTTGGGGTTCTTCTTCATGTGCTCGGTCAGCGAATTGATTCTGTCAGTCAGAATAGCAACCTGCACCTCGGGCGAACCGGTGTCCTTCTCATTGATCTTGTACTCAGCAATGATGGCGGTTTTGGTCTCCTTGGAAATCATCTTTCTTCACCTTTCTTATATTTTTTCCTATATCTGCGTGAGGTGCGGGTGAAGCACACAAACTACGCGAGCCCCATAAAGGATGCCGCGGAGCAAGGTCAAACACAACACATAGACATAGGTTGCTTTAGTATTATATCACATAAGAATCAAAATGTAAATAGTTTTTTTGAAAAAAATTATTTTTCTGCAGTTTCCACCACATCCGCACCGAAATCCGAAGAATTCTCCGAGGCGGGCTCTGCCTGCGTGTAATATACCCTATCCATTTTATCAAGCTCCGAAAAACGGATCGCAACGGGCATATCCCAGCGGAAAACCGTGGCGCACATACGCAGAGAAAAGACGACAAGACAGCCGACCGCCGCCGATACGCCGCCGGGAACACCCCAGGATTCAAGAAGAATATACACGCCGCCGCCAACAAGACACGCGACCGCATAGATCCTTTTTTTCAGCACCCACGGAAGCTTGCCGAGGATCACGTCACGGATCAGACCGCCGCCGATGCAGGAAACCATTCCAAGCACGACTGCGGCAACGGGCATCGCCTCGGCTCGGTTCAGGAGCATCGTTTGCATAGCGGCCTGCGTTCCCGTCACGGCGAAGGCACCAAGACCGATCGAGTCCAGAATATTATTGATGAATTCCACGGTGTTTTCCCTGCGCAGATACGCATCGCGGAAGAAACGAGCGAGAAAAAACACCAAAAGTGCCGTTGCAAGACAAACGACGAGCTCAAAGCGCATCTCAAAGAGCGCGGGGTACGGATGGCGATTCAAAATCATATCGCGCATCAGGCCACCGCCAAAGGAGGTGATGAAGGCAAGAAAAACCACGCCGAAAAGATCCACCTCACTGCGGATGGCAAGCATTGCACCCGAAACGGCAAAGGCGATCACGCCGATATAAGAAAGAACCGTGAGAACGGATTCCATAGACAACTCCTGAAAATGTTTTTTGATTAAAGCTTTGCAAGAAGGTTGCGAAGTGCCTCGGCCCGATGGCTGATGGCATTCTTCTCCTCATCCGTGTATTGTGCGACGGTGCGAGTGCTTCCCGTGGGAACGAAGAGCGGATCGTAACCAAAGCCGCCACTTCCCTTGGGATCACGGGTGATGTCTCCGTAAAGATACCCCTCTGCCTCCACCGTGCGACCATCGGGATAAGCGAGAACCATAGCACAGGTATAATGCGCGCCGCGATCCTCGCGATCGGAGAGCTTTTCGAGAAGAAGATCGTTGTTTGCGGTATCGTTTCCGTGCTCACCCGCAAAGCGCGCGCTGAAGATGCCGGGCGCGCCGCCGAGGGCATCCACGCAAATTCCGCTATCATCCGCCAAGGAGGCGGCACCGGAAATTTCTGCGATCTCCGTTGCCTTCTTGCGCGCATTTTCAAGGAAGGTATTTCCGTCCTCCACCGTTTCGTGCTCGATGCCTGCCTCGCGCATAGACAAAATCTGCTCGAATTTTTCTCCCAATATTTTCTTAATCTCACGGATTTTGTGAGAATTATTGGATGCAATGATAAGCTTCATTATTTTTTCCGCCTTAAATGAAATAATTTTTGCTTCTATTATTTTAGCACAAGGATGCGCTTCTGTCAATCCATTATTTTCCTCATATGATAATTATATGGAAATCCGATTTGAAGGGAGATATTATGAAGCCAATTATTTACTACGATGCGCGCCGCACACAACCCGATGCGCCAACCGTTCCCCTCACCGATCGCGCCCTCTTTTTCGGCGATGCCATTTACGAGGTCTGCCTTGTGAAAAACAAAATCCCCTATCTTTTGGATCGGCATCTCGACCGCTTTTTTTACGGTTGCGGAGCGCTGAATATCCGCCCAAAGCTTTGCCGCGAGGCACTCTCCTCACTGATTCTTTCGATTTGCGCCGAGGGCGACTGCGAGGTGGCCCTGCTTTATTTTCAAGCAAGCCGAAGCGCTCCCGTGCGGCGGCATTTTTATACGGAGGAGGACGGAAGTCATCTTCTCGTCTCGCTTTCCGAATGGAGCGCTCCCACCGCGGGTGAGCCCTTCTCCCTCGCGCTTGAAAAGGACCGCCGATACGAATTCTGCAATCTGAAAACCGTCAACCTCCTCCCTGCCGTGCTTGCCGACACACACGCAAGAAAATACGGGGCGGACGAGACCGTTTTTGCCAAGAACGGAACGGTGACGGAATGCGCGCATTCCAATATTTCCATACTTAGGGGCGGACGGCTTTTAACGCATCCGACGGATCGGCACATTCTGCCCGGCATCGCAAGGGAGCGGCTGATTCTCACCTGCGAGGCGCTGAAAATTCCCGTGGAGGAGAGGCCATTTTCCGTGCGCGAGCTGATGGCGGCGGACGAGGTTTTTATCACGAGCACGACAAAGCTTTGCCGACGCGCCTCCCGCCTTATGGGGCGGCCGATCGGAATGAAGGACGGTATACGAGCCGATTCTATTCAAAACGCTATTTTTTCTCACTTCGTTTCTTGTGATATTGCACAATAGGCATCTGTATTTCTTGTGCATATTTCCTGTCGTTGTGAAAATTTTCACGAAATTTCAGTTTTGTTATTGCATTTTATCTTCCTTTATGTTATAATAAGGGCGTTTGTGTGTAAATAAATATGGTGCGCGCACAGCCGCAAGCTGTGCACGCGCCGCCACCAAAAAATTTAGGAGGATAAGCTGATGCTTAAAAAGATGTCCAATCTCCCCTTCAACGGCACGAAGGAGCAGGAAGCAAAGCTGCTCGCCGTGATCGCTGAAAACAAGCACGACAAGAGCCGTCTGATGGCTGTTATGCAGGAAGCGCAAGGCATTTACGGTTACCTGCCTCTTGAGGTGCAGAAGATCATCGCTGAGGGAATGGAGGTTTCGCTTGAAAAGGTTTACGGCGTTGCCACCTTCTATGCGCAGTTCTCTCTCGCTCCCCAGGGCCAGTACCACATTTCCGTTTGTCTTGGTACGGCTTGCTACGTTAAGGGCGCCGGCCTGCTCTTCGATAAGCTCCAGGAGCTTCTCAAGATCGGTGCTGACGAATGCACCCCCGACCGCAAATTCTCTCTCACCGCTTGCCGTTGCATCGGTGCTTGCGGCCTTGCCCCCGTTCTTACCGTGAACGAAGAGGTTTACGGCCGTCTGTCCGAGAACGATGTGGAAGGCATTCTCGCCAAGTGCGAATAAGGAGGAATTGAAAATGAAATCTGTTTTGGAACTGCAGAACGCCAAGGCGGCGGCTCTGAAAAAGGTTGTTCTCCGCAAGGGCCGGGAGGTTCTTGACAAGAACGTGACCAGTGACTATAAGTATACCGTCCTCGTTTGCGGCGGTACCGGCTGTACCTCCTCTCACACCCCCGAGATCGTTGCAAAGCTGAACAGCGAGATCAAAGCGGCCGGCGTTGAGAAGGACGTTCAGGTTATTATGACGGGCTGCTTCGGCCTTTGCGCTCTCGGCCCCATTGTGATCGTTTATCCCGAGGGATGCTTCTATTCTATGGTGAATATCAGCGATATCCCCACCATCGTTGCCGAGCACCTCGTTGGCGGCAAGCCCGTGACCTCCCTGCTCTACGATGAGACCGTTTGCGAGGACGGCACCATTAAGCCCCTGAACGATACCGACTTCTACAAAAAGCAGATCCGCGTTGCTCTCAGAAACTGCGGTATGATCGATCCCGAGGATATCGAAGAATACTATGCAATGGACGGCTATGCCGCTCTTGCCAAGGTTCTCACCGAGTATACCCCCGAGGACGTTATCAAGATCGTGACCGATTCCGGTCTGCGCGGCAGAGGAGGCGGAGGATTCC
>JAZTWU010000104.1:0-30161 GCA_045636085.1 Eubacteriales bacterium
TCGTCCTTTTTTCTTGACAAGCACTGCATCTGTGTCCACAGATGCTATTATCAGTTATGAGTTATGAGGTTTGCTTTCGCTCACCGTTATGAGTTTGCTTTGCTGCGAACCCCCAAAACTCACGTTGTTCGTTTCGGGGAACCCCAGGCGCAAACGTTATGATATGATCGCCTTATTTCTTCAAACTGTGCCGAAGGCACATCTCAACTTGGCGTAGCCAATCATAACCGCCTTGCGCATAGCGCAAAGCCAAAACTCGCCGCAGGCGATCATAGTTGCGTAGTGTCCTTAAGGGCACTACGCTAAAGCCCTGTTCCTTTTTTTCGTTTTCATTGGATCATCCAAGCATTCAATTGCATCATTTTTTCAAAAACAATCAAATTGAGCCCTGAATTCTTTCGAGGTGTACGTGGCGGCGTTACAGAATCCTGTATTCCGTCTGATCCTTGAAGGTGATTTTCACGCTGTGGCGGACACGGTCGAGCTCGTAATGGCGGAAGAGCTCGGTGGCATCGCTATTGCCGATGATGGCGAAGCGCGTGTTGTTATAGAGGAGGTTTTCCGCATCCTTGACGGTGCCCGCGAGGGGCTCGACGGTGGCGGCGACCATTTTTTTATTGCCCTTGCGGTAGCGCAGGTTCAGGGGGAAGAAGGGACCCTCGCCGTAAACCGAGAGGATGGCGTATTCGAGCTCGCCGTCGGGAATGGCGAAATGCTCGGAGAAGCAGGAGCCTGCGTCCATCGTATGGATGGCGGGCTTGAGGAAGTTCGAATAGATCTGCTTTTCCTCCTTTTCTCCCTTATACTTCACGGAAAGCTCGAGGCGGGGAATGCCGTAGCCGCAATGGAGCATAAGATCGGCCGTCAGCACCGCACAGCCTGCGTGCGCCTTGGCGGACGCCTTGATTTTTTCGGCGCGGGAGAGAAGGCCTTTGTATTTTTTCTCGTATGCGCCGTCGGCGCTCAGGATGCCGGGGCGGTGCTTTGCCCAAACGCGATCCAGGCGCTCCTTGGCCTTGCGGCTCATTTCGGTCAGCGCGTCAAGCGAAGCGAAGGGCTTGGAGAAGTCCTCGCTTTCGTGGAAGTAGCAATCGAAGATCTCCGTTCCGATCTCGCCGAGCTTCACGGTGGTGTAGCAATGGTGCATAAAGGCATAGGCATCCGCGAGAATGTCCTTGGAAATTCCCTCGGCGCTCTCATAAAATCCGTCCATCCGCTCCAGCGCATCGGCAAGATGGAGGCGAAGCATATTCAGAACGTAGTTGTTATTCTCGGTATAGGCGGCAATATCGTTGCGGAAATAGCTGAAGAAATAGGGAAGCTGAAGGGAGAGAAGCAGTTTTGCCGCCTCCTCGCTTCCGAGCAGGGAGGTATAAAGCGCGCGCCGCTCCTTGTCCGTATAGGTGCGGTTTTCGCTCCATTCTCTTCCGGCAAGCGCGATGTGCGGATAGCCGCCGAGATAGAAGTCCGTTTCGTGGCACCAGCAGGTCATAATGGCGCCCATCGGGTGATAGCGCCTTGCATAGGCGGTGAAGCTGTCGGTATTAAAGGTCGTGGAGGTCTGGTGCGCCATCGTGCAGAACATATAGCGGAAGCCGAGGGCATCGTAATAGGCAAACCAATCGCGCTTTTCGCGGTTCAGCCAATGTCCGTTGGGCTCCTCGCCGACGAAGGCATAGTTCCAATTCGTGAAGATAATGTCGCGGGGAAGGCGGTGCGCAACGTCCATCTGCTCAAAGATATCGTCCCACATCATCATCGTTTTTCCGTGCTTTTTCAGAAGCGCGTGCGTATGCAGAAGGTGCTCGACGAAGAGATCGTCCTTCGTTTTATTTTCGTCGCGAAGCTTTTTCTGGCATCGCGGACAGGTGGCGAAATCAAAAATCTCGTCCATTCCCATATGCACATATTCGCAGGGAAAGACGGCCATCACGTCGGTGACGTATTTATCGATCAGGGGATAGAAATCGGGATGCGAGGTGCATCCGCAGGTGCCGTTATCCTTTCTGTAATAGCGGCTGTTTTCGCCGTTTCTGCATTCTGCGAGATAGGCGTATTCCTCGGTGGCGAGGAATTTATCCATATGCGCAAGGTTTTCAAAGCCGGGAATGGCGAGAAGGCCTTGCTTTTGTGTGTAGTCAACGATTTCCTTCATCTGCGCAAGCGTATAGGTCTTTTCGGGATCGAGGAAGGCGGTATCCTCGGTGCGCACGGCGCTTTCCATATAATAAAGGATGGAATTATAGCCGTTTTCCTTCGCAAAGTCCACGAAGGATTTGATATATTCGACCGTTTCCTTCTGGCGGCCGAGATCCATTTGCAGAGTGATAAGCTCCATAGCGTTCTCCTTTTTCCCTTGCGGGCGATGTTATTTCAAGTATAGCATATTTTTTTTCCCGTGTCTACCCGAATTTATGACAAATTTTTCCCACCTTGCGATATTTCTTGCCGACCTTTTTTTCCCGGGCTATTGATTTTTTTCGCCTTTTCCTATATAATGGGATTTAACTACGAAAAAAGGAGAAAGTCAATGGCAGATCCTTCCTTTTATATGCGATATCCGAATTTCAGAAACAAGGCGGTCACGCTCAGCTATGACGATGGAATCACGCCCGATCTTCGCTTGGCCGAGCTTCTTTCGAAGCACAAAATGAAGTGCACCTTCAATGTGAACGCAGGCCTCCTCGGCACTCCGATGACGCGATGCGAGGGGCGCAGGCTTCTTGCAGAGGAGATCGCCGCGCTTTCCGAGAGCGGGCACGAGATCGCCGCGCACGGCTATGAGCACAAATTTTTATCCGCCCTCCCGTCTCCCTCACTTTTATACGAAATGATCCGCGACAGAAGGGAGCTGGAGCAGATCATCGGCCGCCCCGTGACGGGACTTGCCTATGCTATGGGGGATTATAACGAGCGCGTGATCGCGCTTTTGCGCCGCGCGGGATTCCGTTATGCGCGCACCGTGACGAGCACGCGTGCCTTCCGCACGCCGATCGAGCCGCTTGCCTGGAATCCGACCTGCCACCATAACGATGCGCGCCTCTTCGAGCTTGCGCAGTCCTTCGTGAACAACACGGCGGATAACGACCGCCCCCTCCTCTTCTATCTTTGGGGACACACCTATGAATTCGAGGAGGGAAAAAACTGGAATATCATAGAGGATTTCTGCTCCTATATGGGAGGCAGAGAGGATCTTTGGTTTGTCACAAACGGGGAGCTTTGCGATTATATGGAGGCCTATCGGTCGCTCGTTCTGAGCGCGGACGGCAAGGGCGCTTATAATCCCTCGTCCTTGGATGTTTTCTTCTCGAAGGGCGACAAGGATTTTTGCGTTCCTGCGGGAAAAACCATCAATTTGTAAATACAAGTTTTCAAAACGAAAGGAAAAAGACAGTATGGGTTATCATCCTTATATGTATATGCGCTACCCCGGATTTCTGAATAAGGCGCTGACGCTGAGCTATGACGACGGCGTTTTGGCTGACCTGCCTTTGATCGAGATTCTGAACCGCGGCGGCATCAAATGCACCTTCAACATAAATTCGGGCCTTTTTGAGAGAGGCACGCGCCTTAGCGCCGCGCAGATCGTCGAAAAATATCTGCCTGCGGGGCACGAGCTTGCCGTGCACGGCTATAAGCATTTGGCACTGAGCGCTCTTCAGCCCTCCGCTCTGCTCTCCGAGATTCTGGAGGACAGAAAAAATATTGAGGCGATGACGGGCGCACCCGTGACGGGTATGGCCTATGCCTACGGCGATTATAACGAAAGCGTTGTGCAGCTTCTTTCGGATTGCGGCATCTCCTATGCGCGCACCGTGACGAGCACGCGCGCCTTTTTGCTCCCCGAAAAGCCTCTTCTCTGGAATCCGACCTGCCATCATAACGATCCGCGCCTGATGGAGCTTGCCAAGCGCTTTATTGAGGATCCCTCGGTTTCCTATCGCGGCGAGCCGATTCTCTTCTATCTTTGGGGGCATTCCTATGAATTCGACGAAAAGCATAATAACAACTGGCAGGTGATCGAGGAATTTGCCGATTATATCGGCGGCCGAGAGGATGTCTGGTATGTGACGAACGGAGAATTTATCTCCTATCTTGAGGCTTACCGCGCCCTCGTTTTCGATATTGATATGAAGACCGTTTATAACCCCACCGCGACGGATGTTTATCTTTGCATCGGTGGCAAAAGCACCGTTGCAAGCGCGGGGGCTCTCACGCGACTCGCAGAGAACTGAGTTTTTTCCGTTTTATTTATAAAAGCGCTTGATTTTCTCGGAAAACTGTGCTAAAATTTGAATAGTTCCTTAATTTTGTTTTACAATTTTATATTTGAAGGAGATTTTAAAATGGATACCTTTTCTTTGGCACTGCTCGGAATTACGGGATTTTTCCTGCTTTTCGGCATTCTCTTTGGCTTGAAGCGCGGCCTTTACAGAAGCATTGCGCGTCTTGTGACGCTGGGGGTTGCCTTTGCTGTTGCTTGGTTTGGAAAGGCCACCTATGTGGCGGCGGTTCTGAATGTGGAAATCGAGGAGGGCGCGACCGTTCGCGATATGCTCGGCAATATGGGTGAGGAAATGGCCGCATTTGCGCCCGTGATCACCTCTCTGGTTGAGATTTTGCTCGGCGTTGTTCTCTTCATTCTGGTTTTCCTTTGTCTCAAGTTTTTGACTGCGATCCTCAATATGATCGTTTGCATCTTCGTTCCCAAGAGAAGCAGCCGCACGCTGGGTATGCTCGTTGGCGCTGTGCAGGGCCTTCTGATTGCTTTCTGTATCTGTGCTCCGCTGAACGGTATCATTCTTGACGTCAATCAGGTGATGAGCATTGAGCTTGACGGTCAGGCGCTTCTTCCCGCAGAGACTGAGGAGCAGATGAAGGCGGCAGGCATCGATTTCGATGCATACGAGGGGGGCCCCGTTTCCAAGATCTATACCGCTGTTGGAACGGGCTTCTATAAGGCGCTGGCTTCCACCGAGACCGAGGACGGAAAAACCGTTTCTCTCTCCGGCTATGTGGAGGCAACCACGGCAACCACGAAGTTTGCCGATGAGCTGACCGTGCTTGGCACGCTGAATTTCGAAAACGGACTGACCGCTGACGGCCGCGATGCCATTCAGCAGGCAATGCAGAACCTGAATGCGATTAAGAGCGATCTGAGCGACGAGGCCGCTGAGACGCTGAACGATCTCGTTTCCACCGTTGTGGAGGCGGCAGGCGAGGATCTTCCCGAGTCTGTGAAGGGCGTTCTTGAGAACTTCGACGTGCGCGAGGTGGATTTCGAGACGGAGGGCGCCGTAATTCTGGATCTCTATTCCTATGCACAGGACGAAAACAGCGAGGTTACCGCGACCGACCTTGTGAACTCTCTTGCAGAGACCACCGTCATCCTCCCCGTTCTGGAGAGTATGGTTTCCGAGGAGTCTTCCATTGAGCTTCCCGAGCAGACGAGAACCGAGGTCGTTACCGCGATCAACAATCTTGCGGATGCCGAGAAGGCTGAAACGCTTCGCAAGATCTTCGGACTTAACTGATGATGCTTTGATGCGCCTTTTGCGCATTTATGGGCGGATCTCTGCTTTTTGCGGTTCCGCCCCTTTCTTTTTTTTTGGCAAAAACGAAAAAAATAAAAAAATCGAAAAAAGGGGATTGACAAGAAGGAAGGACTGTGCTATACTTCTACCATCAGATAGAGGCGCACTGCACGATGAGTATCGCACCGAGGTTATGGCCGCCAAGGCCGTGCGAGAAGGGCGTGGGTGCCGAAGCGAATGCCGTGGCAAGCATTTGGCTGGCAGCTCGGAGAAGATCCGTTCTGCTGTCGCAAGAAGATTGCGAAGAGCTATCCGAGGCATTCGAAAAGAGGGCGCATTTTTGCGTCGGCTTATATTTTGCATTGGGTAGTTATCGTTTTTTTGAAAACGGTGAACTGCCTTTTTTCTTTTCAATCCATTCGGTGAAAAAGCTTTGCACGATCCGCGCTTTTTGAAGCAGTCCGCAGAAAAGATTCTGCGCCGCTTGCTTTGATCTGTGCCCAACGTGCAGGCGGATTTCGCCGATGGGGCTCGGCAAAGCGTTTTTTTATCTTCCTTGTGCATCTGAAAAAATAAAGGAAAATGAAAATAATTGAAAAGAGGAACATAGTATGAAGAAAACAGTATTTCGCGGCGTGGCTACGGCCATCGCCACCCCTTTGACGGAAAACGGCGTGGATTTTGCGCAGTTTGCCCGCCTGATCGAGATGCAGATCGCCGCCGGCGTGGATGCCATCGTTGCCGTCGGAACCACGGGCGAGGGCTCGACGCTTACGGACGAGGAGCATAAGGAAGCGATCCGCTTCTGCGTTGAAAAGGTTGCGGGGCGCGTGCCTGTGATTGCGGGAACGGGATCGAATGACACGGCTTACGCGATCTCTCTGACCAAGTTCGCTTGCGAGGTTGGCGCGGATGCGATGCTTCTCGTGACCCCCTATTATAACAAGGCAACGCAAAAGGGAATGGAGATCTCCTTCCGTGCCATTGCGGATGCCTCCACCAAGCCCTGCATTCTTTATAACGTGCCCTCGCGCACGGGCTGCAATCTTCTGCCGGAGACGGTGCTGGCGCTGGCGGATCATCCGAACATCGTTGCCATCAAGGAGGCCTGCGGAAACATTTCGCAGATCGCAAAGCTTGCCTCTCTCGTGGGCGACAAAATGGATATTTATTCGGGAAATGACGATCAGATCGTTCCGATTCTTTCGCTGGGCGGTGCGGGCGTGATCTCCGTGCTTTCCAATATTATGCCTGTCGAAACGAAGAAGATCTGCACCGATTATTTTGAGGGAAGATGCGCCGAGGCTCTTTCGGCACAGCTTCGCCTTCTCCCCCTGATCGATGCGCTCTTCTGCGAGGTGAACCCCATTCCCGTCAAGGCCGCTTTGGCTGCTATGGGCTACGGAGAAAATTATTTGCGCCTGCCGCTCACGCCGATGGAGCCGCAGAATGAAGAAAAGCTTCTCGCGCTTATGAAAGAGGAAGGAATTATCGGGTAAAATATGATGAGGATACTTTTGAACGGGCGGTGCGGCTTTATGGGCCGCGAGATCGCCTCGCTTTGCGAAAAGGGCTATCGGGGCGCAAGCCTTGCCGTCGGCGTTGACCCCTCGGCGGCCGAGGGGGATGCGGACTGCGTTCGCTCGCTTGACGCGCTTGCCTCTGCGGAGGGGATGGACTGCGCCGTGGATTTTTCGCATCACAGCTGTGTGAAGGACCTTTTGGATTTTTGCAGAAAAAACGGCCTTGCCGCCGTGATCGCAACCACGGGGCATACCCCCGAGGAGAGGGAGGCGATTTTCTCTGCGGCCAAGGAGATTCCCGTTTTTTATTCGGGCAATATGTCGCTCGGCGTGGCGCTTTTGATCGAGCTTGCCAAGATTACGGCGCGCACGATGCAGGGGGCAGAGATCGAGATCGTGGAAACGCATCATAACCGAAAGGTGGATGCCCCGAGCGGAACGGCGCTGATGATCGCGGATGCGATCACCTCCGTGCGCCCTGAGACCTATGCGCATACAGGGCGCACAGGGCAGGGAAAGCGCGATCCGAGGGAGATCGGCATTCATTCGCTCCGTATGGGAAATGTCGTCGGCATCCACGAGGTTTTGGTTTCCACCGAGAGCCAGACGATCACCCTGCGCCACGAGGCGCATACCCGTGCGCTTTTTGCCGAGGGAGCTCTTGCGGCGGCTGAATTTCTGATCGGCAAGCCCGCAGGTCTTTACACGATGAATGACATTGTGGCACAGTAAAAGGCAAAAATGCAAAGAATTATTTTCAAAAGTCGTTATTCTCGGAGGAACTATGAGAATCGGAATTTATGGATACGGCAATCTTGGCAGAGGCGTTGAGCTTGCCGTCGGGATGCAGAAGGATATGGAGCTCGTTGGCGTTTTCACGCGAAGAGATCCCGCTTCGGTGCAGACGTTGACGGGTGCGCCCGTTTTCTCTGCGGATGCGGTGGATGCCTTTATCGGCAAAATCGATTGCCTGATCGTTTGCGGCGGAAGTGCTACGGATTTGCCCGTGCTTTCCCCTGCGCTTGCAAGGAAATTCAATATTATCGATAGCTTTGATACGCATAAAAATATCCCCGCGCATTTTTCCGAGGTGAACGCCGCCGCTACCGAGGGCGGAAATCTATCGCTGATCTCTGCGGGCTGGGATCCCGGCCTTTTCTCGCTTGCGCGCGTGTATGCCGCCGCCGTTCTTCCGAACGGAAATGATTATACCTTCTGGGGCAAGGGCGTGAGCCAAGGACATTCGGATGCGATCCGTCGCATTGCGGGGGTTCTGGATGCAAGGCAATACACCGTGCCGATCGAGGCGGCGATTTCCGCCGTGCGCCGCGGGGAATCTCCCGTGCTGACGACGGCAGAGAAGCATCGTAGGGAATGCTTCGTCGTTTGCGAGGAGGGAGCAGACAGGGCGCGCATCGAAAAAGAAATAAAAACGATGCCGAATTATTTTGCGGATTACGAGACCGAGGTGCATTTTATCTCGGCTGAGGAGCTGAAAAGAGATCACGGCGGTATGCCGCACGGCGGTTCGGTGATCCGAAACGGAAAAACGGGGCGACAGGGCGAAAGCTCGCACACCGTGGAGTTTTCTTTGCGCCTGGATTCCAACCCCGAGTTTACGGCCTCGGTGCTGGTTGCTTGTGCGCGCGCGGTGGTTCGTATGCGCACCGAGGGAAAAACGGGGGCGATTTCGGTTCTGGATATTCCTCCCGCGATGCTCTGCGCGCAAACGCGCGAGGAGCTTCTTGCCACGATGCTTTAAGGAATTTTAGGAAAAGGAAAAAATATGCTCGATCTTCAAAGCAGAGAGGATCTGCTTCACGAAAATATTGCGCGAAACGCCGCGGGTGAGCTCACCTTTGCGGGCGCTTCGCTGACGGCACTTGCCGAGAAATACGGCACGCCGCTTTATCTCTATGACGAGGCGCGTATCCGCGAAAGGATGCGCACCTATCTTTCGGCTGTGGAAGCGGCCTTCGGCTCTCGCGGTGGGGTGCAGTATGCCTCCAAGGCGGCCTCCTTCAAGCGCATCTATGAGATCGCCGCCGAGGAGGGGATGGGAATCGACGTGGTTTCCTGCGGCGAGATCCATACGGCGGAGCGCGCAGGCTTTCCGCTTTCGCGCGCCTACTTCCATTCCAACAATAAGACCGATGACGATATCGCTTATGCTATGGAGCGCGGTGTCGGCACCTTCGTTGCGGATAACGAGGAGGAGCTTTACGCGATCTCTGCCGAGGCAAAGCGGCGCGGCATCACGCAGCGCGTTTTGCTCCGCATTACCCCCGGCATCGATCCGCATACCTATGCCGCCGTTGCCACGGGCAAGGTGGATTCCAAATTCGGCTCGGCCATAGAAACGGGACAAGCCGCCGCCATCACGGCGCTGGCGCTCTCTTTGCCCTGCATCTCACTTGCGGGCTTCCATTGTCATATCGGTTCGCAGATCTTTGATGAGAGCGTTTATCTTTCCACGCAGAGAATTATGCTCACCTTCATCCGCGATATGGAGCAGGCACACGGCTTTGCCTGCGAGGAGCTGGATCTCGGCGGTGGACTTGGCGTTCGGTATACGGCGGATCAGCCCGTGCTCGATATTGCAAAAACGATCGCGCGCGTTGCCGAGGCGATGCGCAAAACGGCCGCAGAGCTTGGTATAGCATTGCCCTTCGTTTCGTTTGAGCCGGGGCGGAGCATTGTTGCGGATGCGGGACTTGCGCTCTATCGCATCGGAGCGAAAAAGCAGATCAAGGGATACAAGACCTATATTTCCGTGGACGGCGGAATGACGGACAATCCGCGCTTTGCGCTCTACGGATCGCCCTATACCGTGCTCCCCGTTTTTGCGCACGAGGGAAGCAAGAGGGAGATTGCTTCCGTGGTTGGCCGTTGCTGTGAAAGCGGTGACGTTTTGCAGGAGGGCGTTTCCTTGCCCTCGGATCTTTGCCGAGGCGAGCTTCTTGCGATGCCCACGGCGGGCGCATATCAATATTCGATGGCCTCAAATTACAATCGCATTCCCCGTCCTGCCGTCGTTATGATCTGCGACGGAGAGGACCGTCTTGCGGTGCGCCGCGAGACCTTGGAGGATATTGTTTCTTTGGATGTTTGATCTATAATGCAATTATATATTTGCAAAAATGCATAAAAACAGCGCCCATCCAAGTTTTTCAAGGATAGACGCTGCTTTTTATGTTCTTTTACTTATTGTCGTATTTTACCTTCAGGGGGTTCTGCGCGTGGATCGCCTCGATCAAGCCAACGATGCGGGAGGCCATCGCCGCGGTGACAAACATAGGCTTGCCCTCGGTGATATTCTCGTAGATGTTCTTGTAGATATCACGGGTGCCGATGTTGAAGGCATCTCCGTCGTAGGTGCCCTCCTCGGTCTTGGTTACAAGCTCCTCTCTGCAATAGATCGGCTCGTGCTCCTCGTTTTCAAGATAGGTCATAATGGGCGCGCGCTTTTCGTTCTCCTCCAGGGGGATCCACTTCATCTTATAGGCGGCGGGGGTGCACTGCAGAGTGCCCACGGTGCCCTGCAGCTTGATGTTATAGTCGGTATAAGCATCGAGATCGCTGATCTCCACCTCCACGGGGGGCTTGCCTGCGGCGGTGATGATCGAGCGGCAGAAGTTATCCGAGTCTCCTGCGAAGAGAGGCGTCGTCTTCATCAGCGACCAAACCACGCGCGCATCCTCTGCAAAATCAAGGAAGCCGAGCGCAAAGCCGAAGGGGTGCGGGCCGGTATTGTAGGCGTTTCCGCCGAGCATGCATTGGAGCGTCTGCCAATCCCAGCGGCGGCCGAGTCTGTTATACTTGATATCGATTGCCACGATGTCACCGATCTGCTTTTCCTCGATCACCTTCAGCAGGTGGAGATAGAAGGGAGCATAAAAGGACTGCTGGAAGACATAGAGCTTCACGCCCTTTTCCTCCGCAAGGCGGATGAGAGAATCGCATTCATAAGCGGTGCGGCCGAAGGGCTTCTCGCAAAGCACGTTGAAGCCGTTTTCGATCAGGTCGCGGGTGACGGGTGCGTGATAATGCGAATAGGTGGAGTTCACGACGAGGTCGATATCCTTCTTTCCGTAAAGCTCCTTATGGGAGGCAAGGATCTCGGCGCCGGGCCATTCCTTCTTAGCGATCTCGCGGCGAATCTCGCTTGCGTCCACAACATATTTCACGTCAAACCATACGTTTTCCTCGGTATGAAGAAACTTGCCGTGGATTCCCTTGCCGCTTCGGCCCTGGCCGATGATGGCAACGTTCAGCTTTTTCATAAAATTCTCCTTTGATATGATTATTATTTATGTTTTTTGGAAAAATAAGCGAAAGCATTGCGAAAAAACTTGACATAGAGGTGAAAATTTGGTATCCTATACCGTAGAAAAAAGGTTGAGAAAGGAGCACCCTATGAGCGGCGCTTATTCTGCGGTGGCACCACCGACCTTCAACTATATGATGAACGATCGTGCTTTCCCGATCGTTGAGCCGCATTCGCATAACAGCTATGAGCTTTTATTCGTTATGCAGGGGCGCGGCGCGGTTTGCATCGAGGACCGTCGCTATGCGATCGCGCCCTACGATCTGATCATCACCCGTCCTGCGGTGCACCATTATATCGAGCTGGATACCTCGCTTCCGTACGAGCGGTATAATTGCCTCGTTTCGCCTGACCATCCGCTTGCGCGCATTGCGGCGCAGGTTTCCGAGAAGCGCGAGGTGCTGAGATGCACCTCCCATCCCGTGATCGCCGAGAGCTTTATGCGGCTCGGGCGCTATCAGAAGGAATGCGAAACGGCGGTTTTTGAGGATCTTTGCTCCGCGCTTTTGTGCGAGATCCTTTATAACGCGCAGATGGCGGACAAGGCCTATCTTTCCGCGCCCGAAAGAAAATCTCCCGTCGTGGAGCGCGCGCTGGACTATATCAATCAGAATCTTTTCCGCATCGGGGATATCGACGAGGTGGCAAGCGCGCTTTTCCTTGCAAAAAATTATTTCTTCCGCGTTTTCAAGGCGGCGATGCGCATTTCGCCGAAGAAATACATCACGAATAAGCGCCTGCTTGCCGCACAGCAGCTTTTGCGCGCAGGGGAGAGGCCGACGGCCGTTTACCTTCGTTGCGGCTTTTCCACCTATCCGTCCTTTTACAAGCGCTACACGGAGTTTTTCGGATACGCTCCCTCCGATGAGGCGGGGCGCGTGAGCATTTCGGCGGATGGCGGTGCTTTCTAAACCTATTATACTGTGTATTTTTTAGAAAATAAATATCCAAACATAACTATTAGATTAATAAAAGTAACTTTTCTGCCTTTTTTCCCATTGACAGCGCGCAGTCGCTGTGATATAATCAACTCGAAATTGTAATCGAAAGCCTGTGCCGCCTTTTGGCGGCGGAATGGAGGATAATATGAAACAAAAGAAAATCAGCACTGTGAAGATGGTGGAGCTTGCGGTTTTGATGGCGCTCGTTGCCGTGCTTCAGATCACGGGAACGGGAATTCGCCTCGGCGGAACGCCCGTCAGCCTCGTTTTGATTCCCATTGCCCTCGGTGCGATGCTTCTCGGCCCTTATGCGGGCGCGCTTCTGGGCACGGAATTCGGCGTGATCGTTTACGTGATGGGGTTTGCCGCCGTCGATCCCTTCACCTTCGTTCTCATTCAGGATCATCCTATCTATACGGCTGTGATCTGCCTTGGAAAGGGAGCGCTTGCAGGTCTTGCCGCGGGATTTACCTATAAGCTTCTTTCCGAAAAAAACACGCTCGTCGCCGTCGTTTCGGCCGCGGCCGTCACGCCGATCGTCAACACGGGCCTTTTTATCCTCGGTGCGCTCGGTATGCAGAGCACGCTGGAATCGAATTTCCTTGCCGAGGGGCAGACGGTGATCTATTTCCTCGTGATCGTTTGCGCGGGCTTGAATTTCATTTTTGAGCTTTGCCTGAACCTTCTTCTCGCCCCTGCGCTCGTGCGCATTGTGGAGGCGGTCAACCGCAGATTTCTGCATTCCCGTTAATCTGCATTTCGCCCGTGGTGCTTAAAAATGGATTTTTAGGCGGCAAAATGCCGTCGGATAGGAGAAAAAATGAGTATTCGTGATAAGATTTTTCCCACACCCCTGCGCGCTGAGGCGCTTGGCGGTGCGGTTCGTCTTTCGGGCGTTCGCGCTGAGGCGGGCGCGGAATTCGCGCTGAAAACCTTCCTGCACGCCGCAGAGGGAAGCGGACTTTCTGCCGATGCGGCAGGCAACGTTCGCCTTGTCCCAGACGAAAGCATTGAGAACAAGGAGGGCTATGCGATCGAGGCGGGATGCGACGGCGTTACCGTACGCGCAAAGAGCCTTGCGGGCTTCTGCTATGCGGGCGGAACGCTTGCACAGCTGGCTACGGGCGGCTATCTGCCTGCGATGGAGCTTTACGATGCGCCGCTTTGCAAGATGCGCGGCGTACATATGTATCTGCCCCCCAGCGATGTGATCGACGAGTTTTTGCGCGTGATGGATTGCCTTGCGCGCTTGAAGTATAACACCGTTTTCCTTGAGATTGGTGGAGGCGTTGAATACGAGAGCCATCCCGAGATCAACAAGACGTGGAAGCGCTTCTGCCGCGAGGCGAGAGACTACTACGGCGGTCCGCAGGGCTTGCAGGCCTCCGAGGCGCATTGGAAGGATTCCACGCACGTGGAGCTTGCGGGCGGCCATTGCCTCACGAAAAAGGAGCTTCTTGAGATCTGCAACCACATCCGCTTCCTCGGTATGGAGGTGATCCCCGAGATTCAGGCGCTTTCCCACGCGTATTATCTGACGCTTTCGCACCCCGAGATCTCGGAGCAGCCCTTTGAGCCGTATCCCGACACCTGGTGCCCGATGAACGAGGCAAGCTACCGCCTTTACGAGGATATTGCGAAGGAACTGCACGATCTGATCGGCTTCGATAAGGTTTCCATCGGCCACGACGAGATCCGAATCCTCGGAAAATGCCCGCGCTGCAAGGGCAAGAGCGGCGCAGAGCTCGTGGCACACGATCTGAATCGCCTGCACGATATCTATGAGAAGATGGGCGTGAAGATGTTTATGTGGGGCGAGAGCCTGCAAAACTATATCAACCAGTATGGCAGACGCGCAGGCAGCAAGATTTTGCGCGCCGGCCGCTTCGGCCGCACCTGGGAAATGCCCGCGACGCACGATGCGATCGATATGATCCCCACGGACATCACGATGCTGGACTGGCAATGGGGACAGAGCATTTATTCCACCTCGGAATTTTCCGAGCGCGGCATCCCCTTCCTTTACGGTAACTTCCACGGACATTCCATCACGCATTGGCAGACGCTTGTGAAGAACAAGGGATTCCTCGGAGCAGAGGTTTCCACCTGGTGTGTCACGGACTTCAACGAGCTCGGCCGAAACGGCTGGTTCTATGATTTCATCTTCTCCTCCGCCGTGCTTTGGGAGCAGGATTATGACGATCATAAGCGCGCCGCTTATATGCTTCGCGCAAACGACAAGATGCCTGCGCTTCGCGCCTTCCTGAAGAGGGAGGAGAAGCCTGCGGCGTATCTTGAAAACAAATTCTTCTCCGCGCACGGAGAGGCGCTTTCGCTTTCTCCCGTGGAGGGCTCGGAGCGCTCCGCTCTGCTTTGCGAGCGCCTTCAGGGTGGGCTGACGGGCGCCCCTGCCTTGCAGGCCACCGTTTCCGTTGGCAAGACGGCGGGAGATATCACCGTGCTTCACACGACGGATTTCGGAGAGGGAGAGCCTCCCGCAAGAGTGCAGACCTGGTATTTCCGTGACAGAACCTCGCTTCTTCTCGGCTATTATTCCGTGACCTACGAGGACGGTCTCGTTTATGCTTACCCCGTGGAATACGGCTATCATATCGGCGATATGAAGTGCGATTTCGCTCCCAATGAGCAGAAATTCCCCGAAAAGAGCGTGGAGGATGAGAGCGGCGTTAAGGCGAAGAACGCCTTGGTTCAACCCGCGGCCACCTGCGGCTTTGCCGATAAATGGATTATGGGCGCGGCGGCCACCTGCGATGCATATCCCGTCAAGACCAAGGACGGCGTGCGCACCGTTTATGCCACCACCTTCAAAAATCGCCATCCCGAATCTGCAATCAAGGATGTGAAGTTCTTCTATCCCGTCAATGTCGAGAATAAGGAAATTCCGCACTGCGGCGAGATCGTTCTCTATGGTGTTTTTGCTTAAATCATAACTAATATTTACAAAAAACGCAAAAAAACAAAGCGCTGACCGCAAAAAACGGTCGGCGCTTTTCTGATTTTTTAACTGCGATGCGCACCTTATATTTGGCGCTTGATGGCAGAAAGCGATTCATCGCTGATCCGATGCTCGATTTTGCAGGCATCCTGCTCGGCGACCTCGGGGGGGACGCCGATCTTTTCAAGAAAGGTTGTGAGGATCGTGTGGCGCTCGTAGATCTTCTGCGCAAGGTCAATGCCTGCCTGCGTGAGGATCAGCGCACCGTCCTCCCCTGCGGTGACGAAGCCGCTTTTTTTGAGGATGCCGATGGCGCGGCTGACGCTCGGCTTGGAAAAGCCCATATATTCCGCGACGTCCACGGCGCGGGGCGGCGCACCCTTTTCGGTCAGCACATAGATGGTTTCAATATACATTTCGCCCGATTCCAAAAGATGCATAGCGAGCCCTCCTTTTTCTCTTGTTTCTTCTATGATAGCACAACGCAAGAAAAAAATCAAGCCATCCCGCGATTTCCTTGCTTTGCGCTTGCAATTTATCCGTTTTTATGCTATAATCGAGTAAAAAATCAAACGCGGCAAAAGCCGTAACGGAGGAGATTATGAAAATTGAGCTTTTACCGAGGAATCTGAATTATTACAAGGCGAATTTGCATTCGCATTCCACGCTTTCGGACGGAGGCATCACCCCCGAGCAGATGAAGGAGGCCTATAAGGCGCAGGGCTATTCCGTGCTTGCGATCACGGATCACAACGTTTTCATTCCGCATAATGATATAACCGAGCCGGATTTTCTGATGCTGAACGGCATTGAATATAACGTTGATCCGCACGACGGCACACGCCGCACCTGCCATTTCTGCGCGATCGCGCTGGAGGAGGGTACGGAGCTTCAGCCTCTTTTTCATCGCACGGAGTATTGCACTCGCGGAGCGATTGAATCAAGAAGTCTCGTGAAATTTGACGATACGAAGCCGGACCACGTGCGCGTTTACAGCGCCGAGGGCGTGAGCGAAATGATGCGCACCTGCCGTGATGCGGGCTTCTTCGTTACCTATAACCACCCCTGCTGGTCGATGGAGCACTATCCCGAATATATGGGATACGATGGGATGCACGCGATGGAGATCGTGAACAATGCGTGCGTGCAGATGGGATATCCCGAGGTGAACGAGAGAATTTTTGACGATATGCTGACGGGTGGCAAGCGCGTGCTTTGCTCGGCAAACGACGATAACCACACGGTTGCTTGGGATGCCTTCGGTGCTTTCACGATGATCGGTGCCGCAGAGCTTTCTTATAAGGCGATCACCGACGCGCTTCTCGCGGGCAATTACTATGCTTCCACGGGCGCAAGGATCGACGCTATCTGGGTTGAGGACGATACGCTTCATATTGAAGCCCCCGCTTGCAAGGAGATTCGCGTATTTACGGGTGGAAGAAAGGCGTGGCGCAAGATCGGTACGGCAGATGCGCCCGTTACCGAGGCGGCTTTTGAAATGAACGGCTCCTGCCGATATAGTTATGCGCACGATTACGTGCGCGTCGTCGTTACAGATTTTGAGGGAAGGCAGGCGTTTTCGCAGGCTTATTTCATGGACGACATCGAGGCGGCTATGCAGAAGGAGAACTCGTGATGAAGGCTTGCGTGATTCAACCGCCGTACAGCCACGACCTTTCGGCGGCAGACGAGCTTTTTGATTATAAGATCCGTTGCCTTGATGCGCTCGAGGCACCGATGGATATTGTCGTTTTACCCGAGTACAGCGACGTTCCCTGCGTGACGAAAACGAGGGAGGATACCCTTGCCCTGCACCAAAAATACGCTCCCGTGCTTTTGGAAAAATGCGCGCAGACGGCGAAAAGGCTCGGCGCGATCGTTTTTGTGAACGCGCTCTGCCTTGTGGATGGGGAATACCGCAACACGACCTATGCCTATGATCGCGACGGCACGCTCGTCGGCAAATATTATAAGCGCCACATTCCGCCCCTGGAGCGCGCCATCGGGATTGCCTCGGATTATACCGAGGTCTATGAGCCGCCCTATATTCTGGAGCTTTCGGGGCTTCGCTTTGCCTTCTTAACCTGCTACGATTTTTATTTTTACGAGGCCTATGCCGCGATTGCAAGGCAGAAGCCGGATATTATCATCGGATGCTCCCTGCAAAGAAGCGATACGCACGAGGCGACCGAAATTATGTGCCGCTTTCTTGCTTACAACACGAATGCTTATGTTCTGCGCGCCTCGGTGAGCTTTGCCGAGGATAGCACCGTTTGCGGCGCGTCGATGGCGGTTTCGCCGCGTGGCGAGGTGCTTTGCAATATGAAGGGGCGCTTCGGGCTCTCGACCTTTGAATTTGATCCGATGGATAAATACTATAAGCCTGCGGGCTTCGGCCGCGCGCCTGCCGCGCATCACGAATATATCGAGATCGGCAGAGCGCCGTGGCAATACCGCGCGGCGGGAAGCGCCGTGACGGCAGGGGAGGCGCTCGTGCCTTATCCCCGCGTTTGCGCACACCGCGGCTTCAATACGGTTGCGCCCGAAAACAGTATGCCTGCCTTTGGCGCGGCGGTTGCAATGGGCGCGGAGGAGATCGAATTTGATCTTTGGGCAACCAAGGATGGGGAATTGGTTTCGATCCACGATAGCTCCCTGGAGCGCACGTCGGATGGCTTTGGCAAGGTCTGGGAGCATACCTACGAGGAGCTTTTGACCTTCGATTTCGGAAAAAAGCACGGCGATGCCTTTGAGGGACTTCGCATTCTGCGCTTCGAGGAGATTCTGAAGAAGCTTTCCTCGCTCGTGATAATGAATATCCACGTGAAGATCTGGGATGCCGAATGGGAGGATCCGATGATTGAAAAAATCGTTTCCCTTATTCGCAAATACGACTGCGAAAAGAGCGTTTATTTTATGACGGTGAGCGATAAAATCCTTCGCCGCGTGATGGAATACGCGCCCGATATTGCCGTTTGCGTTGGCCACGATTTTGAGCGCCCCTATGCGATCGTGGATCGCGCGATCGAGCTTGGCGCAAAGAAGGTACAGCTCTTTAAGCCCTATTTCACGCAGGAAATGATCGATAAGGCGCACGAAAACGGCATTCTCTGCAACGTTTTCTATGCCGACGATCCCGAGGAGGCGCGCCGCTATCTCGAGATGGGCATCGACACGATCCTCACCAACGATTTCGGCCGCGTGAACGCCGCCGTGCAGGCCTTCAAGGCAGAGACCGGTCGCTGATCCTTGGCTTCTAAAATTTTCCGCGTACGCAATTTTTGAAAAACACTTGACAATGCGCCGAAGTTGTGATAAAATGGGTGCATAAACCGAAGAGAAAGAGGAGTACCTCTCCTTTGAACCTCAAAGAGAGCCGCAGGCGGTGGGATTGCGGCAGGGGATGGCTGAGGGAATGGACTTTCGAGGGCAAACCGAAAGGAAAACGAGTAGGCTTTGACGGGGGCGCACCGTTATCGGCGCGGCGAATGCTTTGTTCGCGTGAGGAGTCTTTTTAGCTCAAAATCGGGTGGCACCGTGATTTTTGATAATCGCCCCGGGTATTTATGCCCGGGGATTTTTTTATTCTATTTGAAGGGAGGAAGGACCGTGAATACGGCGAAGCGAGAGGGAAGACGATGGCGGTCTTTCTTCGAAATTTAAAAACAATAGTTTACAAAATGGCGCAAAAATGCGCGCCGAACCAAATAAAAAACAAGATATGAGAGGTTATTTTTTATGAAGCACAATGGCGTTGAATTTGATAATTATTTTAAGCATTATCCCGATGCAAACGGATATTTCGGCAAATACGGCGGCTCCTATATTTCTCCCGAGCTGCAGGTTGCGATGAACGAGATCTCCGCCGCGTATCAGACGATCTGCAAGTCCTCGAAGTTCATTGCAGAGCTTCGCAAGATCCGCAGAGAGTTTCAGGGAAGACCCACGCCGATTTCCTATCTTGAGCGCCTTTCGAATCAGATCGGCACGGGCGTTCAGCTTTACGTAAAGCGCGAGGATCTAAACCACACGGGCGCACATAAGCTCAACCACTGTATGGGCGAGGCGCTTCTTGCAAAGTATATGGGTAAGAAGAAGGTTATTGGCGAGACGGGCGCCGGCCAGCACGGCGTTGCGCTTGCCACGGCGGCGGCTTATTTCGGCCTTGAATGCGATATTTATATGGGCTCTGTGGATATTAAGAAGCAGGCGCCCAACGTTGCAAGAATGAAGATCCTCGGCGCAAGAGTCGTTGAGGTAACGGAGGGGCTTGCCACGCTGAAGGAGGCTGTGGACGCGGCCTTTGATGCATACTGCAAGGAATATAAGGATGCGATCTACTGCATCGGCTCGGTTCTCGGCCCGCATCCCTTCCCCACGATGGTGCGCGATTTCCAGAGCGTTGTCGGCATCGAGGCAAGAGAGCAGTTCCTTTCTATGACGGGTGAGCTTCCCGATGCGGTGGTTGCCTGCGTTGGCGGCGGATCGAACGCAATGGGTATGTTTGCAGGATTTTTGAACGATCCCGTGGATATCTACGGCGTTGAGCCTCTCGGCAGAGGCCCGAAGCTTGGTGACCACGCGGCCAGCCTGAATTTCGGTGAGCACGGCATTATGCACGGCTTCAGCACCATTATGCTGAAGGATGAAAACGGTGAGCCCGCGCCCGTTTATTCGGTTGCCAGCGGTCTTGATTATCCCGCAAGCGGCCCCGAGCATTGCTTCCTCCACGACTGCGGCAGAGTGAAGTACGATGTTGTGAACGACGACGAGACGATCGATGCGTTCTTCACGCTTTCCCGCCTTGAGGGTATCATCCCCGCCATCGAGAGTGCACACGCCGTGGCATACGGCATCAAGCTTGCAAAAACGATGGGCAAGGGCTCGGTTCTGATCAATCTTTCCGGTCGCGGAGATAAGGATATGGACTACGTGATCGAGAAGTACGGAATCCGATAATACAGCGTATTTGCAAATAATAATTTACAAAAACACCATAATAACAGAAGCATTCGCCGATTGCCGCGAGTGCTTCTTTCTTTTTTGCTTTGCGGCGGCTTCTACGCCCTGCCGTTGATCTTTAGGCGGCGCGCTTCTTTTTTTTGAATGGCGCGCCTCCCTCTGCGCTCTTGGACGCTTTCTTACTTTCACGCGCTCGGAGGTGCCTCTGTGAAATTCGTGCGGGCCTCCTTTTGGGTGCCCCTGCGAGCGCCCGTGCGACTGCCCTTTGAGCGCTCTCGGAGGTGCTCCCGCGCGCCTTTCGCCACGGGCGCGATTTTGCTTTTGTGCACATTGCAAAAAGAAAGGTGCGCCTATATGGGAAAATAGTCAAAAAACAGTTTGTGTAAAAAATAGAAAATTATTGTCATAATGCACGAAATTCACCGCGGGTGCTTGCAATTATATAAAATATAGTGGTATAATTGTCACAGTTAAAAAACTACTAAGAGGAGAAGAACATGAAGAACTTCAAAAAACTTCTTGTAACCCTGCTTGCACTGGTGCTGCTGGTCAGCGGTGCCGTTGTGGTCTCTCTTGCGGCGGATACGCCGGCGGAGATCATTTCGGATGCCCGTTACCTGCTGGATCAGGCGATGCAGGAGGATGGGTATATCGCGGTGCGCTCCCAGAAGATGCGCCAGCTCGATAACCTTATCACCGCCAATCTGGCTAAGATTAGGGACAGTCAGGAATGGCGCGACTTCCGAGTTGAGTACGAGACGGCACAGCTGGAGCTGAAAGAGGACTGCCTCGCTTATGCTGACAGCTCGATCGACGTGCTGATGGATAAGGAAACGAGCGGTGCATACGCCGTTGAGCTTTACAACGGTCTTTCCGCACTTGTCGCATTCAACGGAGACGGCCGCGGCTATTTCGATACGGAATCCGCAGAGTTCCTTGAGCTGCGCACCCGTATGCTGTTTGCGCAGGCCGCTGTGAAGCTGCAGTCTGCCGAGGATTCGAGCATTTCCAAGGAAAAGGGCGCGCTCCTTCTTTGGGTGCAGGATTATAAGGCCGCTACGCTTTCCGGTGATGAATTTGCCGCAAGACCCGAGATCACGGTGATCGATGATTGGTTCGTGGAGATTTATGATCTTGTAAAGGGTGTTCTCTTCTATGAGATTGATGCACTGGCTGAGGAGGCTATGAAATCCGAGACCTCCTTTGCACGTGCCATTGAGCTTGCAGATCAGATCGAGACTTATTTCACTACCTGCTATTTCAATCAGAAAGAGGACTCTTACATTGTTACGAGAGCCCGCTCCCGCTATGCAAGAGCCTTTGCTTACCTGAACGAAATTGAGAGAAGCTCCGATCTTTACGCGCAGGGCAAAAACCTCAAGGCGCTGGCTGAGCTTCTTGCCAGCGTTTCGCTGAGCAACGACGTTGAGGAGTATGCGATCTTCTATTCCCGCTACAATCTTATGATTGATACGGCAAGCGAGGATTCGATCCTTTCCCGCCTCTATGCAACGGCCGAGGGCTATAAGGCACAGATTGCCGCAGTCTTCACCGAGGACTACGAGGGAGATCTGGATTCCAAAGATGATATCCTCGATGTCGTTTACGAGCTTGAGAAGTGGGTGTTCGACTGTTACTTCCCCAATAAGGCTTACATAGAGGATGCCGCGATTGCCAATGCTTTTGCGCAGATCTACGATTTCTACGTTGTCTTCGGCGAAACGCTTGAGACGCAGGAGGAGAAGATCGCGAGAAATAAGTATTATCGCGATGCCGTTACGCTTTATAATTCGGTTGCGGCCTCCATCGTTGCGGGATCGCCTGCTTACGGAGCGGCCTTCCAGGCGCTTTACGACGGCCTGACCAAGAAGGCAAGCGACGAGATCAATAAGATTCGTACCGACTGGTACAAGATCCTGAATGAGGCCGAGAATAAGGCAGAGGATGGCGAGACCTATCTTTATACCCTTGCACAGGTGAAGGCGGCCTTCAACGATATGACGAAGTATTTCATCACCGCATCCACCGCGCTTTACTACGGTGATATTGATGAAAAGACCATCAAGGCAGAGACCACGATCGCTCTTATGAAGGCCGAGAACCGTATGTTCACGGAATTCAAGGCGAATATGGTAGTTGCCGTTGGCCTTGTTGTGATCCCCGAGACTCTTTCCGAGACGGATCCTGTCGGCCTTGCCGCAAGAGCCGAGGCTCTGGATGCAGTCCTTGCCGATTGGGATTCCGTTGTATTGACGCAGATCGTTCCCGAGCTTACGGCTGCATTCTACCATGAGCTGACCGTGCACATCCTTCTGACGAAGCTGTGCGAGGTTGAGGTGGAATACGAGAACGGTGCCGAGGGATCGGATGCTGCCGGTATTCTTTATAATGAATTGAAGGCTTTCGCAGAGGAGCGCAAGAATGCAATTGTGGCTGAAAATGCAGATTACATTGCTTACCTTGCTCTTCTGAATAAAACTGCCGTGAAGATCGGTAGCGCTTATGTCAGCGGAACGCGCGAATATCTCGATGCGCTGATCGCTATCGTGGATGTGGATAGCTTTGATAAGGTATACGCCCTGATGCGTCTGGATGAGTACATCCGCCAGAACGAGATCGTTCGCCCCGATGCTTCGGATACGGAATCTCCCGCAGCTGTTATGTTTGCGGAATACGATGTGTATGCCAAGAAGGTGAAGGATTGGAGACAGGCAAAGGTAGATGAAAGAGAGGCTCTCGTTCCCCTGAGCTCTTATTCGCTCAGCACGATGCAGTTTGCGGATATGGAGAGCAAGACCCTTTCCTGGAATAAGGGATCGGGACACACCTTCGTTTCCAACGATAAGACGCACCACGGTGCAAACGGCTCCGAGACCTATGCAACGCTTTACTACGGAAGCAAAGGAGGGGACGGTTATATCAGCGCTCCCGTGGCATCCAAGAATCAGAACTTCGTTTTTGAGCTGGATATCACGACCTTCACGACCTTCCCCTCCGGCGGCGTTTCCTTTAACTCCGGTACAAACGGCCTGAATAACGGCGCGCGTCTTTATCCGTGGATCGGCGCCTTCACCGGTAGCGGTCAGCTTCAGGTTCCCAACGGAAACGGAAACTCCAGAAAGACCGTTACCTCCCGCGAGGGCGGCTACATCATCCCCGGCCAGTGGACGCACCTTGCCATCATTTACAATGCAGTTGAAAAGACGGTTTCCTACTATATCAACGATGAAAAGATCGAGGATGAAAACGGAAAGGATACCTGGTCCTGCACGCTTGCCGATGATTATGATTTCACCGAGGCAATCCGTATCGGTCACGGAAACTCCAACGGCTCCTTCTCCGTCGATAACGTGAGATGCTACACCGGTAACGAGATCCGCGACACCGAGCTCTTCGACAGAATGAGCGATCTTCAGACCTTCGGCTTCTATGTGAACTACGCAAGAAACTTCATCGATAACGGCATCGGCAGCGTTGCGGATGCAAAGCTTGCCTGCGACACGCTGAGAGAGTCGATCAACCGCTACTGGGGCGTTCCCGGCGGCAGCTCCGACGACGGTAGTGACAGCCAGCCGCCTGCGGGCGATGACGGAAGCGGAGAAGAGCTTCTCGGCGCGCTTCTTCCTCTCGAGGATGCAGGCGCCGGTTCGACGAGCAAGACGCCGACCTACCTCTTCGATGAGAAGACCTATTGGGATTCCACGGCGGACGGCTACGTTGACCCCGGTATCACCTACGAGGAATTCAAGGTTGTGGTTGACGAGTGCAACAGACTTCTTTCCCTTTACGATGAAAAGATCGAGGGCGCAATGAAGCTCGCCGTATTCGAAGAGCTTGAAGAAAAGATCGCGCAGCTTGAGTCTCTCAAGGGAATTGAGAACCTCAACGCCAGAAAGAACCTTATTTCTACGATCGAATCCTATATTGAAACGAATGCAACCTACTTCTCGGGTCTTGACGATGAAAAGGCCGCTCTCTATGCATCTCTGCTGGAGAGAAAGGCAGGCGTTGAGGTTGAGATGGAGGCATACGGCAGAGCAAACAGCTATATCGAGATGGTGAATAAGCTCGTTGCCGCAAAGGACCTTTACAGCCGTACGGTTTATAAGGCACAGGCGCAGAGCATTCTTGATCTGATGGAGCTGGATGCTTCTCTCGGCCGCCTGGATCTCGATGCGATCAAGGAGGGCGCGCCCAAGTTTGTGGAGGCGATCGCAACCTTTGAAGAGCAGAATCTGATCCTTGATGCCCAGGTGATTGCAAGCAACAACGGTATTATCATTGACTGTATGGGTCGTTTCCCTGCATCCGCAGAGGACGCCATTAAGGAATACGACAGACTGAATAAGTATATCGTTCTCGTTCGTCAGGTCCTTGCAGAGGGCAACTACGATGCAAACGATGCCGACGTGAAGGAAGCGCTTCAGGTTTATAACAGAATGAACGCCGTCTTCTACGAGGCACTTCAGCTTGAGCACGCAGAAACCCTGCAGGAGCTGATCGATACCTTCAATTCCGAGGGCTCTTACATCACCCGTCTCGGTATCTTCCAGGCTGTGAAGGCCTACCTTGAGGACAATGCTTCCGTTATTGATATGGAGCACGGCGCGATCCTCACCATCCTCTCTCAGTATGAGCAGATGGAGGAGAAGTTTGGCGACGCAGAAGGACTTGAGAAGGAATGGGAGACTTACGGCGAGAAGCTGAAGTCCAATGCAGTAAAATTTGTCAGCATCGTAACGCAGATGCGCTTCGCGGATAGCTATGCCGAGCTCGGCGCACTTCGCGAGGAGGCTGCAAAGCTCTTCTACTATATGGATTCCGGCGATGCAGATGCAAAGCTTGCCGTTGAATACTACCTTGCCTGCGAAACGATTCTGACGCAGAAGGCGCTTTACGGCGATCGCTTCATCGAAGCGGCTTACGCGCTGAGCAAGGCAACGTCGATGGGCGAGATCTATGCCGCAATTCTGGTTGCGAAGGAAGCATACGCGCTTGTGGACGTTACCTATCAGGGCTCGCTTGCCTTCACGGAGATCGTGAATGAAGCGAGCGTCACCGTGGAATACACGATGACTGAGGCGATTGCACAGTATCTGATCGCGCTCTCCTCCTACAACTCCTTCGTTACTGTCATTAATAATGAAGTAAATACGCTTCTGGACGTTGTTTGCTCGGTTCGCGCAGATTACGCGATCCATCAGACCGCCGTGGCTCTCTTTAAGAAGTTTTATGACTGATGATCAATAAAGGAGATAAAGAAATAATATGAAAAACAGATTCACAAGAGTTCTCTCTTTCCTTTTGATCGTCGCAACGCTCTGCTCTTTGCTGGTGGTGTTCCCCTCGGCCGCAACCGAGAAGGATGCCTCGGTAAAGATGTTCCTGAACCGTACTTTCAACGAGGGATGGGACTATAATAACGGTATGTCGCTTTCCGGAGGCGGACTCGTACCGTATATTAACCACGAGTACGATGACGATTATAACTACAACTATTATATGGAGGTTGGTGATAAGAGCGGATCGTTGGCCGGCGGCAAGATTTCGATGACGATCCCCAACGCCAACATCCCCACCACGGGTAAGACCGTTCTTTCCTTCCGCCTGAAGCTTCATTCGGGTGATAACCAGGATTACGGAACGATCGTTTCCGCAAAGACCAAGCCCGGCGTGGATTACAACCTTCTGACCGTTAATAAGAATCAGATCACCGTTCTCGGAACTGCACTCGGCTCGGTTTATAACGACGAGTGGATCGAGTTCGAGTACGTGATGGGATGGGCAGACGGCGCAGAGCGTATCTGTGCTGTTACCGTGAACGGTGGAGGCCTTGAAACCTCCACCACCCTCCCCCTCACGGAGGGAATGAGCGGTGCTTCGCTTCAGTATGTTTACTTCGGTATGAGCACCCGCGTTGACGGCTCTGCTGACCGTGGCCTCGGTCTTGACGACGTTGTTTTCTACAACACCGCGCAGAACGTTATTGCCGCTTCCGATCTTAACCTCTACGGCGTTGGTACGCTCGTGAAGGAGTCCGTCGCCAAGACGATCGAGATCTATGGCGAAAGCACGCTGGCTCCCACGGATTATATCCGCAAGGGTCTGACGATGAAGGTCGGCGTTAACAGCTATATGACCGACGTTATCACCGATTCCGTTACCGGTGCCAAGAAGCACACGAAGCTGAACATCTATACCGCGGAGAACGGCGATCCCTACGGCGCTCCCGTGAAGATCGACGGTGTTGTTTACGTTCCGCTGGATCTCATTCTCGAATATCTCGGCCTCAACTACGCGCTCAGAGAGAATTCCGTTGAGATCTCCACGGGCGGCAAGAGCTCCGTTTCCATCACGGTTGGCTCCACGAGCGCATCCGTAAACAACCAGCGCGTTGAGCTTGCAGGTGCTCCCGGCCTCGTATCCTCCGTGATCGCAGGCGTTGAATATAAGTACATCGTTATTCCGCTGGATAACGTGGAGACCTTCTTTGCGCAGGGCGATGCGACAAATCCCCTCTACGTGACCTATGACGATATGGGCCTTATCTTCCTGACGGGTAAGAAGAACGTTTGGACCCGTGAGGCAAACCTTAACGATATGGCCGCGCTGATGGAGAAATTCATCTTCGATTACGATTATGAAAACCAGGGTAAGGGCTTTGGTCAGCAGCTCTATGACGATATTATGGAGTATTCCAACTTCGAGCATCCTTACCTCTTTGCAAATCAGGATCGCTTCAACACGCTTCGTGCGGTTTGGCTTTCCAACAACGCAGATTCCTATGCGCACCTGATGTCTCTTTCCGATGCTGAGAAGATTGAGCTCGGCATCATCGGTGCTGATCCCGAGGGATACAACGATACGCTTCGCGATTGGCTCCGTAAGTCTCCCACCGTTTGCGTAAACGACCCCGCATATATCGTCGCGAACGGCGTATACGATCCCGAGGATCCCGCAAACCACGAGATTTCCTCCGGTGTGAACATCAAGTCCGTGGAGCTGATGTATGCAGGCTCCAGCTCGCAGATGATTCTGGATCCCGAAGGAAACTACCTCGGTATGTCTCCTGCGCTCCGCGCAAACACCGTTAACCATAACCTCCCCGAAAACGGCGGTAAGTATGAGGACGGCTACGATGCCGGCGGCCGTTTCGATACGGGCGAGATCACGGGCTCGCTTTCCTCTTGGTCCTGGAGCTATCAGATCACGCGTGACCTTCGTTACGCACAGCTTGCATATGACCATTACTGCATCATCGGCGATACCTCCATCTGGGAGCACTGGGGTCCGACGCACTTCTTGAACCCCGCCGATGCAACCACCACTATCGCAATGGCTTACGACTGGCTCTGCCCCGCTTGGGATGCGCTTTGTGCGCAGGGCGTTGCCCGTCCCGTTGCAAGAACCGAGGTTTATGCGAAGGTATTCCTTGAGCTTGACGGTGCCACCAGATACGTGAGCGAGGCTCCGAACGCAACGGCCGTTCCGACGGTTCTTGAGGTTCCGAGCTTCCCCGATCAGACGACCTATAACCGCAAGCACCCCTGCGATGTTATTTTCAACCAGGGCGTTTACGAGGGCTGGCTTTCTCAGATCAAGGATATGACGGATCACCCCTCCGTTCGATGCCTTGGCGGTTTCGAGTGGAAATCCAATAAGGATAACTGGAACGCCGTTTGTACCAAGGGTATGGCACTCGGTGGTATGATGACGCTTGAATATGCAGATTTCAGAGCAGAGACGATTGAGCTCTTCGATGAAATGATGTACTGGTTCTTCGTCAACGGTCTTGACGAGTATGCGCCCGACGGTGCTTACTACGAGTCCGCATCTTACTGGGCATACGGTACCAACGCAGTATTCCAGCTGGCCGCCGCTTATGTGGGCGCAACCGGTAGGGATTACGGCATTATGGACTGCTACGGTCTTGACAGAACCTGCTACTTTGCGGCAAACGTTGAGTCCTCCGACGCAATGATCTGGTCTTATAACGACTGCGGCGGCGGCGGCTCCGGTCCCGCCACGGGCGGTATGGATACGCAGTGGTTCCTCTGGGTTGGTAGCTACATTGGCGACCCCGGTATCATTGAGCACAGAATTTATCAGCTTGAGAATGGCCTCAAGAGCGTTTCCCGTTGGGATATGTTCTGGTATAAGGAGAGCTATTCCGGCGTTGATGAGATCAAGCTTCCTCTCTCCTACTATATGGAGGGTCTGAACGGCTACTGCGGCGCTTATAGCGTTCGTTCCTCTTGGGAAAAGGGTGCTATGACGATGGCCGTCATCGGCGGTACCAACGCCGTTGCACACGCAGACGTGGATGCAGGTGCATTTATGTATTGGAATAAGGGTCTTGGCTGGATCTGGGACCTTGGCGCAGATAACTATAACCTGACCTCCTTCTTCGGCGCAGGCTACGGAAGCAACGGAACTCTGCCGAACCGTTTCCGTTACTACCGCCACGGTGCGGAGGGTAATAACGTCGTTGTTCTTGCATCGCATCAGGACATTCTGCCGTTCGGTCAGCGCGTAAAGGGTAAAGCACCCCTGCAAAGACAGTATGCGGACGATAACGGTGCATTTGCAATCTTCGAGATGCTGGATATCTATTCGGCCGATCCCGAGCTGAACGGCACGGCTTCGCCGCTCGTTAAGACCGCAATCCGCGGTGTTATGGCGACCGACGATTATAATACCGTCGTTCTTCAGGACGAGATCCTTGCCGATAAGATGGAGACCTTCTATTGGTTTGCACATTTCTCCAACGTTCAGATTAAGGTTGCCTTCAGCGAAAACGGCAGAGTTTGCTATATGACGCAGCAGGCGAGAAAGGCCGATCCCGAAACCGGCGAGAAGCCCTACCACGTGCTCCGTCTCACCATCGTCAGCCCCGACTCTGCGGATAAGTTCTACGTGACCTCCGCGGGCGATGACGGAATGGTATTCGATGCAACCTTCAGATACGGTACGCACCAGAACTATCCCGATCAGAAGGAAAGCAGCCGTGATGCGGCAAGCAGACTTTGCATCAAGAGAGCGAATAAGACCAACTTCAAGGTTGCTGTCGTATTCGAGATGCTTCCCGCGGGCTTCTATAATCCCAGGAACGGTGAGGTTGATATCGCAGGCGGCCAGGATACGTATCCTTGCAGCTACAAGTGGACGGATATGTTCGCTTGGGAAACGCAGGCGGCTCCCGAATACAACTTCGATAACAACGGCTCCACCGAGCAGGAGGGCGTTAACGAGGTTCTTTCTCCCACCGACCTGACTGTATATTCCAACATCGTTAAGAAATACGAGAACAGCGGCACGGTTTACACCACCGATTACTTCAATATGTTCGCCGCCGTATCCCGTGTGAAGAGAGTTTGGGATAGATGGGAGGGCCAGGATATGATTAAGCCCTTCGAATCCGGATACCAGCATTGCGAGGAATATATCCGCGCTTGCAACCGTATCCAAAAGCAAGTGAACCAGACGAGCACAGCCGCTGTTAAGATAGCAACGCTGTTTGCGGGTGTTCGTTAAAAACGAAAAAAGCAAATAAAGATTTGCGTTTTCTAAAAAATAAAGGCCGTCCGAGCAATGGGACGCCCTTTTTCTATGATTTGGAGAGAAGAAGGAGATCGGGGAGATGGTACCCTTGCTTTGGAAAAAGAAAACGCGGATTCTTCGTTTTTTTGCTTTTCTTTATGCTTTGCGGAGCGCCGAAAAAGGAGGCGCGGCTCAGGTGCGCTCTCATAAGGGGCGTTTTTTCTTTGCCGGAACACCCGAAACACGCCAAAAACAAAAGGGGGCTGTCTCATTAAGAATCCAATAAAATCAAGGCAAAAAAGAGAAAAATGCAGTAAGATCTATAATCTTGGCGGATTCTTAATGAGAACAGACCGGGGGGGCGAACGGATTTAGAGG
>JAZTWU010000105.1:0-11039 GCA_045636085.1 Eubacteriales bacterium
GCATAGATGACGAGCGCAAGGTTGCTTTTGCGCTTCGCATTTTGTCGGAGAAATGCGGCGTTCCACTCGTTGCCACGAACGACGTGCATTATCTTGAAAAGGCGGATGCCGATATGCAAACGGCGCTTCTTTGCATTCAGACGGGAAGCACCCTTGCAGAGGGAAAGCCGCTCGGCTTCGAGAGCGAAACCTATTATTTCCGCTCCACGGAAGAAATGCGAGCGCTGTTCGGCGCCTTTCCCGGCGCGATAGAGAACACGGTGCGCATCGCCGAAAAATGCAATTTTGATTTTGAATTTGAAAAGCTTTATTTGCCAACCTTCACGCCCGAGGGAGGCCTTTCGCATAAGGAAAAGCTGGAAAAGGATGCGTATAGCGGCCTTGAGCGGCTGATAAGCAGCGGGCGCATCGCCTTCTCGCGTTTTCCGAAGCAGGTATATCTTGACCGTATTGCCTATGAGCTTTCCGTGATCGACACGATGGGCTTCAACGCATATTTTCTGATCGTCAGCGATTTCGTTTCCTATGCAAAATCCAAGGATATTCCTGTGGGACCGGGCCGTGGCTCGGGCGCGGGAAGCCTCGTTGCCTTTTGCATCGGGATTACGGATGTGGATCCGATTGCATACGATCTTCTTTTTGAGCGCTTCTTAAACCCCGAGCGCGTGTCGATGCCCGATTTTGATATCGATTTCTGTTACGACCGCCGTGAGGAGGTCATTGCCTACGTGAAGGAAAAATACGGAAGCGAGAAGGTTGCGCAGATCGTCACCTTCGGAACGCTTGCGCCCCGCGCCGTCGTTCGCGATGTCGGTCGTGTGATGGGTCTTCCGTATGCAACGGTGGATTCGGTGGCCAAGCTGATCCCCCGCGAGATGAATGTAACGCTTGCCTCGGCAATGAAGAGCAAGGATCTGCGCGCGGTATATGAAAGCAGTCCCGAGATCCGAAAGCTTTTGGAAATTTCCGAGAAGCTGGAGGGAATGCCGCGCCACGCGTCCACGCACGCCGCAGGCGTCGTGATCACCGAGCATTCCTTGGATCATTATGTGCCGCTTTCCTTTGGAAGCTCGGGCGCCGTCACGCAGTATGATATGAATACCGTGGCCGATCTCGGCCTCGTGAAGTTCGATTTTCTGGGGCTGCGTTATCTGACGGTGATCCACGATGCGGAGCGCGCCGTCCGTAAGCGCGTCCGTGATTTTGATATCGCGAAGATTCCCGAAAACGACGAAGCAACCTTCCGCTTGCTTTGCCAAGGAAAAACGGACGGTGTTTTTCAGCTGGAGTCGCAGGGAATGAAGGCGGTTCTCGGCCGTCTTGCCCCCGGAAATCTTGAGGATATTATTGCAACGATTGCGCTTTATCGCCCCGGTCCGATGGATTCCATTGCCACCTTTATTGCAAGAAAGCACGGGCGCGAGAGCATCACCTATAAGATCCCCGCGCTCAAGCAGATACTTGATATCACCTACGGCTGTATCGTGTATCAGGAGCAGGTAATGCAGATCTTCCGCCTTCTGGCAGGGTATTCCTATGCGCAGGCGGATATCGTCCGCCGTGCAATGTCCAAAAAGAAGGAATCGGTTCTTCTTGCGGAAAAGGAGCGCTTCATTGCGGGATGCAGGGAGCGAGGCACGGATGCGGTGCTTGCAGGTGAGGTTTTTGAGGAAATGGTTGGCTTTGCCAAATACGCCTTTAATAAGAGTCACGCAACGGCGTACGGCGTTCTTTCGTACCGAACCGCATATTTGAAGGCGCATTATCCCGCTGAATATTTTTCTGCGCTTCTGACGAGCGTTTTGAGCTCTGCGGATAAGCTTCGCGCCTATATTTCCGATGCGCAACGGTGCGGTATTTCCGTGCTTGCTCCGCATATTAACGAGAGTGCGGCGGATTTCTCCGTCGTAAACGGGCAGATCCGCTTCGGCCTTCTGGCGATCCGAAATATCGGCAGAGGGTTTGCAAACGCCGTTGTGGAGGAGCGCCGATGCGGGCGCTTTACCTCGCTGGAAAATTTCGTGCGCCGTCTTGGCGGAAAGGAGCTGAACCGTCGCACGCTGGAGTCCTTGATAAAATGCGGTGCGCTGGACGGGCTCGGTGTCGGCCGTGCCTCAATGCTCGCCTGCTATGAAAATATTCTCGATACCGAGCAGGAAAAGTCAAGAAACAATATCAGCGGTCAATTGGATCTGTTTTCTATGTCCGCCTCGGTTTCCGATAAGAGCTCGGATAGCTACGAATATCCCACCGTGGACGAGTATACGCTCAAGGAGCTTCTGATCCTCGAAAAGGAAAGCTCGGGAATGTATTTTTCGGGACATATCGTGGAGGATTATTCCGCGCATCTTTCCCGCCTTCGCACGGATAGCATCGCGGATATCTTGGCGGATATCGGCGAGGAGGGGACAAGCGTTCAGCAAAAATACAAGGATCGGTGCACCGTGAAGATTGCGGGCGTTGTCAGCGCGATTCGCAAAAAGGATGTCAAAAACGGAGAGAAAATGGCCTTTCTTCGCATCGATGATAAAACGGGTGAGCTTGAGGTGATCGTCTTTGCCCGTCAGTATTCCGCCTATGCCGCAATGCTTGGCGAGGAGGTTGGCGTTTTGATTGAGGGCACGCTCTCCGTTGAGGAGGGAGAGGGAGAAACCAATCAGGCACGCGTGCTTCTTTCCTCGCTTTCACTTCTGGAAAATAACGCTTCCGCGACAAGATCTGCCGAGGTGGCGGAAAAGAAAGCGGAAGGGGCTTTGGCGGCGCCGAGGATCTGCATCAAGCTTCCGACGCTGCCCGATAAGCGCACGGATGTGATTCTTCGCCTTTCCTCCTTGAATCCCGGCCCCTGTGAGGTTCTTCTTTTTGATGCCTCAACCAGGCGCTATTCGCGTATGCAGGGCGTCCATATCGATGCAAGCGAAAAGGTAAAAGGGCGTCTTGAAATGCTTTTCGGAGCGGAAAACGTGGTTTTTCTTTCCGCATCGCATTGACAAGGTAAAATTTATTTAGTATAATAACCGTATCGCATTTTTAAAATAACTCGGAGGATGAAATATGAATCTCGCCATAGACCTGATTTTGGTCGCTATCGTTTTGATCGGTATTATTATGGGCATCAAGCGCGGCTTCGTGAAAACCGTGGCAAAGCCCGTCAAGCTCGTGGCCGTTTGGGTTTGCTCTTTTCAGACCTGCTCTGCCTTTGCGAGCAAATTTATTGAGCCTGCGATCGGCTCCTCTGTTACGGGGAGACTTGCATCCATCCTCCGCGAAAGATTTGCGGATATGGCACCGCAGAGTGCGAAGGACGATCTTCCGCTCGTTTTGAAGATCGCTGCAGGTATTTTTGATATTGATGTTGGGCAGATTGCAAACGATTCGGGTGCGGCCTTTGCCGATCAGCTTGCCGCGACCTTTGCGGGGCCGCTGGTTTCCATCGTTTCGCTCGTTATTTCGTTCGTTCTGCTTTTGATCATTTATTCCTTGCTTTTCACCGTTGTGATCTGGATTCTCAATGCCATTTTCCATATCGGGCCTCTTTCCTGGCTGAATAAAATTCTCGGCCTCGTTTTCGGCTTTGCATTTTCCTTTATTCTGGCGTGGATCGTCTCGATGGTGGTAGGCTTCGTTTTCGGCCTCGATATAGTGCAGATTGCGAATTTTGAGGGCGGCACGGTCTATAATTTCTTCAGGGAGTATCACCCCTTGGATCTTTTGCTCGGCCTTTGATTTTTTTCATACGATACAGCAACCTTTTTTGATTACACAAGCTTAGGAGAACTATGGAAATACAGAAATGTGCAAGATGTCAGAAACGCCCTGCCGTTGTGTTTATCACGCGGCTTGAGGCGGGGAAGACTGTGAATGAGGGACTTTGCCTGATCTGTGCAAAGGAGCTCGGCATTAAGCCTATCAATGACATTCTGAAGAAAATGGGTGTCAGCGATGAGGATATAGAAAATATGACGGGGGAAATGGAGGGGTTGATCGAGTCCGTGCAGGATATGGACGGAGGCGCTCCCGCTGTTGATTTTCCCAAGATTTTCTCGGATATGAGTATGCCGTTTGGCGGTGAAGGCGGCTGTGCGGGTGAAAAGCGCCCCCCGAAGCCGCATAAGAACGATAAAGCGGAAAACGGCAGAAAGTTTTTGAATATGTACGCAACGAATCTGACGGCGAAGGCCGCGCGCGGCGAGATCGACCGTATGATCGGCCGTGAGCGTGAGCTGGATCGCGTGATCCAGATTCTTTGCCGCCGCCAGAAGAATAACCCCTGCCTTATCGGTGAGCCCGGTGTCGGAAAAACGGCGATCGCCGAGGCGCTGGCGCAGAGGATCAACGATCATTCGGTGCCCGAGCGGTTGCACGGCTGTGAGCTTTGGCTTCTGGATCTCACCTCGCTCGTTGCGGGAACGCAGTTCCGCGGCCAGTTTGAGCAGAGGATCCTTGGCCTGATCCGTGAGGTAAAGCAGGCGGGAAATATCATCCTGATGATCGACGAGGTGCATAGCATCGTTGGTGCGGGAGATTCCGAGGGAAGCATGAGCGCGGCCAACATTCTGAAGCCTGCGCTTTCTCGCGGCGAAATTCAGGTGATCGGTGCAACGACTCTGAAGGAATACCGCAAATATATTGAAAAGGATAGCGCGCTGGAGAGAAGATTCCAGCCCGTTATCGTGGAAGAGCCCTCGATTGAGGATACGGTGCAGATCATCCGCGGCATCAAGGGGTATTACGAGACCTTCCACGGCGTGAAGATCTCGGATGAGGTTGCACGCCTTGCCGTAATGATGTCCGAGCGGTATATCACGGATCGCTTTTTGCCCGATAAGGCGATCGATCTCGTGGATGAAGCCGCCGCCCGCGCTTCGCTGACCTCCAAGGAGCTGAACGAAATGCGCAGAGCCGAGAAGATGCTTTCCGAGATTGCGAAAAAGAAGGAGGCTCTTGAAGCAAAGCTTGAAAACGAGAAGGAGCAAACGGAGGAGAATTATAAGCTCCTCGCCGATCTCAAGGTGGAAGCGCTCCGTCTTGAGGGGCGTGTGGATTCGCTCCGTCCCGTTCTGGAAAATCTTTGTCTCACACCAAACGATATTGCGGGCGTGATTGAGATCTGGACGGGTATCCCCGCCACCGATATCAAGGAAAACGATTTCGGTGCGCTGGATAATCTCAAGACAAAGATTTCGAGCCAGCTGATCGGTCAGGAGGAGGCCGTGAGTGCCGTCGTGCGCGCTGTGAAGAGAAAGCGCGCCGGTGTTTCTTACCGTAAAACGCCGATTTCGATGATCTTTGCCGGCCCCACGGGTGTGGGAAAAACCGAGCTTGTCAAGGTTCTTTCTATGGAGCTTTTCAAGCAACCCGAGGCGCTGATCCGCCTTGATATGTCGGAATTTATGGAAAAGCACGCCGTTTCGCGTATCATCGGTGCGCCTCCCGGCTACGTGGGATACGACGAGGCGGGACAGCTGACCGAGAAGATCCGCCGCCGCCCCTATTCCGTCGTCCTTTTTGACGAGATAGAGAAGGCACATCCCGATGTTATGAATATTCTCCTTCAGGTGCTCGATGACGGAAAAATCACCGATGCACAGGGAAGAAGCGTGAATTTCGAAAACACAATCATCGTGATGACGACGAATGCGGGAAGCGAGACCTCCTCCGCGATTTCGGGCTTCGCAATGGAAAAGCAGGCCATCGGCAAGGATAAAACCGAGCGCGCGCTTGCATCCTTTTTGCGCCCCGAGTTTATTAACCGCGTGGATGAGATCGTCACCTTCAGTTCGCTCACGGAGACGGACTTTGAGGCAATCGCCAAGCTGATGACGGATAAGGTGGCTCAGCATATGGCTGAGAAGGGAATCCGCGTCACCTTCGATCCCGAGGTTCTTGCGAAGATCGCAAAGGAATCCTATTCCGAAAAATACGGCGCGCGGAATATGCGCCGCTATATCGAAAAGAGCGTGGAGGATCTTCTGGCAAACGCCCTGATCGAAAATTATCAGAATCGCCTGGTCGGAGTTCATTTCTCCGTCAAGGATGAAAAAATCGTCATCGACTGTATATAATCATAAAAAGGAAGTGTTAAACTATGGCAGAATGTACGCACGATTGCTCCACATGTAAGCAAAAATGCTCTAAAGAATCGCTTTTGGCTCCGATGAATCAGGCAAGCAAGATTGCTCGCGTGATCGGTGTTGTCAGCGGAAAGGGCGGCGTTGGCAAGTCGCTCATCACCTCGATGCTGGCCGTCTCGATGCAGCGCCGCGGATATCGCACCGCGATTTTGGATGCGGATATCACGGGCCCCTCCATTCCGAAGGCCTTTGGCATCGGTGTTGGAACGGTTACGGGAAACGAGCTCGGAATGTTCCCTCCGAAAACGAAAACGGGGATTGAAATTATGAGTGTCAACCTTCTGATGGACGAGGAGACCAAGCCCGTCGTTTGGCGCGGCCCTGTGATCGCAGGAACCGTCAAGCAATTCTGGTCGGAGGTCGTCTGGAATGAGGTGGACTATATGTTCGTCGATATGCCTCCCGGAACGGGCGACGTGCCGCTCACGGTCTTCCAGAGCCTTCCTTTGGATGCCATTGTCATCGTCAGCACCCCGCAGGAGCTTGTTTCCATGATCGTGGATAAGGCGATCAATATGGCGGATATGATGAAGGTGAAGGTGCTCGGCCTCGTTGAAAATTACAGCTATCTGATTTGTCCCGATTGCGGCAAGGTGATCCATCTGTACGGTGATAGCCATATCGAGTCGCTTGCCGAGAAGCACGGAACGAAGGTTCTTGCCAAGCTTCCGATCGATACGGAGCTTGCAGGGCTTGTGGATAAGGGCGTGATCGAGCTTTTTGAAGCGGATTATCTTGAGTCTGCGGCGGATTCCATAGAAAAGGAATATCCCATCCATTCATAAAATACGAAAGGGCATCTCAAGCCTCAGGCTTGAAGTGCCCTTTTTCTTAGGGTTGCTTTGCCATCGGCAGAGCGTGTGCCCGTTCGCATCTGTCCGACCTTTCGTTATAGGAAAAGCGAAGGGAATTCTTTTTCTCGTTTGCATCAATAAGAATGCTTGCTCCGTGCTCCAGCTCCTTTTCCACGATGGCGCGGGAGAGCGGATTTTCGATTTCTTCCACGAGCAGGCGGGAAAGCGGTCTTGCGCCCATCCCCTCCCGCTGCGCTTTTTTTGCAAGAAGCATAAGCGCATCCTCCGTGATACAAAGCGCATAGCCGATCTCTGCGGCCCTTTCTATCAGCGCCTTCGCCTGATTTTTTGCAATTTCAAGCAGAGTGTTTGCATTCAGCGGTGAAAAGAGGATGATCTCATCCAAGCGATTGATGAATTCGGGGCGGAAATATTCCTTGAGCCGCTCCGTGAGCCTGATATGCTCCGTGCCCTCCAGAAAGCCAACCGCGCCCTTGCCCTTGAATTTATCCGCTCCGATATTGGAGGTCAGGATGATAACGCTGTGGCGAAAGCTGGCGGTGCGCCCGAGATTGTCTGTCAGTATACCGTCGTCGGTGATCTGCAGCAGCAGATTCAGGACCTCGGGATGCGCCTTCTCGATCTCGTCAAAAAGGACAACGGAATAAGGACGGCGGCGAATTTTTTCGGTCAGCGATCCGCCCTCCTCGTATCCGACGTATCCGGGCGGCGCGCCGATCAGCTTGGAAACGGAATGCTTTTCTATAAATTCGGACATATCGTAGCGGATAATGGCTTTTTCGGAGGAAAAGAGCGCACGGGAGAGTGCCTTTGCAAGCTCGGTTTTGCCAACGCCGCTTTCACCGAGAAAAAGGAAAACGCCAACAGGGCGCATAGGATCCGATATCCCTGCCTTATGGCGCAGAATGGCCTCGGAAATGGAATGAACGGCTTCGTCCTGTCCAAGCACGAATTTTTTGAGTACCTCTTCCAGCCGTGCATCCGTTTCCTTTCCGAGATTCCCGATGGGAATTCCCGTCATTTCCGTAACGATCTCCTTGATTTGATCCTCGTCGATGATCTCGGGGGCCCTCAAGCCTCTTTCGCGCTCAATCAACGCGTCGTATTCCTCCGCATAGATCTCCTCCAGATCCTTGAGGCTGAGCGCAAGGGAATAGTCGCGGTTTTTCACGGCCTCCTCCTTGCTTTTGGCGGTTTGCTCGATTTTTTCGCGAAGCTTTATGACCTCATCGCCCTCTTCCACGGTTCGTATGCGCTTTTTCGCACAGGCCTCATCCAAAAGATCCAGCGCCTTATCAGGAAGGAATCTATCCTGCAGATAGCGCTTGGAAAGCTCTATGCAGGCACGGAGCGCCTGCGGCGTGATTCTGACCTCGTGAAAGGCCTCATACCGCTCACAAACGCCCTCAAGGATCTGCAAGGCGGCGGCATCGCTCGGCTCGTGAACCGTCAGTGGCTGAAATCTTCTTTCCAGAGCGGGATCCCGCTCTATGGTCTTTCTGTATTCCGAAAGGGTGGTTGCTCCGATAATCTGGATCTCGCCACGAGAGAGCTCGGGCTTCAGAATATTAGCCGCATCGATCGCTCCCTCGGCCGCCCCCGCGCCGACGATGGTATGAATCTCGTCGATGAAGAGAATCGCCTTGCGGCTTGCGCTGACCTCGCGCACGATGCTTTTGATGCGCTCCTCAAAATCCCCTCGGTATTTCGTTCCCGCCACCATAGAGGTGAGATCCACAGAGAAGATTTTTTTACCAACCAAGGGCCCCGGAACCCTGCCTGCGGCGATGCGGTGCGCAAGCCCCTCCACGATAGCCGTTTTTCCAACGCCCGCTTCGCCGAGGAGGCAGGGGTTGTTTTTCGTTTTTCTGCAAAGGATGCGAATAAGGCGCTCGGTTTCCTCCTCGCGCCCGATCACAGGCTCGGCGCGCGCCTGAAACTGCGCGCCCGTCAGCTCCTTGCCGTATTGGGAAAGAAGAGGAAGGGAGGCATCCGCTTGCGCCTGCACCGCGGCGGCCGCCCCTCTTTCGTTGCTTCGCAGGAGCGTGAGGGCTTCATCCTTCATTTGTGAAATATCGGCGCCGAGGTGCTCAAGAAGCTTTCTTGCGACGCATTCGCGCTCCTCGAGGATCGCAAGCAGGATATGCTCCGTCCCGATCTTGGCCGCGTTATGCTTTTGTGCATTCTTATAAGAGCATTCAAGGATTTTTCGGCATCGCGGTGTCATATCCGCCGGCGTCAATTTGCTTTTCTGCCCGTTGCCCGCATAGATCTTTATGGCGTTTTCCACCTTTTTTGCATCGATCCCTTGCTTGTGCAAAAAAGCGCAGGCCAAGCTCATTTTTTCTTTTGCAATGGATAAGAGAATATGCTCACTTCCAACATAGGTGTGCCCAAGCCCCTGTGCCAGCGGAATCGCGCCGTTCAGTACCCGTTCGGCTTTTTCAGTAAATTTATTGCTCATCATAGCTCCCGATCAATTTTTCTTCATTATTCACCGCGCAAGCTTTTTTTAAACGGGGCTCAGCTTAAATCGGAATTTCAAAGGCTCTTTTTGCCTCCAGATCCTTTTCCAGCCTTTCAAAAAGCTCCGCCGAGACAATTCCGCTTTCCTCCATAAGAAAAACGCGTTGCATAAAGCGCACGGCGTTTTCGGTCTCGCGAGAGTAGTAGGGAGCGCGCGGTATGGGGGGGAGATCTTTTCTGTATTCGCCGATGGAGCGCAGAAGTGCGTGCAGCGTATCAATATCAGCGCCGCTCATCCCGAAACGGAGCGGATATCCCGTTTTGGCGTAAAGGTGGGTGGGAAGCTCGTTTTTCCTTTTGCAGAGGGTGGCGCTATCCCGCAGCGCCGTAAAGGTTTCAAAATCAACAATGCCGCTTTCCAAAAGTCCGTTTTTCCTTTGAAACTCGGTCACCGCCGAGCGCGTTTGTTCGCCGTATATGCCGTCTATCACCGTCATTTCCGTGATCAGGCCGTTTTTGGAAAGTTCATAAAGATAGTTCTGTATGCGTTCGATGGCCGCCGCCGTATTTTCCTGTCTATACATAAGGTGCTCCTTTCAGGCGATCGGGTATCCGGGAAACTGATCGTCCGAAACGAGTTCGCCTGCATAAAGATCCTCGTAAACGGAAGCGATCGCATTCCAGACGGTTGCGTTCACGCGGCCGGAGGTATCCGTCAGACCGTAGCTTTTTTCAAAGGCCTGCACGGCGGCCTCCGTTGCGGGACCGTACGATCCGTCAGGCGTGACGGACGGAATCTGCGGATTCTTTTGAGCGATAAAGGCGAGATATTCCTGTATAACGCGGACGTCATTTCCCTCGATCCCTCTTCGCAATATTCGGCCGGGATAGGGAACGATCTCGCCTGCGCTGAAAACATAAGGAATATTCCGCACTTGGCTGTAATAAATTTCCTGAAGCTTATTCCAGGTTGCGCGGTTGACGATGCCCGTCTGTGCGAGTCCGTAGGTTCTCTGGAAGGAGATAACGGAGCTCTTTGTTGCAGGGCCGAAGCTTCCGTCAATTTCCACGGAAAGAACCGTGGGAACTGCGTTGGCAATATAGCGCAGATAATACTGTAAAACGAGAACGCCATCTCCCTCCGAGCCCTCACTCAGCTGTGCGGGGTATTCCGTGGAAAGATCCGCAAGCTTCAGCCCCTCGGAATTCAACTCGTAAAGCCTTTTGACTGCGTTATATACCGATTGTATGCTATACCAAGTGTTTTTACCAACCAAGCCATCCTCGGCAAGTCCGAAAACGCGCTGGAATTCCTTCACGGAATCAGTGGTGCTTTTATCGAAAAGTCCGTCTGCGGGATAAATCTTCGGGATTCCGGGGAAATTAACGGAGATGCGGTTCAATCTTCGCTGAAGAAGCTCCACATCGCGCCCCGTATCTCCCTCGCGAAGCGGAGAGGGAGGCGCGCTCGATGTCGCGTTTTGTATAGGTGCGTTTTCAACGATCTCGATATCCTGCCCGTAATAGCTTCTGAGAATCTCCTCGGCTGAAAGTCCCCGTCCCGCAAGCTCAACGGAGCCCCATTGCGACAATCCGTTGCATTGAACCTCAACGCCGTCGCAAA
>JAZTWU010000106.1:0-2210 GCA_045636085.1 Eubacteriales bacterium
GTGCGGTATGCGCTTCCTTGCCGATCACCTGCAGGGCGATACCTACTTCCGCACCAGCCGTGAAAACCATAACCTTGATCGCGCAAGAAATCAGTTCAAGCTCGTCAGCGATATGGAGAGACTTCTCCCCGAAATGCATAAGGTTGTAGAAAAGTACGCTGGTTAAAACGTACTTTTGTAAACAACTGTAAGAAAAAACAAAAAAACAACAATGTTTATATGAAAACAAAGCGAATGCCGCCTCTCATTTTTTGGGAATGCGCGCATTCGCTTTTTTCTTTTTTTCATAGGACGCGCCCTCCGTGGCATAGAATGAAAAAAACGAACGGAAGGGGGCGCGCTATGCGCCCGCGGGAGCAATGAGCGGAAAAAAACAGTTTTTCAAAAACGGCATTTTATTAACGCTGGTGGCGCTTTCTATGCGCGGCGTGGCGCTTTTTTCATCCTCTTATATTTCGGGCGCCGTTGGCGCGGAGGGAATGGGGCTTTATACGCTGGTGATGACCCTATACGGCTTCGCGCTCACCTTTGCCACCGCAGGCATATCGCTGACGGTGACGAATCTCGTGGCCGCGGCGGCAACCCGTGGAGAGCGCGAGGTCGGCTCCGTTTTGCGCGCCTCCGTCCTTTATGCGCTGGCCTTTGGCGGCGCGGCCACGGCGGTGCTTTTTCTCTTCGCTCCCTTCTTCGGCACGGCGCTTCTTGGGGATGCGCGCACCGCTGTGCCCATTCGCATTCTTGCACTTTCACTTTTGCCCGAGGCGCTTCTTTCCGTGTTCACGGGATATTTCGTCGGCGTGCGCCGCGTGGCCAACAATGCCGTTTTGCAGGTGGCGGCGCAGATCTTCAAGCTTTTTCTCACCGTCACCGTCGTTGGCAAGGCGGGAGCGCAGGGAATCGCATCGGCTTGCGCGGCGCTGGCTTTTTGCGCAACCCTGACAGACGCCTTCGTTTTTCTTATCGCGCTCCTTCAGTTTCTGCGCGCGCGGCGTGGCGGTGCGCGGGGAAGGGGATTGGAGGCGATTTCTCCCGTTTGCCGTATGGCCTTTCCCTTGGCTACCTCGGCGTATCTTCGCTCCGCGCTTTTAACGCTGGAGCATATGCTGATCCCCAAGCGCCTGCGCCTTTTTGGGCAGAGCGCCTCCGCCTCTCTTGCATCCTACGGCGTTTTGCACGGAATGGCGCTCCCCCTCGTTTTATATCCAATGGCGCCGCTGACCTCCTTTGCAAGCCTGCTCGTGCCCGAGTTTGCGCAGTCGAGTGCGTGCGGCGACCGCGCGCGCCTTGCGCGGATGTGCGAAAAAACATTGCGCACCGCGCTTTGGTACGGCGTTGGTGTTTCGGCCTTCCTCTCGCTTTTTTCGGAGGAGCTGGGATATATCTTTTACAGCAGTGCCGAGGCAGGGCGGTATATCGCCCTGCTTGCCCCCGTCGTGCCGATTATGTATCTGGACCACGCCACCGATCAGATGCTCAAGGGAATCGGGGAGCAGGTGGCCTCTATGTGGATCAATATCACGGATTCGCTTCTTTCCGTGATCCTTGTGTATCTTTTGTTGCCCGTGATGGGCGTTTCGGGATACGCGCTGATGATCGTCGTGATGGAGCTTTATAACTTTTCTCTTTCCTTCGTGCGTCTGCGCCGCCGCATCCGTTTTCGGCTTTTTTCTCTCTTTTCGCTTGCCGCCGCGCCGCTTTCCGCGCTGGTTTCGGTTTTTCTTTGCCGTCGGCTTTTTTTGATGAATGGCGCCGTCACAACGCTTGGCTGGATGCTTCTGAAGCTTCTTTTTTGCCTTGCGGCGTATACCGCGATTTCTGTGCTCCTTTCCTTCCCTTTTATGCGGGGAATCGGCGCGTCCCCTCGTCTGAAGCTCGCGAAAAAGAGCAAAATTGCCCAAAAGCCTTGACTTTTCCTGATTTTTAATATATAATATATAATCGGTGTGTCCTGCACCGTAATTCAAAACAAAGGAGTGTGGTTCTCTCTCCATGGACCCGAGTAGTTGGCTACTTATCGCCGTTTACGTCTTTCTTTTGTTAGCAAGTGCTTATTTTTCGGCCACCGAAATGGCATTTTCCTCTGTCAGCAAGATCAAGCTGCTCAGTTATAAGGAAGAGGAGGAAAAAAATGCGGACCTCGCGCTGAGGATCCAGGAAAAATACGACCTGTATCTGACGACGCTTCTCGTTGGAAACAATCTGGTAAACTG
>JAZTWU010000107.1:0-7643 GCA_045636085.1 Eubacteriales bacterium
CTCCGACTTCGCTTTATTTTCTCCGTTTTTATGGATAATATACAAAAGCCCCGAAAACGCAAAAAAGCATTTTACCGCAAACTCTTTCATTCGGCAAACGATGGCTTTTTTAAATTTGTTTGCTTTGCACAAAATAGAGAAAAATTTAACATACATTTTTCTGCGCAAGACAGCCTTTTGGGGAACCCGAATCGCGTATTGCCGGCGCTCTTTTTTGCCTTGCAAGCAAGCTTGCAGATCTTCGGGAGGGGAAACCGAACCAACGCGCCATTCGGCGCTTGGCCGAATCGGATAGCTACCCCTGCCAGCACAAAAGCCGCCCTTTCGGACGGCTTTCGGCTGGCAGGGGTAGCTGGATTCGAACCAACGATGGAGGAGTCAAAGTCCTCTGCCCTGACCACTAGGCGATACCCCTTTATTCATAACGACAACCATTTTAGCACAAAAGGGGCAAATTGTCAAGGTTTAAATTTCAAAAAATAAAATTCGTTACGGCTTCTTTTGCAAATTTCTGTCGAAAAATTCCCGAACGGCCTCCGTATATATCTGCGGAGCGACCGTGTAGCCCTTTCCGTGGTTTGCGCCCTCAACGAGAATGAGACGGTGCTCCGCACTTGCCGCGGCCGCAATCCGCTCGGACATTTCCACGGGAACGAAGGTATCTGCCGTGCCGTGCGCCAGCAGGATCGGGGGCGTTTTCTTCTGCACGGAGGAAACGGCATCGACGGAATTCGGATCAAAACCACCATAGAGGATCGCACCGAGACGCACGAGAGGATAGACCAATCCCGCGGGCATTCCGAGATCCCTGATCACCTTCTTGATGATTTCCTTGGGCGAGGAATAGGGACAATCGGCCAGAATGCCGACAACATTTTCGGGCAACGGCATAGATGCTGCCATCAGAACCGTTGCTCCTCCCATCGAGATGCCCGAAAGGAAGATCGGAGAGGCGGGAAAGCGCTTGCTTGCATATTCCGCCCAAAGACGGGCATCCTCTCTTTCAAAAACGCCGAAGCTGAGGGCTCTTCCCTCACTTTCGCCGTGCGCGCGCTGATCGCAAAGCAGAATATGATATCCGAGGCGGCGCGCAATATAATGCATACCGCATCCGTCGTGAACGGCGTTGCTCCGATAGCCGTGGAAGAAAAGGACGACGGGGGCACCCTCCTCTGCGGCATAATAGCGGGCGCTGAGGCGAAGTCCGTCCGCCGATCGGATCTGCACACGCTCAAAGGTCTCGGCACAAACCCGCTCGATCAATTTTATATGTCCGGGATAATCCGCAGACTCGGGCGGGTCTCTCATATAATCCACGGGATTTTCACGGCGCTCTCTTGCTCCGCATCCAAAGGTTCGGCGAAAGGGATAATAGGTTGCAAAAAAGAAAAGCAAAACGAAAAAGAAAAGACCCATTGCGATAAAAGGCACGAAAAAATCCCCTTTCTTCAAAGCAACCTTAATGAAAAATGCCGCTTTCTGACTATATTTGTTTACTTATTTGTTATCTGATGCAAATTTCGGCCGTGCCGCCGTCGCGGCGGTTTTCATCCAAAATAATCTCTCCGATCTCATCGGCAACGATGCGACTGCCGCCGAGAGGATTCTTTACGCTATCGATACGGCCGACAATCTCTGCCTGCGCCTCGCTATATTCAAAGGAGAGATCGCACCCCTCCATACTGCAATTTTCCAAAACAACGCCCTTTGCATAGCAGAGCGGCTGGGTTCCGACGATTTTGCAATTGACGAGGCGCAGATTTTTTGCATACCAGGCGAGATATTCGCCCTTGACGGTGCTATTATACACCGTGACGGATTCGCTTTCCCAGAAGGCATCCTTCGTATCCAAAACAGAATCGTGGATCTCTATATTCTTACAGTATTGGAAGGAATATTTTCCCTTGAGGGTGACATTGCGAAGTGTGATATTTTGGCTGTGCATAAAGAGATATTCGCCAAAAATGCAGGAATCCTCCAAGGTTATATTCCGAGAAAACCAGCCGAATTCCGCACTGTCCACCTCGCTTCTGCGAATGGAAACGTTGGAGCATTCGCGCACGGCCTTGATTCCGAAAAGCTCGGAGCGATCGATGGAAATATCCTCCGCATACCAGAGCGCGGCACGGCAGGTGGGGCGCATTTTGATTTCGGAAAGCTCTGCGCACACGGTGTGCCAGAAGGGATAGCGGAGGTGAAAATCGCATTTACGCACGGCGATATTCCGCGCCTCCTTGAAGGCGGATTCTCCGTCCTCCTCTCCTGCGAAGAGGCAATTTTCGATTTCGGCATCCGAGATCGCATACAGGGCGCGCTCCTCACCGAAGGCTTCATTCTCAATTCGTTTCATCATACGGCTTCTTCCTATTCCATATTAATACAAAAAGTATACCAAATCCCGCGAAAATTGTCAAGTGGATAAAGCACGCGCCCTGCGGCGGCAGAGCATTTTTTCTTCTCTTTAAAAAAAATCGCGTTTTTTTATAAAAAAATCTTGAAATAATATAGAAACTGTGCTATACTGAATGCACACAACAGAGTAGGATTCCGAGCGTTTTTTCAGTGCCGAGCGGACGGGGAGTTGCCGCGCGGACGAATAGGGCCTCTTGCCCTTGCGGTTCGGTTTCCGCATCCCACTGTTCGGAGACCCTCCCTGCATATATAATCGCCTCCGTAATATAGAGATGTGAAATTCTGTATGACGGAGGTATTTTTATGTCTAAACGGAAAATGAGCCCCTTGGGCGACCTGAAGGTGCTGATCCTGCTTTCGCTTTTGGCCGCTATCAGCATTTTATGCGGAAAGTATCTTGCGTTCCCCTCGGGGGGAGACAGCGTTTTGCGCTTCAGCTTTGAAAATCTGCCGATCCTGCTCTCGGCCGTTTATTTCGGGCCGATCGCGGGTGTGCTCGTCGGCGTTTTGGCGGATCTGCTCGGCTGCCTGATGGTTGGATATGCGATCAATCCCGTGATCACGGCGGGTGCGGCGGCGATCGGCCTCGTTGGCGGCCTTCTTCCCCGCATTCTGCCCAAAAGGCTTCCGAGGCTTCTTTGCCTTGCGCTGACGGTTTCGATCGCGCACCTGATCGGCTCCGTTTTGATCAAGACCTTTGGTCTTGCCGCTTACTATGATATGCCCTTCTTTATCCTGATGCTCTGGCGGCTTCTCAACTACGCGATCATCACCGTGCTGGAAACCGCGCTCCTTTATCTGCTCGGAAAAAATCCCGCAATTGCGCATCAGCTTCGCGCATTTTCGAAAAATTCGCGCTTGCATTCATCGCCAAGCAATCGCGAAAACGGAGGAAAAAACGATGAATTACGATGAAACCTTATCCTATATACACAGCGTGAACGGAATGTTCTGCAAGCCCGGGCTTTCGCGCATCCGCACGCTTTGCGAGGGGCTCGGAAATCCGCAAAACGATCTGCGCTTCGTTCACGTGACGGGAACGAACGGCAAGGGCTCCTTCTGCTCTATGCTGACCTCCGTGCTGACCGAGGCAGGCTTGAAGATCGGCCGCTTCACCTCTCCCTATCTGCGCTTTTTCAACGAAAGAATTGCCATCGGAAACGAGCCGATCGATAACGATTCGCTCTGCCGCCTCGTTGAGCGCGTGCGCCCCATAGCAGATGCGATGACCGATAAGCCCACCGAATTTGAGCTGATCTCGGCACTCGGATTCCTTTATTTCAAGGAAATGGGCTGTGACCTCGTTGTTTTGGAGGTTGGAATGGGCGGAAGATACGATTCCACGAACGTGATCGAGAGCGCCCTGCTCTCCGTGATCACGGGCATTGCGCTGGATCACACCGCTTTCCTCGGAGACACCACGGAAAAGATCGCCGCCGAAAAGGCGGGCATCATCAAGAAAGGCTGTCCCGTGCTTTCCGCCGTTTGCGAAAGCGGCCCCGCCGCCGTGATCGCCGAGGAAGCCGAGCGGCAGAATTCTAAGCTCACCGTGGTTGACAAGACCGCCGTGCGCATCAAAAAATGCGATCTTTCGGGCACCGTGATGGATTTCGGCGAATTTTCGGATATCGAGATCTCCCTGCTCGGGCTTTATCAGCCCGAAAATGCGGCGCTCGTGCTCTCCGCCGTGCAGGCGCTTCGCTCTATCGGTATTGAAATTTCGGATGCCGCACTGAGAGCGGGAATGAAGAAGGCCTATTGGCCCGGAAGATTTGAGATTCTGCAAAAGAAAAATCCCTTAACGCTCTACGACGGAGCGCACAATCCGCAGGGCATTGCCGCCGCCGTGAAGAGCCTGCGCCATTATTTCGGAGAGGAAAGGCTCACCGTTCTCACAGGCGTTTTGAAGGATAAGGATTATGAGGCAATTGCCGCCGATCTTGCAACGGTTGGCGCCGCTGCCTTCACCTTCACGCCCTATAATCCCCGCGCACTTACCGCCAAGGACTATGCCGAGGTTTTGAAGAAAAAGGGCATTGAGGCAACGGCCGCCGCATCCCTCAAGGAGGCCTATGAGGCCGCCGCAGAGAACGCAAGAGAAAACGGCCGCCCCCTCGTTTGTCTCGGCTCACTTTATACCTACAAGGATCTTATAGAATATATTGAAGGCTGAAAGGAGATTTCTACTATGCCAATGATCACGACGCACACGACCGCAACCGTTACCGCAGAAAAAAAGGAGCTTCTCACGAAGGCGCTCGGCGAAGCCATCACGCTTCTGCCCGGCAAGAGCGAGGCCTATCTTATGCTGGAATTTATCGGAGATTGCCAGATGGCTTTCCACGGTGACACCTCCCTTCCCCTCGCTTTCGTTGAGGTGAAGCTTCTCGGAAGGTCCACCAAGGCCGCCTACGAGGCTCTGACGGCGCGCATTTGCGACGTTTTTGAGAAAATTCTCGATATCCCCGCAAACGGCACTTATGTGAAATACGAAGAGGTCGAGCATTGGGGATACAATCGTTTTCATTTTTAAAAAATCACTAATATTTTTTTAAAACCCCTGCAATATCTGTGAAAACCAACGATTCTTCGTTATATCCTTAACAATGTTTGACTTTGCAGGGGAGATTTGTTATACTAAAAACCTGTGATGTTTATATAAATTCTTATGGAGGTTATCAATATGAAGAAAAATCATAGCTTGAAGCGCTCGCTTCTTGCAAGCCTGCTCTCGTTGATCCTTTGCTTTGCAATGCTTCTCGGATCGACGTTTGCTTGGTTTACGGACAGCGTTTCATCCGAAAAAAACACCATCGTGGCCGGCAATCTCGACATCGAGCTTGAATACAAGAAGGTTACAAGCGGCGTGATTGACACCGATTGGTCGCCCGTTGTCGGCAAGTCCGACATTTTCGATCCCAACGCACTTTGGGAGCCCGGCAGACTCGAGGTGGTTTACCTCAAGGTCTCCAACCTCGGCTCGCTCGCACTGAAGTATGAGCTCAGCGTTGATACCTACGACGAGACGATCGGACTCAATGCGGCAGGCGAGGTGCTGAAGCTCTCGGATCACCTTGTTTTTGAGGTATTTGAGATGGACGATGCGCTGACCGTTTATACCGAGGACGAGCTTCGCGCTCTCATCGGCAGCGCGCAGAAGGGCGTTGACGACTATAACGGCGCAACCAAGACGCTGGAGCCCAAGGACGCGGCAAACGACGAGGATTATCTCGCGCTGGTCGTTTATATGCCGAAGGAGGTTGGCAACGAGGCCAACTACCGTGGCGCCGCCGTTCCCACCATTGCGCTCGGCATCAACCTTGTTGCAACGCAGTACACCGCCGAAAGCGACAGCTTTGGTCCCGACTATGATGCTGATGCGGAGTATCCTCAGATTGTGGCCTTCACGAAGACCGATGCAATCAACGAGGCGCAGAAGCTCACCATTGGCAAGGTTAGCGCAACCATTCCCGCAAATGCACCCGCAGGCTTCTATGAGCTCGCGGTGAACGATTTCGGCGTGATGCCGAATGTTGGCGGCGGTGAGACCGCCGTTGCAAACGTATCCCTCACGAAGGACGGCGTTGCCGTTGAAAGCGGCGCGGCAATCTTCGAGGTTGAAACCGAGATCAGTATGATGGCGGATATCTCCTCCCTCTCCTACAACGGAAAAATTCTGGACAAGAGCGAATATGAATACGACGTATTCACCGGTGCCGTTACCGTTGAATCCAACACCGTTGGTTCTCTCTCCATCAGCTATGACGTTTTCGGAACCGAGGTTGAACTTGATACGAACCCCGCCACCGGAAAGCCCGAGATCCAGAGCGGAACCTTCACGAAGAACCCCGCTTTGATCGATACCTCGCTTAACAACGTAAACAACAACGCAAACGATCCCCGTATGGTCGTTGATTACGACAAAAACGCCGCCGCTACCGCTTCGCAGTCCTCTATGCTCCTCCTGAGCAGCACGAGAGCGGTGCAGGATATGGTTTACTATGTCAGCGATAAGGATTCGACGGTGGTTGTCGGGCACAATGCAAATGCCGCCGCTTACGGTCTTGACAAAGATGGAAACTATGAATTTGAAAACGGCAATGTGAAGGTTACTCTTGTGAATGACAATGCACTTTACACCATCACGAAGGCTCCCAACAAAACGATTTATATCCTGCCCGGAACCTACAACGAGGAAACTACGATCACCGTTGCATCCAGCATGGATATCATCGGTCTTGGAAACAAGGAAAATATTTTGATCAAAAAAGGCGCCGGCGCTTCAAACTCCAACCGCCATCTCTTTAACTGCAGCGGAGCATTTGATGTATCGAAAGACAAAAATGCTACCTATTCGGACAGTGATTACATCCACGTAACCATCCGCAACCTCACGTTGGACGCACAGGAAATGACATCGAACGGCAAAGACAATGCCGCCGTGCAAGCCATTCGTTTGGCAAAGGTGAAATGCTATGATCTCAAGGTGATCAAAAAGACCACCGATGCTGCTGCTGTTGCACTCTATGTGAATAACAGTTCTTACACTTTGAATAACGAACCGAATGGCAAGAAAATCAACGGTCCCGGAGCATACATGTATGTAGAAAACTGCGAGCTGGAGGTAAGAGAATATGATTTCAATGTTGTGAGCACCTCCAGTTCCGCATACAAATTTTTCTACAATAACTTAACCTTCAAGAGCGGAAAGGTTTACACCAAAAATTCCAGTTATATCAAGAACCAAGAAATGGCTTGGGACGATTGGGATTGGCTGAATTAAAAAAATTGAATGCATCAAAAAAAGAGAACCGAATTAGGCTCGTTCTCATAAGGATGTTTAACACAACATTTGTAGGGACAGGCGTCCTCGACTGTCCGCAACAAAAGAATTTCGGCAGAGATATTGTTTTCTCTGCCGATTTTTGTTATAACGGTGCAGGTGATGAATATGGATGAATTGAAAAAGAGAAAAACACCAAGATATCAGAGCTTTGATTATAATAGTAGCGGTGTATATTTTTTAACGATTTGCACACAAAACAGACGATGTATCCTTTCTCGCATTGTAGGGACAGGCGTCCTCGACTGTCCGCAAATCGAATTAACCCAATGCGGAGAAATTGCGGATAAAACATCTCGCGTCGTAGGGACAGGCGTCCTCGACTGTCCGTCTGAGACAGGCGTCCTCGACTGTCCGTCTGAGACAGGCGTCCTCGACTGTCCGCAAC
>JAZTWU010000108.1:0-6768 GCA_045636085.1 Eubacteriales bacterium
GTAACGGTAAGCGCACCGCTCAGGCAGCTCTGCAGATCGCAGTTGATCTGGTTGCCGAGGGTCACAAGACCGAGCAGGAGGCCGTTCTGATGATCGACCCCCGTAACCTCGACACCCTGCTCCATCCCCAGTTCGACGCCAAGGCACTGAAGGCCGCCAACCCCGTTGGTAAGGGCCTGGGTGCATCCCCCGGCGCAGCCTGCGGTCAGATCGTATTCTCCGCTGAGGACGCTGAGGCTTGGAAGGCAGCCGGCAAGAAGGTTGTGCTGGTTCGTCTTGAGACTTCCCCCGAGGACATCACCGGTATGAAGGCCGCTCAGGGTATCCTGACCGTCCGCGGCGGTATGACCTCTCACGCAGCCGTTGTTGCCCGCGGTATGGGTAAGTGCTGTGTTTCCGGTTGCGGCGAGATCGCTATGGACGAGGAGAACAAGCAGTTCACTCTTGCAGGCAAGACCTACAAGGAGGGTGACTTCATCTCCATCGACGGTTCCACCGGTAAGATCTACGACGGTATCGTTCCCACCGTTGACGCTGAGATCTCCGGCAACTTCGGCACCATTATGAGCTGGGCCGATAAGTACAGAAAGCTCAAGGTTAGAACCAACGCTGATACGCCCACCGATGCTAAGAAGGCTCGTGAGCTTGGCGCTGAGGGTATCGGTCTTTGCCGTACCGAGCATATGTTCTTCGAGGCTGACAGAATCGCCGCATTCCGCGAGATGATCTGCGCTGACACCGCTGAGGAGAGAGAAGTTGCTCTTGCAAAGATTCTTCCCTACCAGCAGGGCGACTTCGAGAAGCTCTATGAGGCTCTCGAGGGCAATCCCGTTTGCATCCGTTTCCTTGACCCGCCGCTTCACGAGTTCGTTCCTACCACCGAGGAGGACATTGCCGCTCTTGCAAAGGCACAGGGCAAGACCGTTGAGCAGATCAAGGCTATCATCGCTTCTCTGCACGAGTTCAACCCCATGATGGGTCACAGAGGCTGCCGCCTTGCCGTTACCTATCCCGAGATCGCTAAGATGCAGACCAGCGCCGTTATCCGCGCCGCTATCAACGTTCAGAAGGCTCACGCTGACTGGAACGTTAAGCCCGAGATCATGATTCCCCTTGTTGGCGACGTGAAGGAGCTTAAGTATGTGAAGAACGTCGTTGTTGCAACCGCTGATGCTGAGATCGCCGCCGCAGGCGTGAAGCTCGAGTATGAGGTTGGTACGATGATCGAGATTCCCAGAGCTTGCCTCACCGCAGACGAAATCGCTCAGAACGCTGACTTCTTCTGCTTCGGAACCAACGACCTCACCCAGATGACCTACGGCTTCTCCCGTGACGATGCCGGCAAGTTCCTGGATGCATACTATGACAGAAAGATCTTCGAAAACGATCCCTTCGCTAAGCTCGACCAGACCGGCGTTGGTAAGCTGATGGGTATGGCCTGCAAGGATGGCCGTGCAAACAACGGCAAGCTGCACATCGGTATCTGCGGTGAGCACGGCGGTGATCCCACTTCCGTTGAGTTCTGCCACAGCCTTGGCCTTGACTACGTTTCCTGCTCGCCCTTCAGAGTGCCGATCGCAAGACTTGCGGCAGCTCAGGCAGCACTGAAATAATTTAGTTTTAGACGAAGCCGATTCCGGCAAGTCTGAAAGAAAGCGAGCACTTCGGTGCTCGTTTTCTTTTCTTCGGCTTCGCCTCGAACTTGCGGCAGCGCAGGCCGCTCTTAAGTAATTTTTAAGATGCAATATAAGAAAAAGCGAGCACTTCGGTGCTCGTTTTTTCTTATCTGCCGCCAAGCGGCAGACTTGCTGAAGATGGCTTTCTATCTTTTGTGCGCAGGCGGCACATAAGCTGCAATTCTATAATAAAAAGAGAGCACCTCGGTGCTCTCTTTTTATTTGCCCATACCGGCCAGCTCCTTGCGCTTATTGCGCCTGACCTTATTGATATGCCGCTCAAAATCGCCGTTTTGCAAAAGCCTTGCAATTACGTATTGCTCAAAGGTTGGAACGGTGCAGGAATAAAATCCAAGCTTTTCCTCAAAGTCTCTCACGAGCGCTTGCGGGAGCACCATATAGCCCACACGCAGGGAGGGCGATATGGTTTTGGAGAAGGTATTGAGATAAATCACGTTGTCCTTCTGTGCAAGCGAAAAAAGCGTTTCCTCCGCCTTCGTTGAAACCGAAAACTCGGATTCAAAATCATCCTCTATGATATATCTTTTTCCCTTATTCGACCAGCGGATATATTCGTGCCGCTTGCTGGCGGAGGCCGTGATGCCGCTCGGAAAGCTACGGTATGGCGTGACGTGCAGAACATTGGCGCCCGTGCGAAGCAGAGCGGTGCTTTCAATTCCATCCTGCAAAAGCGGCAGAGGCTCATAACGCGCTTCTGCCGCGCGGTATACCTGCTCGATCTTCTGATAGGACGGCGATTCTATACCGAACGTATTTCCCTTGCCGAGAAGCTCTATAATAAGCGAATACAGGTGCTCCGCGCCCGAGCCGATGATGATCTGCGAGGTGGAAACGCTGATCCCTCGGTTTCTTGCAAGATACCTTTGTATTGCCCCTCTCAGCTCCAAGCACCCTGCACCGGGAGAGCGCTCCAGAATATTTTCTCCGTAATCGGTGAGAACGCTTCGCATCGTTTTTCCAAGGATAGAAAAGGGAAAATCGGGATAATCGCTCTCGCTATGCTCGATCGGCATCCGCTTTGGCGGCGCTTCATCCGTGAGAGCAAAACGATCGTCCTTGCAAAAGATCACCACGAAGCCGCTCCGCTCCCTTGCCTCCACATAGCCCTCCTCGCAAAGAAGCGCGTATGCGTGCTCCACCGTGACCGTGCTCACCGCAAGCTCGCCGCAGAGCAGGCGCATTGAGGGAAGCTTCGTTCCCAAAGGATAAATTCCTTCTATAATATCCTGCCTTATCTTTTTATAGATCTGCAAATAAACAGGACGGATGCTTTTATCAATAATATATTTCATCTGTATATATTTAATTATCCTCAACTGACTATTTTAATATCGGCAGATTTATTATATAATATTTTCATACAAAAATCAAGGAGTTTTGAAAAATGTCTCACAACAATCAAAAAAAGATTGCTGTTATCAATGATTTTTGCGGATTTGGCCGATGCTCGATCACGGCATCCCTGCCGATCATCTCTGCGATGGGAATACAGTGCTGTCCGATCCCGACGGCGATCTTCTCCAACCATACGGGATACGAAAGCTTTTATCGCACCGACTACACCGAGCATATGACTGCTTATATAGAGGAATGGGAACGGCTCGGATTGCGCTTTGACGGAATCCTTTGCGGATATCTCGCTTCCCCTGACCAGATAGAGACCGTTCGCCTCTTTATAGAGCGATTCAAGAAGGACGGAGCGCTCACCGTTATCGATCCCGTGATGGGAGACGGCGGAAGGCTTTATTCCGCTTACTCGCCTCTGCTCGCAGAGAAAATGAAGGGGCTTTCCGAATGCGCAGATATTCTCACGCCCAATCTCACCGAGGCTTGCATTTTGACCGAAACGGAGTATCGCAAGGATATCAGCGAAGCGGCGCTTCTTTCGATGTGCGAAGCCCTCAGCAAGCGCGGCCCTGCGCGCATCGTGATCTCGGGGCTGGAGCGTGAGGGTACGCTTATGAATTTCGTTTACGAAAGAGGAAAGCCGCCGCGCACGGTATGCGTTCCCAAGATCGGCGCTTGCCGCGCCGGAACGGGAGATGTTTTTTCTTCTATCATCGCGGCCGACGCCGTGAACGGAAAAGGCCTCCACGATGCGGTTTTGCACGCATCCGACTTTATTCTGAAGGCGCTGGAGCGCACCGTTATGCTGGATATCCCCACGGAGGACGGAATCTGCTTCGAGGAATTTTTGCGGGAAATATAGGAGTGGTTATGAAAAGAACACAATTAAGGCTCATATGCATTTCGGGCATTTTCGCGGCGCTCGTATTTGTTATTACGGCGTATCTGCACATCCCGACCTATAACGGCTATGTTCACGTTGGTGACGGATTCATATTTCTTGCGGCCTGCATTCTGCCGATGCCCTATGCGGTATGCGTTGGCGCGGCAGGCGCAATGCTGGCGGACGTTCTCACGGGCTATGCAATCTGGGCGCCCGGCTCCATCATTATCAAGGCGGCCTCCGCTATGCTCTTTTCCTGCAAGGGAAAGAAAATCGTTTCTTTAAGAAACACGCTGATGCTCATTCCCGCAACCGTGATATGTGCGGGCGGATACTATTTATACGAGGTGCTGATCACGGGCAGCTTCGGAGCCGCTCTGGCGGGCATTCCGGGCTCTCTCATTCAATCCGTGGCAAGCGGCATCGTTTTCGTTCTTATCGGCGCTGCTATGGATAAAATGAATCTCAAAAAAAGAATTTTGGAGGGAATATCCCTATGATGACGATCACCTATGAAGGAAGAAACAGCATTTACATCAATATGACCAACCGTTGCCCCTGCGCCTGCACCTTCTGCCTGCGCCACAACGGCGATCACGTTTTCAATTCCGATTCCCTCTGGCTGGAAAGAGAGCCAACCGTTTCGGAGGTATGCGATAGCCTTGACGGCTGGGATCTCTCCAAATACAGCGAGGTTGTGTTCTGCGGATACGGTGAGCCAACCGAGCGTCTTGACGATCTGCTTCGCGTGGCGGCTTACCTCAAATCGAAGAGCCGCATTCCGATCCGCATCAATACGAACGGCCTTGCCGATCTGATTGCGGGCGAAAGCGTTGCGCACAAGCTCCGTGGACTGATCGACACCGTTTCGATCAGTCTCAATGCGACAAACAAGGAGGATTACCTGAAGACTGTCCGCCCCGTTTTCGGTATTGATTCCTACGAAGCGATGCTCAGCTTTGCAAGGGATTGCACGAAATACGTTCCGAATGTTATAATGACAGTTGTTGATGTGGTTACTACGAAGGAGGAGCAGGAAAAAAGCAAGGAAATCTGCGAATCCATCGGTGCAACCTTCCGCCTCCGCCCCTATGAGGATTAAAAAAGCATAAATTTAAAGCGAGGCCTCCGCTCTTTGCGAAGGCCTCGCTCTTTTTCATTTTTAATTAAGTGCAGAAGCCCAAAACCACGCCCTGCTCAAAATCGGCATCCGAATTGACGACAAATCCATAGGATACCTGCACGAGAGCGAACTGCTCGATTCTTGCATTCGTGGTGCGAAGCCACCAATTCGTCTTCACACCGTCAAGATCGGACTTTTTGATCATTTCACTCGTGATATAGGACGAATACGTCGCGCCCGTTTTTTCTTTCGTGGTATCACTGGTAACCTCACGGCTGGAAGGAATCCAAAGGGAATCCTGACAGGTTCCGTTTTCGGTATTGGCTATCATATACGTCTTATCCACAACGACGATCGCGCTCTGAAGCTCCGCCGGAAGAAGGCTATAAAAATCTCCCTGCAACCACGCTCTGAGATCGGAATCGGCCCAACCGCCTTCATTGGTCTTTGCTTCGTTCATTTTGTGCATCGTTACAACTTCAACAGAGATCCAAGAGATGGCGGCCTTGGTTCCGTCCGCCTTCGTATCTGCATCAAAGGCAACGATTTCCATAAGGAAGGTTTTCTCGACGCCGTTTTCCACGACGGTTACGCTCTTCGTATCACCGAGAGCGAAATATTCCTTCGCCTTGCCTGCCTCGCAAATTCTTGCGATATCCGTCTAAGAGCAAGCCTCTGCCGAGGTGCCGAGAGCAGGAAGAGAAACCGGTCATTCGCCGTTTACGCCGTCCTGCGAGCCATTGAGCGTATTGCCCTCGGCAATCACCTGAGATTTTTCGTTCTGCGCGCCGACCACAAGTGCGTTTTCCGTTACCGTGGAAAGAATGGCATTGTTTTTGATTTCAACGACGGTCTTTACAGAGGAGGTCTTATGAGCAAGCGAATTGGTCTGAATGCCGTATTGCTTGAACTGCTCAATGACATTTCCGCTTATAAGAATGCCCTCGCCCGCATTTTTGATTGTGCACTTATAGATATCAATACCTCTTTGCACATTTTCAAGGCGATTCTGCTCTACGGTGACGGATCCGCCCTCATAAAGGTCATATACCTCGATTGCGGCACCCTTGGAGCTACTCAAAGCACCGATATTGCGAACCGTGTTGCCGCTGACGACAACATTGCCCTTTCCGTTATCAAGCATAATTGCGCCGTTTTCCGAGGCGGTGATATTCTCAACCACATTACCGCGAACATAAGCGGTGCCGCCGCTCAGGTGCTTATAGTTTCCGAGACGGATGCCGTTATCGTCTGCGCCGCTGACATAGTTGTTTTCGATGATTGCGGCATCGGTATTCTGCACATCAATACCGTCATTCGATACATTGACAACCGCACAGTTTGCCACACGGATGCCAACCATCGCATCACCCGCCGTCTTCTTGAAATGGATGCCCTTGGCCTCCACGCCATTTTCGGTCAGGGCGGAGCCTTCCACCATCACACCGTCCACCGTTACGAGAGAAACGGGAGAAGCCGACGAGGTCTGGAATACCTCAATTGCGGCACTCGTAGAGATCTTCAGAACGGACTTTGCGGCAGAGGGATCATTCGCCCAATTCACGGCGGCATTGCCTGCCTGCGCACCGATCAGCTTCGTTCCGGAGGGGAGCTTCAGCGACTCGGAAAGCGCATATACGCCGGGCAAAAGAACGATCTCTGCATCCGTATTGGGAATAATGTAATCCATTGCCTCCATCAGCTCCGCCGTGTTGCTG
>JAZTWU010000109.1:0-7173 GCA_045636085.1 Eubacteriales bacterium
CAAAGGCTCTGATCCCTCTGCTCGTTCCGCTCTTCGTCAGCGCCTTCAAGCGCGCAGAGGAGCTTGCCGTTGCAATGGAATGCCGTTGCTATCGCGTGGATAAAAAGAGAACCAAGCTCGTCAAGCTCACCTTCCGTGCAAGAGATGCGGTGGCTCTGATCGTTTTCGCCGTTGCTCTTGCGGGAATCATTCTTCTTTCCCGTATGCCCGAGGCTATGCTCGGCGGCGGCTGGATCGCGCATCTGCTTTGCTATAAGATTTAAGCCGCTCGGAGGAATGCCCGTATGAAGTATTTTGCCAAGATCGAATATGTCGGAACGGATTTTTCGGGCTTTCAGGTTCAGCCTGACCGCCGCACCGTGCAGGGAGAGCTCTGCGCGGCGCTTGCAGAGGCCTTCGGCGCTCCCTGCCGCGTCACGGGATGCAGTCGAACGGATCGCGGTGTGCACGCCAGAGAGTTTTGTCTGACGATTGAAACCGAGGGCGCCTCTATCCCGCCGAAAAAGCTTCCTGTTGCGGTTGCGCGCTATTTGCCCCCCGATCTTTCGCTTTACTATGCCTCGGCCTGCAGAGAGGATTTTCACGCGCGCCACGACGTGGTTTCCAAGGAATACGTCTACCGCATCTGGAATTCTCCCGTGATCGCGCCCTTTGAATATCACCGCGCTTGGATCATTTATCCGCAGATCACCGATGCGATGGTGGCGCGGATGCAGGATGCCTGCCCCCATTTCGTGGGAAAAAAGGATTTCACCTCCTGTATGGCACAGGGCTCGCAGATCACGGATGCGGTGCGCACCGTGCAGAGCCTCACCGTGGAGAAAAACGGCAAGGAGATCCTCGTTCGCATAAGAGCGGACGGATTTCTATATAATATGGTGCGCATTATCGTCGGCTCGCTGATCGAGGTCGCCTTTGGGCGAATGGAGGCATCCGAGATTCCCGCAATTATCGAGGGAAAAAGCCGCGCCTTGGCGGGGATGACCGCACCGCCCGACGGTCTTTATCTCAACCGCGTCGAATATGATAAAAATCCCGAGGATACCAAAAACTGAATCCGATATTTTTTTGCTCCGTGCGCAAGATGAAAATGAAGTCTTGCGAACGGAGCTTTTGTTTTATGAAAAAAATGACCGTGCGAAGGGTGGCGCTGATCTTTTCCGCCGCCGTTCTCGCCTTATGTATTCTTTTGGCGCTTTGTGTTGCCGTCGCCTTTGTGTATGCGAAAAAAACGGTGGATTACGGGGCGGACGAAATGCTTTTTGCCGCGGCACGGGATGGCTCGGTGATCCGACTGTATGCCGATCGGGATCCCTTGGACGGGGTGTATGAGCCCGTGGAGGTTGAGGTCATTTATCCCTCAGCCGAGAGAAAGGAATGGGTGGCATACCGCGAGATCCCGAGCCGCGTGATCCGATCCTTTCTTGCAATGGAGGACAGAGAATATTTTTCGCATAAGGGCATCAGCCTCCGAAGAACGGCGAAAGCCGCGCTCAATTATCTTCTCGGCTCGCGCGGGGGAAGCTTTGGCGGCTCCACCGTCACCCAGCAGGTCGTGAAGAATATCAGCGGCGATAATGGCTACACGGTGAAAAGAAAGCTATGCGAAATGCTCCGCGCCTATCATATGGAGCAGATGCATTCCAAGGAAGAGATCCTTGAGGTATATCTGAATATTCTGCCGATGGGAGAGAATACGGCGGGGATCTCGCTTGCCGCCTCGCGCTATTTCGGAAAAGCGCTTTCGGAGCTTGACTACGGTGAGATCGCCGTTCTGGTCGGTATAGCCAATGCGCCCGCCCGCTATAATCCGCACACGGCACCAAGGGCTTGTATAGAAAAGCGCAACCGCGTGCTTTATGCAATGAAGGAAGTCGGTGTGATCGGAGAAGAGGAATATGAAGAGCTGATTGCCGCGCCGCTTTCCGTGCTTGCACCAACCGAGCAGGAGGGAGAGGTGCATTCGTGGTTTGCGGAAACCGTTCTTTCCGAAATCCGCGAAGATCTTTGTAGGGCACGGGGACTCGAACCCACGGCCGCAGATGCGCTGATTGCCAAGGGTGGCCTCTCGGTTTACACAACGATGGATCCTTCGGTGCAGAGGGCGCTTGAGGCCGCCTTCGCGGATGCCTCGCTTCTTTCCGCCGAAAGGAAAAACGGCCTTCAGGCCGCGATGGTGATTCTGGATTCGGAAAGCGGCAATCTTCTCGGCATCGTCGGCCGCCTTGGAAAAAAGGAGGGAAATCTTTTATTAAACCACGCGCTCGTGCCGCATACGCCCGGCTCGGCGCTGAAGCCTCTTGCGCTGTATGCGCCGCTTCTGGATGCGGGGCGTATCCATCCCGCCACGGTGCTTGACGATGTTCCTCTGAAATTTGAAAAAAGCGGCACCTCCTACCGCGCTTATCCGAAAAACTATCCTGCCGTATATAGCGGCCTTATCACCGTTAAGGATGCACTGCGTCTTTCGAAAAATACCGTCGCGCTTCGGCTTTACGATATGCTCGGCGCAGAAAACATTTACCGAAGCCTTTCTCGCACCTTCGGCTTTGAAACGCTCGTGCGCAAGGCCAAGGGAGAGGGAGGAGAGACCCTGACGGATCTTTGCGCCGCTCCCTTGGCCCTCGGCCAGCTGACCTACGGCGTTTCGCTTCGCCGCCTCACGGAGGCGTATACGGTGTTTGCATCCGAGGGCGTGCTTCACAGTGGCGGCAGTTATTTTTCCGTCAAAACCGAAGCGGGAGACGTGCTTCTTGAGAAAAAGCGTGAGGAAAAGCGCGTATTCTCGGCAGAGGGCGCGCGCCTTATGAATCAAATGCTTTCCGAGGTGGTGGAAAGCGGCACGGCGAAGAGCATAACGCTCTCCCGCCTTGTGGATACCGCAGGAAAAACGGGAACCTCGGGTGAGGATAAGGATCGCCTCTTCGTGGGATACACGCCGTATTATACCGCAGGCATATGGATGGGCTATGAGGGTGGCGACCGCGCCGTTGGAAGAGCATCCTGCACGCATCTTGCGCTTTGGGATCGCGTGATGCGCAAGGTGCACGGAGATAAGCTTTCCTATGAGGCCGCAGAAGCGCCGAAGGCATTCTCCGTGGCAGGACTCGTCCGGTGCTCGTATTGCAAGGATTCGGGATGCGGGTGCGGTGGCTTTTGCCATATGGATCTGCGCGGTGAAAGAGAGGAGCGCTTTTTCTTCCTGAAGAACTGTCGCCCTACGGGCGCTTGCCGCACGCATATTCCCGTGTATTACGATACGGAAAGGGAAGCCCCCGCAACAGAGCAGAGCAATCCGCAGGTGATCACGGTTGTCGCCTTGCTTTTCATCAAAAACAGAGATTTCCCCTGCGCCGTATTCGTCGGCGATCAGAAATACGCTTATAATCCTCCCGAGGCATCCGATAAAAGCACAGAGGGGCGTGAGAAGGGGGAGAGTCTGCCGTTTTTTCCTTTCTCACGCGAAAGAAAAAAGCGCCCGCGCACATCGGCATAAAAAAATCCCATCCGCGGAATTTCACCGTAGATGGGATTTTTCGTTTATTCGTCCTTCAGCCAGCGCGAAAGATTTTCCTTCACGAAGGCGTCGTCGTTCAGATGCGGATACGCCGCATAGACTCTGTCGATCTCCTCCATTTGTCCTTCGGAGAGCGTTTCCTTGGGATTCAGGCACCAGATGCCCTTCATCAGTCCTTGCCTGCGGAGCACCTCGTGCAGACCTGCAATACAGCCCGCAAAGCCGTGCGCCGTGTCGAAGAAGGCGGCGTTGGTATCCGTCACCTCATTTGCGAGGCGCAGAATCTCGGCGGGAATCTTTTCGCAACCGTGAAGTGCCTTGCATTTTTCGAAGAGGGAAACCGCCGTCCTCGTCCAGACGGACCAATGTCCGAGCAAGCCGCCAACGAAGCGCTTCTTATAGACCTTGCCGTCCTTTTCGAATGTATACTCGGAGATCAGATCGATCACGATATTGTCGTCATTGCCCGTATAAAGCGCGATTTCCTCGCTTCTTTCGGAAAATGCCGCCGCACGCACGACGTCAAGGGTGAAATAGCGATTGAAGGGCGCGGCCTTGATAGCAACGAGGTTTTTGATTGCGCAGATGCGTTCCCAATAGCCATAGCTGAAAATTCTTCCGCCAACGGAGGGCTGAAGATAAAAGCCGATCACGGGCAGAATCTCTGCGACCGCCTCCGTGCGCTCCACCATCTCGTCCTCGGATAGGGAGGAGAGACCGCCGGGGCTGAGAAGCACGGCATCGTAGCCAAGCGCCTTGGCAAGGCTTGCTTCCTTGACGGCCTGTGCCTTCGGGCCGCAAACGCCCGCCACCATAACGACGGTTTTATTCTCGGCCTTCTCGTATTTGCGAACCTCGTCGATCTCAACGGAGAGAACGCGCTCAAGAAGATCGTGCTTCGGATCGCGGATCTCAAATTGCGTGGTATGCACGGCAACGGCAAGGCCGCCAACCCCTGCATCAAGGTAATAGCGAACGAGGGCGCGCTGTCTCTTTTCGTCAAAACGGCGGCTTTCGTCCAGCGCCAGAGGCGTTGCGGGGATCACGGTGCCCGCCTTAAGAATGCGGAGCGCTTCTTCGTGTCTGTTCATATCAGTAGCTTCCTTTTCTTTCTTCAAAATGCGTGGGCTTGTCCAAGGTTCTTGCGCCGTCCAGAATGTATTCGGCCTGCCAGCGGATCATCGTTTCTGCATCCACGGAGGGCTTTCCGAAGGTATCGCACATCAGCGCACCGCCGAAAATGTAGCCCGAGTCGCCCTCCTCGTTTGCAAAGACGGGCTTTTTGCCGAGATATTTTCCGAGCGTTTCGCAAACCTCGCGGATGGAAAGCGTCTCGGGGCCAACGATGTTCATCGTTTTCATAGGGCTTTCGGCAAGCAGAAGCGCGCGGATCGCGTTTTCAATGGCAGAGCCCTGCCAGATGCAGTTGAGCACGGGCGTGGAAAGCGAAATCGGCGTGCCGCAGAGAATCTTGCTTGCGCAGTCAAAGAGAACGCCGTAGCGCAGATCCACGGAGAAGCAAAGGCGGAAATTGAAAACCTTCGTTCCGTATTCCTTCGAGGCATATTCAAAGGCGCGTTCTCTTGCGAGAACGCTCATTGCGTATTCGCCAACGGGGCCGACGGGATCCGTCTCCGTGCAAGGGCCGTGCGAAAGCGGCACGATGGGATAAACGTTTCCCGAGGAGAAGGAAACGATCCTTGCATTCTTATATTTGTCTGCAACGAGTGCAGGAAGCGTTGCGTTCATCGCCCAGGTCAGATGCTCTCCGCCGCTGGTGCCGAATTTTCTTCCCGCCATAAAGATGACGTTCTCTGCATAGGGAAGAGCGGCCAGCGCCTCGCGGTCAAGAAGATCCGCGCTGATGGTTTCAACGCCGTTTTCGTGCAGATAGGCGAGCGCGATCGGATCGGAGAAGCGGGAAACGGCGATCACGCGCTTGGAGATGCCCGCCGCCTTAGCGGCATTCTTTGCAAGCACCGAAAGCGTCGGCCCCATTTTTCCACCCGCACCGAGAATGAGAATGTCTCCCTCAATGCGCGAAATATCCTTGATCAGCGCCTCGGAGGGCGTGGTTTGCAGGTTGTTGATTTTTTCTTCGGTCCACATAGCGTTGTACCTCTCTCTACTTGATAAAACTATTATATTCCGAATCGTCCTTTATTTCTATATCAAAATATTCTGAAAAAAGTGTTTTTATTTCATTTTTTATCTTTTCTTGAAACGATTTTTGAAAAAACGCAAAAGATCCCCGCAAAAATCCGAAAGAAACCCAAATTGCCCCGCCTCTTGCGGATGTGCGCCCATCAAATGCCTTTGGGGAAGCGGCCCCCGCCTTATAAAAAACAGAAAATATTCGAAAAAATCTCTTGATTTTCTGTTTTTCGTGTGCTATAATGTATACGTAAAAATTCAATACGCTTATCAAGAGTGGCGGAGGGACTGGCCCTATGAAGCCCGACAACCTACTTCGGCTGTGAAGTAAGGTGCCAAATCCTGCAGATGAGATTTTTTCTTAGCCTTGGGGTTTGTGTGCCGCAAGGTCTTTTTCTTTCTATTCCCGCGCTGATAAGCAAAAAGGAGAAAAAATGAGCAAATTTCTTTTCACCTCGGAATCCGTAACCGAGGGGCATCCCGACAAAATCTGTGACAGAATTTCCGATGCGATTCTCGATGAAATGCTTCGTCAGGATCCTGAAAGCCGCGTTGCCTGCGAGACCTTTGCCACCACGGGTATCATCACCGTGATGGGAGAGGTAACGACGAAGGCCTCCGTGGATATCCAGCAGATCGTGAGAAGCACCGTGGAGGAGATCGGATACGATCGCGCCAAGTATGGCTTCGATTGCCATACCTGTGCCGTTCTCAGCTCTCTGCACGCGCAGAGCCCCGATATTGCTATGGGCGTGGATAAGTGCGCCGAGGCAAAGAGCGGGGAAATGCGTGATGCGCTGGATACGGGTGCAGGCGACCAAGGCCTGATGTTCGGCTTTGCCTGTGACGAAACGCCCGAGCTTATGCCTTTGCCGATCGCCCTCGCGCATCGCCTTGCCAAGCGCCTCACCGAGGTGCGCAAGAGCGGCCTTCTGACCTACCTGCGTCCCGACGGCAAGAGCCAGGTCACCGTGGAGTACGATGAGAACAACCGCCCCGTCCGTGTGGACACCGTGGTCATCTCCACCCAGCACGATGCGGAGACCTCTCTGGAGACCATCCGCGCCGACATGATTCAGCACGTGATCCGTGCCGTCATCCCCGCGGAGCTGCTGGATGAGAACACCCGCTACTTCGTCAACCCCACCGGCCGCTTCGTCATCGGCGGTCCTCAGGGCGACTCCGGGCTCACCGGCCGCAAGATCATCGTGGATACTTACGGCGGGAGCGCCCCCCCCGGCGGCGGTGCCTTCTCCGGCACGGATCCCACCAAGGTGGACCGCTCCGCAGCCTACGCTGCCCGCTGGGTGGCCAAGAACATCGTGGCTGCCGGCCTCGCCAAGCGCTGCCAGGTACAGCTGGCCTACGCCATCGGCGTAGCCCGTCCCGTCAGCGTGCTGGTGGACACCTTCGGCACCGGCACTGTCAGCGATGGCCGTCTGGAGCAGGCAGTGGACAAGGTCTTCGACCTGCGTCCCAGCGGCATCATGCGGGATCTGGAC
>JAZTWU010000110.1:0-12243 GCA_045636085.1 Eubacteriales bacterium
TCATAACGGTGAGCGAAAGCAAACCTCATAACTCATAACTGATAATAGCATCTGTGGACACAGATGCAGTGCTTGTCAAGAAAAAAGGACGAAGAATTGTTAAAATTCCTCGTCCTTTTCCTGTCGGTAGGTAACGTATTCTATTGAATTCCAAAAACTGTCCTTAAGAGTACGTGCCATTGGAGGGCGCCTATATCAGATTCAAGCTGACCTTTGCGCAGAAAATTCCGCTTTCGGCGGTGAAATCATACATTCCTTCATATTTATTCGTCGTGGCGATCACCGAGCGGATACCAATGCCGAAGAGCGTTTCGTCGAAGGTGAGATTCGCGCGGCAGGGGTTTTCCACCTTTATAAGAAGGCGCTGTGCGCTGTCCTTAATGTAAATATTAATTTGCTTTTCCCTTGTTTTTAGCTTCGCGGTGGCGTGAATGGCGTTTTCGAAGAGATTGGCAATCACGATCACGAGCTCCTGCGGCGAAACCGAAAGATCTCGGCTTGCCTTGGCAAAAATATTGACCTTGATGCCGCTTTCCCCCGCGCGCCTTTCATAGGCGGTGAGCACGGTGTTGACCGTCATATTCTCGCAGTATCTCGTCTCGCTCCATACCGTGCTATCGCTATCCACGAGATTTTTCAGGTATTCTCGCACGCTTTCGATGTCGTTATTGTTGGCAAATTCGAGCATAACGAGATTGTGGTGGCGCCTGTCGTGCCTTGCCTGGCTATCTGCCGCAAGCTGTGCCGTCTCGGTCTCGATCTGCGCCACGAGCAGCTTATTCTGCGTTTCGACCGCTTGCTTTTCGGCCGCCTCGGACATATTGTTTATGCAGGAGAAGATAATGGGATAGGCCGCCATAATCGAGATGCTCAAAAACAGGAAGTTGGCAAAGCCTGCATCCTTGAAGCTTGTCAGCCGCACGGGAAATATGGAGGAGAGCACGACGGTTATGATAAAGACGATATTCACGAAGATCAGAGAGATCCAGCCCGACGTGATATTTCTTGCCGCCGCGTGGCACAAGGGGCAAACGTAGCGCAGAAAATAAGTCACGATTGAAAATAGCAGTACTGCCTGAATGAGCGCGGCGAGCACAAAGTGCAGCTCCTGAAACGATCCGTGCACTATAGTGAAGAGCGACATCGCAATGCAGAAGAAGATCGAATACGTGAGCATAGTGAAAATTCTTTTCGCGAGCCTGCCCTTCGTGGTGGCAAAGAAGATGATGTATTGGCCGATCAGCGAGAGAACGAATCCAACGAAGAATTGCAGTCCCCAATGATCGGTCAGCACGAATTCGGAGAAGAAAAGAAGCGAGGTCTGCAAGGCCACCCAAAGGCCCCAGACGGTATAGGTGAATCTTTTGCTGTATTTGAGGGTGGAGGAATAGATGCCTGCTGCGGCGTGCGCCACGAGCAAAAGCACAAATTCCACGATAGTTCCCACCATAGAAGCTCAATCCTCCTGTCCTTCGTAGTGATAATCCCAAAAGGCCTTCTTCAGCTCTGCATATTTGCCTCTCGGGATCGGAACGGTCTTATCGTTATAAAGAGAGACCTCCGTGCGCGATAGATTTCTGACTTGTCTGAGATTGATAATATAAGCACTTCCGACGCGGATGAATCCGCCGTGTTGGGCAAATATCGTATACAACTCCGCAACGGTCATTCGGATCTTGATCACCTTGCCGCTCGACAGAGTGACGTGCTGATAGTGATCGTGCGCCTCCGAGAACATAATATGACTTGCATTGACGCTCTCGGCGCCGTTTTCGGTTTTGAGCTTCATCAGTCGCCGCCCGAGCCGCTCTGCGCTTGCAAGCGCAACATCCATTGCTTCATAAAGCTTCGCGGGTTGGATCGGCTTTATAAGATAGCGGAGCGTTCCCGTTTCAAAGCTCTCGGGCGCGTGCTCGAGCGAGGTCGTTGAGAAAATGATAGGAGCTTCGATGCCGAATTTCCGAATATCGCGGGCGAGGTCGGTTCCCATCTCGTCCCCGATGTAAACATCAAGGATGAAGATGTCGAAGCTTTTTTTGTCCTCAATAGCGCCGATCAGCGTTCTTGCGGAATCGAAGGCAAGGATCTCGATATCGGTTATGCCTTTTCTTTGGGCATAGCATTGAATGTGCTCCGAAAGCTCGTCAAGTATCTTCCTTTCGTCGTCGCATAGGGCGATTCGTATCATACGGCTGCTCTCCTTTCGCTCGGAATTGGCTTTGGGGATTTTAAGCGCGGCTTACTCTGCCGTGCGGGTGCGCTTTCTCTTGGCGCGGAGGAAGAAGAATGCGCCGACAGAGGCGATCAGAACCACTGCGGCTATAGAGATGCCGAGGATCAGGAAAAGATTGCTTTGGCGGCCGATGCCGAGATCGATGCGCATCTGGTTTGTGCTCTTGAAATACTGATCCCATTCGGGAGAATAGTGCTCGATGTCCACAACGGAGCCGTTTTCGCTGAAATAGAACATCGTCACGATGCCAACGCCTGCAAGCAGACGGTCGGATTCCTGCGGATCGATGAGCATCTGCGTCACGGTGTTGCCGTGCACGCCCTCGGCCTGAAGAACCTCGATATCGTCCCACGTGTGATGTCCGCCGATGGCGAAAACGACGTTTTCATATTGCCCGGCGAGATTTTCCCAGATGTTCTTTCCGTTCGAGCTGGGGGCGCCCCAGCGATTCATATAATCGTGCGTTGTGATGATAACCCGATGCTCGGGATGGGATTCGATCACGCCCTGCGCCCAGCGGTAAATATCCTCGTCCACGCGCCAGTCAAGGCTGAGAATCAGCCATTGATCGCCCTCGCAGTCCACGGTTCTGTATGTATTTTTAACCGATCCCTCCTCGTAAAGCCCGCCGTTTGCAAGCACTCGATTCAGATAATGGCTGTCCTCGGCGGCAAAGAGAGCGTCAAAAAGCTCGGGCTTGGCGGTTTTTTTATTCTTTTGGGAAACGCCTGTGACATTTCCCGCGCAGTCGTGATTTCCGCGCACGAGGGAATAGTCGATGCCCGCGTTCTCTAAAATTTTCAGCGCATCGGCGGCCTCCAGCCATTCCTTTTCCTGGCATTGGTCGGTGATGTCTCCAACGCCGATCACGAATTTGATATTCTTTGCATCCTTGTTTTCAGCGAGCCATTGATAGGCGGCGCGTACGGCCTCGGGAAATTGGTCGGTGGCATATTGAGGATCGCCGATCACCGCGATGGCGTATTCGTATTCGCCGGAAAAGCCCAGCTTTTCGCGCTCGGCCTCCATTTCCTCCTCGGTGAGCCAGATCTTGCTGTACCTCAGGTCACAGCCGTTTTTGCTTTCGTCCTTGATGTCAACGCCCTTATCAAGGCAGTCGAGATCGTAATAGAGCAGAAGTGCACCGTCTTCGGCATTGATGCCGTTTTGATAGCTTTCCGAGATCTCGCTATCCGTGCGCACGGTGCTGTAAAGCGCAACGTCCTTCATATAGCCATCAAAATAATTGGGGTTCAGGGGGGTCATATCTCCGCCGAGATACACGGGGTACTTCGTGGCGGCGGCAAGCGAGAAGAGCCCTGCGCATCCGTCTTTGCAATCCTTGGGGCAGGTATCGGAAAAATCGAGGGCTTGCTTCATCTCGCCGTTGATATAGCAGCGGAATTGCTCCGCCTCCTCGTCAAAAACGATCACGAGATGTGCCCAGGTGCGGGAATAATCGCGCATTTCGGCAAGAGAGAAGACGGCAGAGTGAACCACGCCGTCAGCCCCCTTGAGGGTGAGCGTGGGGTGGAAAATATTATTTAAGGAAAAGGAGAAGGTCGAGGAGAGTTTTTCCCAATAATTTCCAAGGATCGTTCCTCCGTTCCAAGTGGCGTAATCCGCGTAGATCCAAGCCTCGAAGGTATGGGGCACTGCATCGACGGGCTTTGCGCTCTCATAGGAATCCATACCGAAGGATTTTCCGTTTTTTGTATATTTATAGCTATCGAAATTGAGACCCGTGGCAGGCAGATCCGAGCTTGCAAAGGCGGAAACGGAAACGGTGCAGAAGACAAGACAGAGCGAAAGAAAAAATAAAAATCGTTTCATTTGTTTTCTCCTTGAAAAAAATCAGGAGCGGCAACGGATTTGCCGCCCTCTTTGATTTATTATAACATAAGAGCTTTTAAAAGTCAAGAAGTCTATGCCTGCGCGCCCCGTGCCAAAAAAGAGCGCGGACACCGAAGGGAGGTGTCCGCGCTTGAGGGTATTTAATCCTCCGGAACGATATGCGTTTCGCTTCCGAGGTGGCTGTTGTCCTTTTCGTTTTTCACCTGAGGGCCGAAGAGCGCCTCGATGAATTCCATTGTGTGCTCGGGATCGTAGGTGCAGTAATGCAGGTGCAAAACGTCCCCTGCGCAGATCTCGGAGGCGCTGTGCAGGCCGCCGACGGGTCTTTGCATTTCGATGGAGAGCACGGCGCTGGTCGGGGGGAGGAGCAGGTCGCGAAGCTCCTTCCCGTCCGCGAAGGAATCCTTGCCGACGGTGACGAAGGCATTGATGATCAGCGGCACGCGACCCTCGTGCGTTGCGGCGGTTTTGGATTCGATGATCGTATCGGTGAAGGAGACCTTGCCCGAGAATTCGACGATCATAAAGGCCGCCGTGACGGCGATGCCGACGGAGAGCGTATTATGAAATCCGCCCAGCATTTCGAGGGAGAAGACGAGCGCCGTCATAGGAATGCGCGCCGAGGCGGCGAGAAAGGCCGCCATACCGACGGCAATCATCAGACCGCCGTATTCGGCGGGGATGAGTCCGATGAAGAAAGCGGATCGGAAGAGCAAGGCGGCAATCAGCGCGCCGAAGGCCAGCGTGGGAACGAAGACGCCGCCCGAAACGCCTTCGCCGTTGGCAAAGGTCATCAGTATAGCGCGCACCAAAAGCGCAAGAAGCAGCATATACCAGATGCCCTCGCCCGCCTGCAGCGATTCGATCAGGGATTGACCCGTGCCGATGAAGCTCTGGCTGAAAAAGCCGAGAAGCGCCGTCACGGCAAAGACGGTCACGAGCTTCGGGATAAAGCCAAGGGGGATGTATTTTTTCTTTTGCAGGGCCTTGAAGGCGGAATAGAGCCTCGTGATCAGCACGGCAAAGCCGCCGCAAGCGAGGCCGATGATCAGGGGAAGGAAGAGGTAGCGAAGCGGAAGAGCCGCCGTTGTTGCAAAGCGGAAGACGTGCGGGGTGATACCCGTGATGCGGCAGAGGGCACTCTGCGTCAGGGATCCGACGAAAACCGAAACGGAGCTGAAAACGAGCAGGGAAACCGAGAAGCGCCGATGCGCCTCCTCAAGAGCGAAGAGAACGCCGCAAACGGGTGCGCCCGTTGCCAGCGCAAAGCCTGCGGATGCGCCGCCCGTCATACAGTAGCGCTCCCAAGCGAGGTGGCGCTTGCCCGTGGTCTCCGAGGTGCCCTTACCGATGGCCGTTCCCATCAGAACGCTGGGACCCTCGTTTCCGAGCGGAACGCCGCCGAGGAAGGTCAGCATCGAGGAGAAGAAAAGCACGAAAACGCTTTGCACCCAGCGGAGCGGAACGAGGCCTCGCATCGAGGCAACCGCCGTGGGGATGCCGCCGCCGCGGCATTCCTTCGCCTTCGTGAGGATCAGCGCCGCAAGCAGGCCGAGCGCCGCCGCACAGAGGATCAGAAGGGGAAGATAGCGCGCATCGGCGCGCACGAGTGCATAGATCTTCTCGGAAAGATGGATGACCTCAGAGGAAACCAATTGAAATAAAAAGATCGCTCCTCCCGTTATCACGCCGATCGCGGAGGCGAGGGCGAGGCAGGGGACGAGCGTGTTTTTCAGATATGCGGATTTTTTCTTTTTCATAGAAACGCGCCCCTGTGAAATAAAAGGATAATAAAAACACGGGAGACAGTATAGCACAAAGGCGCGCCGCCGTCAAGAGGATTTAAAATAAATATAAAATTTTTTCGAAAAGAGACAAAAGCTTTGCCGCTTCTTTAGTGCAGAGAATCGATCGGCGGAGGGATCGATGCGCTTTATAAAATTCTCCGCTTTGCCGCGGGTGGCGAAAATGCGTTTTTTGAAGAAACCAATTGAAATATATAAAATCTTGTGATATAATTTTAGCGATCGGGCCTAATGCCCGCGAGGGAGGAATTTTTTATGTCTTTGCCCGAAACCAAGGCGCTGAAGCAATATAGCCTGATCGGAGATTCAATCTATTATCACCATAGCCGCACGGAGGCCGTTGGAAAAGAATATCTGCATCCCTCGGAGATGCACGCGGCGCACGAGATGCTCCTGCTTTTGGAGGGGGAGATCTCTTACATTATTGAGGGAGAAACCTATACGGCAGGGCCGGGGGATATGATCTTCGTTGCCCCCGGAGAGATCCACGCCATCCGCATCAACGGAAATAAGCCCTATGAGAGAATCGTTCTGCTCTTCGATATCGGCGTTTTGCAAAGGATGATGGCGGAGCTTCGCGTGGAGCTTGGCGCCTTTTCCTACGAGGGGAAAAACCGCTTGCACATCATTCCGCGCGCCCTTGCCGAGGCATACGGCCTTGGGGAGCTTTTGCTCTCGATCCTCGGCTATAACGATGCCGATGCTTATAAGCGGCTTTTCATTATGTCTCAGCTTTTGCGCTTTATGATTCAGACGGATAAGATGGTTGAGGAAAACAAGGATCGCTTCCATCTCCCCACCTCCAAGGATGCGCTCGTCAGCGCGGCGGTTGCCTATATTGATGCGCATATCGGCGAGGCGATCCGCTTGGAGGATTTGGCAAAAAGCCTCTTCGTCAGCAAGTCGACGCTTTGTCATAGATTCTCAAAAGAGGTTCTTATGACAACAAATCGTTACATAACGCTTAAGAAAATGTATAAAGCGGCGGCTTTACTGCGCGACGGACATTCTGCCGCGGCGGTGGCAAAGCTCGTCGGATACGATAACTACACCTCGTTTTTCTATAACTTCAAGCGACTGATGGGAGCGGCTCCGGCTCTGTCGGATCGAGAGTGATTTAAAAACGCGCGGCAAGCATTGCCGCGCGTTTTTTTTCTTTTCTCAAATCAAGCGAATTTTGCGAGGGTTTCCTTATCGGTCAGCGCTGCGCTGTCCTTGTCGCAATAAACGGTCACGTCCGCGTGGCGCTTCATCAGCGTTGCGGGAACGAGGTTGGTTTCCTCCATCGTCAGCGTATCGTGAATGGCATGCGCCTTCACCGCATAGGGAACAACGCTGATGATCGTTTCGCAGTCCATAATCTTCTGGCAGGTCATCGAGATTGCCTGCTTATAGGCGGCATCCTCGTTTTCGAACCAACCCTCGTGCAGCTGCTGCTGAATGCAGGTATCCGAGAGGTTGACAACCTTATAGCAACGGGTGTCTGCAAAATCGGCGGGCGGATCGTTGAAGGCGATATGGCCGTTTTCGCCGATGCCGATGAGGCCGAGGTCGATTTTTCTTTCCATCAGCTTTTCGGAAACCTTGGCGATCGTTTCCTCGGGGTTTCCTTCACCCGAGAGAAGATAAAACTTTGCGGGATGCACGATGTCGATAAAGCGCTCGCACAGATATTTCTGGAAGGATGCGGGATGCTCCGCAGAGATGCCAACGTATTCGTCGAGATGGAACATTTCCACCTTGCTCCAATCCACGTTCTCCTTCACGAAATGCTCAAAGAACTTAAACTGCGATGCGCCCGTGGAAAGCAGAAGTCTTGCGCTTCCCTTTTCCTTGATCACCGCGTTCAGCTTTTCTGCCGCCTGCTTTGCGGCCGCCGCACCTGCGGCACAGGAGGTATCAAAAACCTTAACCTTCATTTTAAAGTCTCCTTCATTTTTTTATTTTTCTTTATTGTAGCACGAATTTTTTGAAAAGGCAATTCAATATTTTGCTAAGGTTTTTAAAAATATATAAAATCTTGCAAATTTTGCTTTCAAAAGGCGAATTTTTGCTCGTTTTTTGCCGAGGGAAATCCCTTGCAGACAATCGTGGTTTATGTGCTTTCGGATTTTTTCTTTGCGCCTCTATAAAGCGCGAGGGAGATGGAAACCAGAGTGATCAGATTTCCCGCGGCCGAGGCATAGGCGAAGGAGATGAGATTATAGGCAAGCCAGAAGGGCGCGCCGAGAAGCGAGAGGCGAAGGATCGTTTTTTCCTTCTTCGGCCAGAGCGCCAGCGTTTCGAAGAGAACGCCGAAGAGCGCCAGAAGGCTGAAAACATTCTTATAGGTCAGAAGCCCTGCGAGGATGAGGAAGAGATTGGAGAGGATCACGGCGAAGGGGAGATGCTTTTTGATAAAGCCCCTTTCGCGGTTTTTGCAGGCAACGGAAACGAGCAGGGCGGCACAGTCCAGAACCGCGCCCTCGTATGCGAAAAGCAAAAGATACTGCGCGACATAGAGCGCGCGGGAGGTGGCGTTGCACAGGATGATGCCGCGCCGCGTTTTCATCTGATAGCTGAAAACGAAGAGAAAAACGGCGAAGATGCCCACGATATTGGCGAATATTTTCATAGGAAGAGCTCCTTTTTGGCGGCGCAAACGGCGCTTTCTTCGTTAGTATAGCATAACACCCCCCGGCTGTCAACCGCGGCCAAAAACCTTTGCCGAAATATTGACTTTGCTTTCCGATCGCGGTATAATGGAAATAAAAAAACAAAGGGATGAAGGATGCTTTTAACGAAGGATCGGGATTTTTATAAGAGCTTTTTTTCGCTCGCTTGCGTGCTGATACTGAATAATATCATCGTTCTCGGCGTGAACCTTGCGGACAATATAATGCTCGGAAACTTCAGCGAGGCGGCGCTCTCGGGCGCGACGGCCTGCAATCAGCTTCAATTCGTTTTTCAGCAGTTGATCACGGGCATCGGCAATACGGCGGTGATGATGGGGAGCCAGCATTGGGGCAAAAAGAGCATCGGCGCCGTGAAGGACCTCGGAAACAGCGCTCTCGTTTGCGGCCTTGCGCTCGGCGGCGTTATGTTTTTTCTTGCGGCCGTGATGCCGCGCGGTCTTGTGATGATCTTCACGGATTCCGAGCCGATCATTGCCGAGGGCGTTCGCTATCTTTCCATAATTAAGTATACCTATCCCGTTTTTGCACTCACGAACGTGCTTTTGGCGGCGCTGAAATCCGTTGAAAGCGTGCGGATCGGCTTCGTTGTTTCGCTTTTCACGCTTGTGACGAATATTTCTCTCAATTATGTTCTTATTTTCGGAAGGCTCGGCCTTGCCGCAATGGGAAGCGAGGGCGCGGCGATTGCAACGCTGATCTCGCGCGTGATTGAGCTTTTGGTCGTTCTCGTTTTCGTTTTGCGCGTGGATAAAAAAATCAAGTGGAGACTGCGCGATTTCGGCAAGCTTCGGCGCGCAACCCTCGGCACCTTCATTCTCACGAGCCTGCCGCTCGTGCTTTGCGATGGGCTTTTCGGCGTTTCCACGGCGCTTCAAACCGCGATTCTCGGCCATATGCAGGATGCGGCCATCTCGGCGAATTCCGTGGCCTCCTCGCTCTTCCAGCTTCTTAAGGTTGCTTGCGTTGGATGCGCGGGTGCCGCCGCTGTGATCATCGGAAAAACGATTGGCGAGGGGCGGATCGAAAAAACGAAGGAATATGCAAAAACGATGCAGTTTATCTTCATCGGCGTTGGCATTTTCGTTGGCGCATCGCTTTTTCTGCTGCGCACGCCCATCATTTCCGCCTATAAGATCAGCGACGAGGCGAAAACGCTTGCAGATGGCTTCCTTCTCGTTCTTTCGCTAACAATTGTTGGCACGGCATACCAAATGCCGACGAATACGGGCATTGTGCGCGGCGGCGGAGACGCAAAATACGTGCTCCGAATGGATCTTATCAGCATCTGGGGCATCGTTCTTCCGCTTTCCTTTTTGGCGGCCTTCGTCTTTCATTGGCCGCCCGTGGCCGTTATCGCCTGCCTCAACGCCGATCAGGTCTTTAAATGCATTCCCGCGGTCATCAAATGCAACCGCTTCCGTTGGATCAAGAGATTTTGATTTAGGATCTCGGGCTTAAAAAGCAAAAAGGAAGGTGGATGCGAATGCACCGGCAACCGAGATCCATTCCTTTTTCGAAAGCTTTTCCTTGAAGAAAAAGGCTGAAACGAGCGCCGAAAGCACGATCACGCCGCCCGAAACCAGCGGAAACTGCACGGATGCGGGGACCTTATCGGCGGCTAAAAGCTGAAGAAAGTTTCCGCCGTAGGCCGCGGCGCCCAGCAAGACCATAATCAGGAGGGGCCTAATCTGCACGGCCGCTTTGATTTGCAAAATCGCCTCGCGCTTATTTTTCAAGCAAGCGATCAGCAGGAGCAAAAGGCTCAGGATCGCCGTGAGAGAGCAGTATAAAACCGTGAAGCTTCCTTCGCTTACCGCGCCTTCGCTGATGGAATGCGCCTTCGCGATCACGCCCGTCATACCGTTGATGAAGAAGATCAAAAGGCAAAGCAGGATAAAGAGGGAGCGCGTTTTGGAGCTTTCCGCCTTTTTTTCTGCATCGGGGCTGCTTTGGCAGGTTGCCTGCAGAATGATGAAGACGGCAAGTAAAGCCGTTCCGAGGATCTTGCCGATGCTGATTTCCTCCTGAAGGAAAAGAACGCCGTAGAAGAAAGGAACGAGCATTCCGCCCAGCATCATAAACATACTGTAAACGGCGAGGCTTCCCAAGGAAAGGATCTTGATTCCGATCATATAATAGGGAAGCATAATCAGGGCAAAAATAATTGCCCAAAGGAGGGAAACAGGGGAAATCTGCACCCTCGCGCCCGCCGCCGCATAAAAGATCAGCGCGCCAACGGCGCTTGCGCCGAAGAGCATAACGAGGGTTGTGATCATCGATTGGCCAAGGTGCCCCTCGTATAATTTTGTGAAGGCAAATTGCGCCGCAAAGCAAGCAACGGCAAGAAGAATTATGATATAGTCGATCAAGAAAAGGCTCCTTCTCTCCGCCTTTCGCGGAGCGTTTGCGTTTTTTTATATATCGGAAAGTTTCCTTGCGGAAGTTTTTTTCATATGCATTTTATCATATTTTTTCTTTTTTGTAAATGCCTTGGATGCAAAAAGTTTTCCCCTGCAAGGGATGACGGAAATGGAAAAATAAAGAAGAACGAGGCCGCCGTTTTTTGGTAGCCTCGTTCTTCTTTTTGCATTTGAATGAAGCGGCGCTTGGATGCGCCGAGAATATCTTACTTGGAAAGCTTGAGCGTTACAACGTAAGCGATATGCTTATAGGTCATAGAAATCGTGCCGTCCTGCGAATTATAAACCAGCGTGGGGTTATTCATAGGATCGGGGTTGCCGTCCGCTGCATCCAGCTCGGCATAGAACGAAATAAAGCCCTCGTTCTCGCCCGTCTGATAAAATACCCAAGTGGCCTCGCGCTCAAAGATAGGATCGTAGGTGTAGGCATTCGTCTTCGTGAAGTTCAGGTAGCATTCGTCAAAGGTTCCGTCAGCAATGAGGTCGGCAAGCACGGCGGCTTCAAGGCTTGCTTCATCCTCCGCGCCGTACTGCTCCTTGAGGGCTTCGATCGTGGATGCATCGACATCGGGAGCGATTTCAACCTTGGTGAGCTCGGCGAAGTTCCATTCTCCCGAGAAGGTGTTGCTCGTCGGGCTGCAGCCGAAGAGAAGAGCGGTCATAAGTGACAAAACAAGGACGAAGGAAAACAGCTTTTTCATAATAAAGTCTCCTTTTATTTTTGATCGTATTTGCGAAAAGCACTAAAATTTATGCTTCAACCTATTTTAATACAGGGGGCGTTACAAATGTGTTACAACCCTTGAAAAAAAGCGCAAATACGGAATCTTTTTGTATTTAGAGGATGAAAAGACTATCCAAGCCCGTAATTTCGCCTTTGGCGAAACCGAAGCGGACTCTGCGCGCGAACGCGCAGAGCCCGATCTGATTCGTGAGTAGTATCTCCAAAACGAGTTGACAAAAAAGATGCCCGTCAAAAATTTCTCAATTTTAAATTTATTCGTGCATATAGAGGGAAATTCCTGCGCGCGCAAAGGCTTACCCGGTATCTCGCCAAAGGCGAGTAGGCGCTCGCTTGCCGCTGGTGAGCAAGCTCCCCGACGGCTTCGCGGCGACTGCGAACCGGATTTTTTGCGCCGATGCGCAAAAAGCCCGATCCGATTCGTGCGTAGCACGTCCAAAAAGAAAAACCAGTCCACAAGGGACTGGTTTCTTTTTGGAGGCGCCACCCGGAATCGGACCGGGGATGAAGGTTT
>JAZTWU010000111.1:0-24738 GCA_045636085.1 Eubacteriales bacterium
GCTTGTCTCCCTAAGACCGCTTGGCCTCCGACTTAAGCGACGGCAAGGCATACTCTTTGCTCGCCCGCCGCTTACGCGGTGGCACTTCGTGCTATGTTCCGTCAAAGGCGGAACGCTCGCGGAGCAAGCTGCGTTCGTTCGTTTACAAGCGAGCTTGCAGACTCACTTCGCTTGCTTATCACGCGTCAGTGTGTATCCTCCTTCAGATTGATTACATTCAACACTTCGTGTTGATGATATACACGCCTTCGGCGTGATTTTTTGTGCACGGGACTCAAACTCTGGACCTACTGATGGTGACATATTCCTAGCTAAGGGTGCATTTTAATAGTGCGCCCACCAGCCGAGCGTGACAAGGCGCAACTGCCTCTGAAACGGGTAGCGTGCTGAAACTTTGTGGTAAGCCGTAGGTTGTATTTTATAGTGAGACTGATTCCCACGGAAGCGGCGCGTTGCAAATAATCTCGCTGACTTCCTCTTTTCGGCAGAGTGTAAATCCCTTACGCACGCCGAGCTTGGAAGAGTCGCACAAAAAGATCTTTTTCCTTGCTCGCTGCAACATTACACGGCGCAAAGCGGTTTCTTCCTCGGAAGCATCGCTGATCTCACCATCCTCGGAGAGTCCTTGGCTGGAGAAAAAGAGAATGTCCGCAGAGATTGTGCGCAGATAGCTCTCGGCAGCGGGGCCTATAAAGATTTGATTTTTTGGAAAATACAAGCCTCCTGTGCAGTAGAGCTGCACGTCGGGAGTGATACAGTCGTGGAAAATGCGGAGATTGTTTGTGATAATCCGAAGATTTTTCTTTCCGTCGAGATGTTTGACGATTCTGCGCACGGTTGAGGAGCCGTCCATAATTATGGAGTCGCCGTCCGAGATCAGTGCGGCGGCTCTTTGGGCGAGTGCTTCCTTGACGGCAGAGTGCTCGCCATCTCGCAAGTCGATCGGCACAACAGCATTGGGGGCGGATGCAAGCATCACACCGCCCCAGATGCGCTTGACTTGTCCTTGCGCCTCCAGTTCCTCAATGTCGCGGCGCACCGACGCCTCGCTAACAAAAAGACGTGTAGATAGTTCACGAACGGAAAGCGTTTTTTGGGCTTCCAACAGCTTTAGAAGCTGCACCCGGCGTTCAAACGGTATCATATGAGATTCTCCTTGAAACAAAATGAAAGAATTTGATTAAATTTGCGCTATTTAGATGGAAATTCATCAAAAACAGCGCAGACTATTGATTATCGACGCAAAATTATCTATAATAATTATACTACTTTTTCAAATTTTTTCAACAGGTTGATGAAAACAAAGGATATTTTTATGGTGTTGCAATACAAAAACAAAATTGCGGTGGCAGCACATCGCGGAAATTCGAGGTTCTATCCTGAGAATACCTTGGTTGCGTTTCGCTCTGCTATCGAGCTTGGCGTAGATATGGTGGAGATTGATCTGCATATGACGAAGGACGGTGAGCTGATCCTTATGCACGACCACACGGTGGATCGCACGAGTGACGGGCAGGGATTGATTCGGGAGAAGTCGCTTGCCGAGATGAAGGCGCTGGACGTCGGAGGCTGGAAAAATGAAAAATTCAAGGGTGAGCGTGTGCCGACCTTTCGTGAATTTTTGGAGCTTTTCCGCGATCAAGATGAAATGCTGTTTAACATTGAGCTCAAGGATTATCCTGCGGACAGCGGAGATTTTGCTTACCGCTCTGCCGCACTTGCGATCGCGATGATGGACGAGTACGGCATTACAGAGCGCAGTGTGGTGAACACATGGAGCGGGGAGCTGAACGAATGGTTGGCTGCAACGTATGGAACGCGCCTGAAGATTCATGCCTACTATCCGCAGGAGTGGATGGGGAATAAGCAACAGCGCTTCGTTTACGATTACGCGTACTGCGTCTGCTTGTTCGGCACCAAGGAGAAACCTGTGGTGGACAAATCGTTGTTTGATTTTGCACGGTCGTACGGTGTCGAGCCGTGGGTATATTTTAACGAGAATGCCGATGCGTACGATGCGGCGATCGAAAATGGTGCGGTGCTGTTTACCGCCAATGATCCCGCATGGGCGATGGAGCATCTTCGCAAAAAAGGATTACATCAATAAGGGGAAATGAAAATGGCAATCGTTACAATCATCGGTGCGGGTATGATGGGCTCTGCGTTGGCTTATCCCGCAAGAGAAAACGGAAATGAGGTGCGCCTGGTCGGCACGCCATTGGATCGCGAGATCATCGACGTATGCCGTGCGACGGGACGTCATCCGAAGTTTACCAAGGATTTTCCCGCGGGAATCAAATATTATCAAGTTGAAGATATGCAGGCGGCGATCGAGGGAGCGGATATGATCATCGGTGGTGTCAGCAGCTTTGGCGTGGATTGGTTCGGCGACGTCGTGCTTCCGGCGATCCCCGAGCAGATCCCCGTGCTCACCGTGACGAAGGGCTTGATGGACACCGATGACGGGCGGCTTTTGACCTATCCTGAGGTGTGGCAGAGAAAACTTGATGCGATGGGGAAGAAGCTTTCTTTGAACGCGATCGGCGGTCCATGCACAAGCTACGAGCTGGTCGCGCACGACCAGACCGAAGTGGTGTTCTGCGGCAAAGACATAGAGATTCTGCGCAAGCTGAAGTTGATCATGACAACCGATTATTATCACATCGGACTGTCCCGTGATGTGGTCGGCATCGAGAGTGCTGTCGCATTGAAGAACGGTTATGCACTCGGAATCGCGTTGACTATCGGCTTGAACCAAAAGGCATTCGGTATCGACAGCGAGCTTCATTTTAACTCGCAGGCGGCGGTTTTCGGGCAGGCAGTAAAGGAGATGTACAAGCTGCTTGATTATCAAGGCGCGGCAACGCTTGAAAATATGTCCGTGGGATATGGTGATCTGTACGTTACGGTATACGGTGGCAGAACGCGACTTGTTGGCATTTTGCTTGGCAGAGGCTTAACTATTGATGAGGCTAAGGCAGAGCTCAACGGTGTGACGCTGGAGTCTTTGGTTGTCGCAGAGCGTGTGGCACGGGCGATCAAGGCGGCGGCACGGAGAAGCTTACTTGACCTTGATAATTTCCCACTGTTGATGCACATAAACGAGCTTCTGACCGAGAATGCTGAGGTCAATATTCCGTGGGAGAAGTTTACGTTTGAAGTATAAAAGTGTATTTGTGAGAGAAGAAACAGATTAAATTCGAGTTGTCATTTTGACCTATAACCACAAAAAATTCCAAGTCTACGGACTTGGAATTTTTTTATCCAAGCCGCAGGCTTGGTATGGAATCACCCGCAGGGTGTATGGAATCCGTCGCAAAGCGACGGCAAGGCATACTCTTTGCTCGCCCGCCGCTTACGCGGTGGCACTTCGTGCTATGTTCCGTCAAAGGCGGAACGCTCGCGGAGCAATCTGCACTCGCTCGCTGACGCGCTTCACTTGATTATCACGCGCCGGTGTGCATTTCTCCTTCGGATTGATACCATACGCGGCGTTGCCGTGATTACATTCAGACCTTCGGTCTGATTCCATACACGTCTTCGGCGTGATTTAGTAAGTTGTCATTTTGACCTCCAAACACAAAAAAGACCAAGTCGAAAGGGACGTACTCATAAGGATAGTTTTAAAATTGAATAGAATACAATATCCTTTCCAAAAAGGCGAAGGGCGAGGAATGCGCGGCTGAAGAAGGAGATTTGACACGCTGAAAAGCAACCGAAATGCAAGTCTATTGGCATTCTTACGATGCAAAATGCAAACAATTCGTTTCGTTTTGGCGCATATTTGGATTTTTGATTTATATGGACTTGGTTTTATAAAAAAGAGAACGGAGCGGAGTGCTTCGTTCTCTTTTTTTGCCTGCTTTTTATCCTCTTTGGATGCATTTTTTGAAGCGGAAAAATCTTTTTAAAATATTGAAAAACGCGCCGCTTTGTGCTATAATAGGCCGTAATGAAACGAAAATGCGGGGGCTTTTAAGAGTGCTCTCGCAGAGCGCAGAGCGCTTGGTGCGCTACGGCAAGGAAGGCAAGGAAGAAGAAAAATGAAGAGGATCAGCTTGAACGGAGAATGGAAGGGCGAGCGCGTTGGCGGCTTTTCCTTTCGCGCTGAGGTGCCGGGGTGCACGATCTTTGATCTTGTGCAAAACGGGTATTTGCCGAAGGATCTGCTTTGTGCAAGGAATGCGGACGCCGTTTTGCAATATGAAAACGACGATTGGATCTATACGAAATCCTTCTTTCTTGAGCAGGCTTGCGACCGAGCGGTTTTGAGCTTCGGGCGGATCGATACCTATGCGGATATTTATCTCAACGGTGCGCTTTTGGCGCACACGGAAAACGGAAATATAAGCCACGCGTTTGATGCAACCGAGGCGGTGGTGCAGGGAGAAAACCTGCTTCAGATTCGCTTCTTTTCTCCGATTCGGCAGGTGCAGGGGCTTCCGAAGCGCGACGGCGCCTTCACAACGGAGCGGCTTTACACGCGCAGAATGCAATGCACCTACGGCTGGGATTGGGTGGCAAGATTCGTCACCTGCGGCATCGGAGATGCGGCGCTTCTTTGCTATGAGAGAGACGAGGCGATCCTGCGAGGCGCTTATATTTTCACGGAGCGCGTGGAAAGGGGCGCGGCGCATCTTCGGGTGGAGGCGGAATTTGAGGGAAGGATCGCCACCGCGGCCGTTTTTGAGATCCTTTCGCCTGCGGGCGACGCGGTTTATCGCGCCGAGGCGGCGCTTGAGGGAGACGGCTTCTCGGCGTGTGCCGTGATCGGGGATGCGCGGCTTTGGTATCCCGTCGGATACGGAGATCAGCCGCTGTATACGCTTCGCATTACGGACGGCGCGCGTGTCTTGCACGAGGAGCGCTTCGGCATCCGCACCGCCGAAATCCTGGAGGTTGAGGATGCGGTGGGAAGCGAGGCCTTCGAAAAATGCCGAAGCATCAAGAATCCCGAATACGATAAAAACGAGAGCTTTTCCTCCTTCACGCTTCTGATCAACGGCCAAAGGATTATGTGCAAGGGCGCAAATTGGGTACCCTGCCAGCCCTACGAAATGCCCTTGAAGGAAGAAAAAATCACGCGCATTCTGGAGCTTTCCGTGAAAATGGGTCTCAATATGATCCGCGTTTGGGGCGGCGGCGCATTCGAATGCAAGCATTTTTACGACGAGTGCTCGCGGCTTGGCATTCTGGTGACGCAGGATTTTCTGATGGCCTGCGGCTCGTATCCCGAGAAGGAGAGCCGGTTTTTGGAGCATTTGCAGAGGGAGGCCGCCTATGCCTGCCTTCTTATGCGCAATCAGCCCTGTCTCGTTTGGTATAGCGGTGACAATGAAAACGCGGTCAACGGCTCGTTTCTGGATGCGGATTACAAGGGAAAAAGCGCATACGAGCAGGGAATGAAGCCCACCGTGGAGGCCTTGGATCGGAGCAGAAGATTTCTTCCCTCCAGCCCGTACGGCGGAAACAAATTTGCCTCCAACACCGTGGGCACGACGCATAACACGCAGTTTTTGGGGCAGTTTTTTGAATATATTGAGGATGGAACGCGCCTTTTTGCATACAAAGAGGAAATGAAAAAATACCGCGCGCGTTTCGTTGCCGAGGAGCCCGTATTCGGTGCGACCTCGCTTTCCTCCTTGCGCAAATTTATGACGGAGGAGGAGATCTTCTCCGAGGATATGGCGGCTTGGCTTTATCACACGAAGGGCAACCCCGGCCTCGGTAAGGAGCTGATGCATTATTTTCTGCGGCTTACGGAGGGGATTTTTGGGAAATTCAAGAATCCCGAGGACCGATTTTTCAAGTATAAATATCTTGCCTACGAATGGATACGCGTTGTGATGGAGCAGGCGCGCAGGGAAAAATGGTTTTGCTCGGGCGAGATCTTCTGGATGCTGAACGATTGCTGGACGGCGGCCTCGGGCTGGGCGCTGATAGACTATTTCAATAAGCCGAAGCTCGGCTATTACGCCTTCAAGCGCTGTGCCGCTCCGATCCTTTCCTCGATCGATTATGAGGATGGGGAATACCGATTCTTCGTTTCAAACGATGCGCAGGCGGCGTATCGGGCGCGGGTGGTGCTTTATCTTGTGAAGGAGGGGGCGCATCGGCCGATCGGGGAATTCGAAATGCTTTGCCCTGCGGGCGAGAGCGTTTCTCGGAAAATCGAGGCCTGCCTCGCAGAGGGCGAGGTGCTGGTTGCAGAGCTTTCCTGCGAGGCGGGGGATTGCCGTGCCTTCTATAAGGCGGGGGATCTTCGGATCGAAAAATGCGGCGAGGGCGCGATCGAATATTCCGCTATGGACGGGTGCGTTACCTTGCTTGCGCGGGAATACCTTCAGGCCGTGGAGCTGGAGGGCGAGGCGATCTTTGAGGAAAACGGATTTTCTATGCTTGCGGGCGAAAGAAAAACGGTGCGCTTTGAATACCTGCCCGATGCAAGCGACGAAATAATCAGCGCACAGGCTTACACGCTTTCGGTTTTTAAAGAATAATTTGGGAAAAAGAGGGAGCAAAAATGTATCTTTACGAAACACACCTACACACAGCACCCGTCAGCGCTTGCGCGACTGCGACCGTGCGCGAGAGCCTTGAATATTATAAGAGCCTTGGCTATGCGGGCGTTTTTATGACCGACCATTTTATCGAGTCCAACTTCGATCGCTCCGCCAGAGATCTGCCGTATAAAGAGAAGATCGAGCGGTATTTTTCCGCATACGAGGAGGGGCTTGTGATTGGAAAGGAAATCGGGATCGACGTTTTTCCCGGCATTGAGGCCTCGCACAGCTGGGCGCATTTTCTGATCTACGGCATCGACAAGGCCTGGTGCCTTGCGCACCCCGAAATGGAAACGATGCCGAAGCGCGATCTTTTGCCGATTCTGAAGGATGCGGGCGCGCTGATCATTCAGGCGCATCCCTTCCGCAAGGTGAATACCGAGATCACGCTCTTCCCGCAATATGTGCACGGCACGGAGATCTTCAATGCCGCACACAACGATTTTGAAAACCGTCTGGGCGCGCAGTATTGCGAAAATTACGGCCTTCGCCCCTTTGCGGGAAGCGACAATCATTCGGGAAGCGCGCTCGAGATTCTCGGCGGCATTGCCACCGAGCGGCGCATCAAGGATTTTGAGGATTTTAAGGCGCAGGTGCTGAATGGAGAGACGCGCCCCTTCCGCAGGGATGCAGACGGCGTTCATCTTTTGTGATCTTTCTTTCGATTTCTTTTTTCAAATCCGCCAACGAAATGATTAAAACGGCTTTACAAATCCCATAATATGTGATATAATCTTAGTGCAGATAAAAAAACACTCGCAAAGGAGAAAAAACATGAAACTGATCATTAAAGACAACTATGACGCTATGAGCGAATGGGCGGCGCAGCATATTGCAGACGCCATCAATGCGCATAAGGAAGCACGCCCCTTCGTGCTCGGCTTGCCCACGGGCTCCTCGCCCCTCGGCGTTTATAAGAAGCTGATCGAAATGAATAAGGCGGGCAAGGTGACCTTCAAGAACGTTGTCACCTTCAATATGGACGAATACGTTGGCCTTCCCAGAGAGCACGATCAGAGCTATTGGTATTTTATGCACGATAATTTCTTCAACCATATCGATATTCCCGCAGAGAACATCAATATTCTCAACGGTATGGCAGAGGATCTGGAGGCAGAGTGCCAAAGATACGAGGATAAGATCGCATCCCTTGGCGGCATCGATCTCTTTATGGGCGGAAGCGGCGTTGACGGCCACATTGCCTTCAACGAGCCCTTCACCTCTCTGACCTCGAGAACGGGCGTTCGCGCTCTGACGGAGGATACCCTGATCGTGAACTCCCGCTTCTTCGGCGGCGATGTGAACAAGGTTCCGAAGACGGCGCTTTCCGTCGGCGTTGGCACCGTTTGCGATTCCAAGCAGGTGATGCTTCTGATCAGCGGCCATAATAAGGCGCGCGCTTTGCGCCATTGCGTGGAGGGCGGCGTGGATCACGCTTGGACGATCAGCGCGCTTCAGCTTCATAAGGATGGCATCATTGCCTGCGACGAGGCGGCTTGCGGCGAGCTGAAGGTGGATACCTATAAGTACTTCAAGGAAATCTATAAGAACGAAAAGTAATCCAAAAGGGTTATATAAAGAAAACGTTGGCGCATCTGCTCTATTGCGGGTGCGCCAATGAAATTTGCTGGGCAAGTGAAGCTTGGTGCGAGAGTGGGCGATTTTTGCCGTCTTTATGAAAAAACGAAGGAAAAGGAATAAAAATGGAGCTTTTTGAAAAACTGCAGGCGCTGAGAAAGCAAAAGGGGATCACGCAAAAAGAGCTTGCGGATGCGATCTTCGTTTCCCGCACGGCCGTTTCCAAATGGGAGGCGGGCAGGGGATATCCGAGCATCGATTCGCTGAAGGCGATCGCCGCCTTCTATGGCGTCACGGTGGATGCCCTGCTTTCGCCGAGCGAGGTGCTTGCGATTGCCGAGGGGGCGCAGAGAGAAACGAGGATGCATTTTGCGGATCTATCCTGCGGTCTTCTCGATCTTTGCGCGCTTCTTTTCTTCTTTCTCCCCCTCTTCGCGATGCGCGAGGGCGGCGCGGCAACGGCCGTTTCGCTTCTTTCGCTGAGGGGCGCCTCGGTCTTTTTGACGGTTTTATACTATGCTTTTGTTTGCGCGACGGCGGTGCTCGGCGCTTTCACGCTTGCCTTGCAAAACTGCGAGAATCGGCTTTGGATATATCTTAAAAGCAAACTTTCATTTGCATTTAGCCTTGCATCGGTGCTTTTATTCATCCTTGGACTGCATCCTTATGCCGCGGTGCTCGGCTTTTCTCTGCTTTTTGTGAAGGCGCTTGTTTTTCTGAAAAAAAGATGATACGGAGCGTGTCGTCCCTGTGACGGCGCGCTTCTTGCTTTTTATGCTTTCTTTTCTTATACTGCTTTTTGGGAGAAGCTCCCGAATATACGGATAAGGAAGGAAAGAAAAATGGAAAAGAAAACAAAGAGAAGACTTTTTTTGGCGATTGGCTTTTTATCGGCCTTTGCCGTCTTCACGGTGCTGGTTTGCACCGTTGGGAGAGCGCCGATCGGGCCGATGGGAACGAGCGTTGGCTTCGCTGCTCTGAATAACGCAGGAAAGGAGATCTTCGCCTTTCACCCCGGGCTTTACGGGCTCACGGATCTTTTTGGCCTCGTGCCGATCCTTTTTGCGCTCGGCTTTGCCGCCTTGGGGCTTTGGCAATGGATCCGGAGGGGAAGTCTTTTGCGCGTGGATCGCAGTCTTCTGATCCTCGGAGTCTTTTATGCTGCGGTGGCGGGGGCCTTCGTTTTGTTTGAGGTGCTTTCGCTGAATTATCGCCCCGTTCTGATCGATGGGAGGCTTGAGGCATCTTATCCATCCTCCACAACGCTTTTGACGCTCTGCGTGATGCCGACGGCGGTGATGCAGCTTCGTGCGCGCATCCAAAATCCCGCATTACGCCGCACGCTTGCTCTGCTGATCACGGCGTTTTCTCTGCTCACGGTTGCCCTGCGGATCTGCGCGGGGGTGCATTGGCTGACGGATATTATCGGCGGCGTGCTTCTTAGCGCAGGGCTTGTTTTTCTTTATGCCTTTGCCGCAGAGCCGAAGGGATAAAAAGAGGTCGCGCCTATTGACAAGGCGCCACTTTTATATTACAATGAAAATATTAAAAACGCGAGGGGAGCAGAGAATGCAAAAAAGGCTGATTTTGGTGGCGGCACTTCCCGCCGCAGGGAAAAATTACGCGGCCGAGAGGCTTTGCGAGGCGCTTGGCGGCGCCTGCTATATCGATAAGGACGACCTTGCCCCGCTCGTTTTGCGCGGGTTTTCGCTTGCGGGAGAGGCGGCGGATATGGACGGCCGCTTCTATCTTGAAAATCTGCGGGAGGCGGAATACGAGGCGCTGATGGCGCTTGCCATTTCCGCTCTGCGCCATACGGGTACCGTTTTGGTGAACGCTCCCTTCTTGCGCGAGGTGCGAAGCCCCGATTTTATGAAGGAAATCAAGGCAAGAGCGGCGGCGCTCGGCGCGCGTCTTTCGCTCGTTTGGGTGGCGGCCTCGGAGAAAACGCGCTATGAGAGAATGAAGAAAAGAAACGCGCCGCGCGACGGAAAAAAGCTTGCGTGCTGGGAGGAATACGCGCGCTCGACGGATGCATCGGCGCCCGAGGCGCTCCTTCGGGCAGGTGCTGTGGACGAGCTGATCCTCTTTGATAACGAGAATGCCGATACGGCCGAGGCCTCGCTTTTGCGGGCGGTTGCGGCGCTGGGGGGAGAGAAAAATGACGGATAAGAAAAAATGCGCGCTCTTTATTCTGCTCGGACAGTCCAATGCCGTGGGGCACGGCGTTCCGATGGAAAAGGCGGATAGGGTGCATCAGCCGATGCGCAATGTTTTCGGCCTTTCGCGCGAAAAAAACCAGAGCCTTGACGGCACCGCCCTCGTCTGGGAGGGCTACACCACGGCGGGGATGAATCTTGCCGAGGAGCAGGACGATACCTATTCGCTTGCAAACCTTCTTGCCAAGCGCTGGCAGGCCGAGATCGATGGCGGCGCATCCCTTCCCGATCTTTATATCATTCATATTGCCATCGGTGCGCAGGGCGTCACTCGTCGCTATATGTGGAACCCCGACCGCGCGCCCATACTTGTGCCCGGTGTGCTCGGCAAGGTGGATATTTCGCTCTATCCCTTCACGGAGCATATTCTCTCGCTTGTAGACGAGAGCTTCAGGGCGCGGGGCGAGGAATACGAGGTGATCGGCCTGCATTGGCGCGGCGGCGAAAACGATACCGTGCCCGAGATGGAGGAGCTTGAAGGTGAGCTTTTCGATATTTATACGCGCATTTTCGACGGGTTTGAGGAAAAGATCGGGAAATACCCTCTGATCCTTCATAAAATCGTTTGCCCCGATCGCTGTCTCGATATGGATCCGACGGGCGGGAAGCTCCAAAGAATGCATTACATAAACGGCACGTTTGAGCGGCTTCTTTCCCGCTATGCGGGTGCGGAGATCTTTGATGCCACGCAAGCGCCGCAATATATCGAGGGGGTTCGCGGAAACGGGCTCTTTATCGGTGACTGCGTGCATTATACCCCCGAGGTGAACGGCTGGGTCGCATCCGAGATTCTTTCGCGCTATAAAAAAGAGAGGGGGATCGGCTGATATGGAAAAGAAAGCTCCGCTGATCGTTTTGCGCAATAAGGATATAGAGCATATTATGCTTGCAAGTGCCGTCTTCGGCGTCAACGGCCGAGGGGAGCGCAATCTCGGAAAGCTTTGCAGCTTTCTTGCCGTGACGGACGTGCATCAATCCGTCCGACAGATGGAGAGCGCCATCGATTACCTCAATTATTACGATTGCTTCGATTTCGGCATCTGCCTTGGCGATATGCAGGCAGGGAGCTATTCGGATTCGGATGGGCGCTGGTATCGCGATGCGGTGGCGCGCTCCGAAAAGCCCTTTTTCACGGTGCTCGGCAATCACGACGGCGGCAACTATGGGTGCTTCACCGAGGAGGGAACGCCCGAGAAGACCTTCGAAAAATTCATTCGCCCGAACGCGGAGAAAATGGGGCTTGCCGAGCTTTCGAAGGCCTATTATACCAAGCGCTTCGATCAATATAAGATCCAGCTGATCGTGCTCACAAACTACGATTATCCCGACACGAGAGACGAAAAGGGCGAATATGCCGTTGACCGAAGCTATGAGGTGTATTCTAAGCGGCAGATCGATTTTCTGATTGAGACGCTGGCCGCCGTGCCCGAGGATTATCACCTGCTCCTTTGCGCGCATAGCCATCCTTACAAAAAGACGGTTTTGCCCTGCATTTTTTCGCAGGTGCGCGAATACGGAACGAACAATCCTTACGGAAACGACAATATGGTTGCCGATATTATCGATGCTTGGATCCGAGGCGGTGCGCTGAAAAAGGACTATGCGCCCGAGATCCTTTCGGAGTATTTGCCAACCGTTTCGGTGGACTGCGATTTTTCTATGCGCGGCAAGGGCAATTTCATTTGCCACCTCGTCGGCCATTATCACTGCGATTTCGTTGGCCATAATGCGAAATATCGCGATCAGCATATCGTTGCGCTTGCGGCCGCCGCAAACGACGAATATCAGAACTACGGCGTTGATCTGCCCCGCGCGATGGGGACGAAGGCGGAGGATCTGCTCACAGCCATCAGCATACACACGGAAAAGCGCCAGATCCGCCTCGTTCGTATCGGGTCGAATTTCACCGTGGATATGACGGAGAGAACATACTATACTCTGAATTATTGAAAAGAATGGTTTACAAATAAGGGGATAAAAATGAAAATCTATAAAATTGCGGTGATCCCGGGCGACGGTATTGGCCCCGAGGTGATTGCCGAGGGCGTGAAGGTATTGAATGCGGCGGCGGAGGTTGACGGCGGCTTTTCCTTTGACTTCACCTATTTTCCTTGGGGATGCGAATTCTATAAGGAAAACGGAAAAATGATGGACGAGGACGGCATCGAGACCTTGAAGAAATTCGATGCGGTGCTTCTCGGCGCGGTGGGCGCGCCCGGCGTTCCCGATCATATTTCGCTCTGGGGACTTCTGCTTGCTATCCGCAAGGGCTTTGATCAATATATCAATCTGCGCCCCGTGAAGCTTTTGAAGGGCGCGCCCACGCCGATCGAGGGCGCAACGCCCGAGACCGTGGATATGATCTTCGTGCGCGAAAACAGCGAGGGTGAATACGCGGGCAGCGGTGCTTGGCTTTATAAAAATACGCCGAATGAGGTCGTGATCCAAAACGGCGTTTTCTCCCGCAAGGGCTGTGAGCGCGTGATCCGCTATGCATACGAGCTGGCGAAAAAGGAGGGCAAAACCCTCACGAGCATCAGCAAGGCAAACGCCTTGAATTATTCGATGGTTTTCTGGGATCAGATCTTTGCCGAGGTGGGCAAGGATTATCCCGAGGTGAAAACCTATTCCTATCTTGTGGATGCGGCGAGTATGTTTATGGTGAAGGATCCGAAGCGCTTCGAGGTCGTTGTCACCTCCAATCTCTTCGGCGATATTCTCACGGATCTCGGCGCGGCGATCGCGGGCGGTATGGGTCTTGCGGCGGGCGCAAATCTCAATCCCGAACGCACCTATCCCTCGATGTTTGAGCCGATCCACGGCTCCGCCCCCGACATTGCGGGGCTTGGCGTTGCAAACCCCTTGGCAACCGTTTGGTCGGCCTCGCAGATGCTGGATTTCTTCGGCCATGAGGATCTCGGTCGTTTGCTTCTTGACTCTATTGAGGCGCTTCTTGTGGAGAAGAGGGTTTTAACCCCCGATCTCGGCGGAACGGCCTCCACCTCCGAGGTTGGTGATGCGATCGTGCAGAAGCTTCGGCAGATGAAATAAAGCAAAATAATGTGAAAAAAGCCCTCGCGAAAGGAAAGCGCGAGGGCTTTTTTCTTCCGTTGCACCCAAAAAAAGAGGGCAAGGCTTTTTTCTTTGCGGCGCGCACGCGCCTTTTTCGGAGGCGGAGTTGAAAAGTCGGCTATATATTCTCCAAAGATGTCCGACTTTTGTATTGCTTTCCGTTTCTTGCTTTGCTATAATGGGTATAGAAAAGGATTTTGAACCATTTTAAGATAATTAGAAGGAGAAAATGAAATGCAGCTTCCGAAGATGAAGTTCACCGCGGTTGGCGATATGCTGATCCAGCGCGTGATTTCCACCGAATACGAGGGCTTTGCCGAGGTGCGGGATTATATCAAGCGGGGCGATGCGCGCTTTTTTAATTTTGAATCGATCATTTACCGCGAGGGCATCTGGGGCAATTATTTCAACGGAGGCTCGTTTCATAATTCCGATCCCAAGACCCTGAAGATCGCCGCCGAATACGGCTTCAATATGATGACCTTTGCCAATAACCATACCTTTGACTGGGGCTACGGCGGACTTTTTGCCACCCTCGATGCCTTGAAGGAGACGGATTTCGTGCATAGCGGCGTTGGTATGAATCTGGATGAGGCCGCCGCACCCGCCTATCTTGAGGTGCCGAAGGGGCGCATTGCGCTGATTTCGATGGCAAGCTCGATCGCCGATCCCTCTGCGATGGCAGGGCGGCAGTCCCGCCGCATCCCCGGCCGTCCCGGCGTGAATGCGCTTCGCACAAAAAAATATATGGAGGTCACGGCAGAGCAGCTGGCCGTGCTTGGCGAGATCGCGGAAAGCAGCGGCATCAATGCGGGCCGCGCCATTTCCCGCGCGGAGGGCTATGTTTCCTTGAAGGAAAATGCCGAAACCGTGGAGCTTGGAAGCCTGATCGAATTCCGCCTCGGCGAGCAAACGAAATATCATACGGATCTTAACGAGGCGGATATGGCGCGCCTTGAAAAGGCAATTACCGAGGCGAAGGCGCAGGCGGATTATATTCTCGTCAGCATCCACGGCCACGAGGTGACGGGCAAGGCGAAGGAGAATCCCGCCGAGTTTTTAAAGGAATTTGCCCATCGCGCCATCGATATGGGCGCGCACGCCGTGCTCGGGCACGGCCCGCATCTTCTGCGCCCGCTGGAGATCTATAAAAACCGCCCGATCTTCTATTCGCTCGGCGACTTTATGCTTCATAACGAGAGCGTTACCTTTGCGCCCGAGGATATGTATGCAAAATACGGCCTCACCTCGGACGATCCGCTCTGCGAGATCTATCGCAAGCGCTCAAGAAACTATACCGTCGGTCTTCTGACGGATAAGCGGATGATGGAGGCTGTGATCCCTTATTTTGAGATGGAGGACGGCGTTCTCACCCATCTTGAGCTTCTCCCGATCGAGCTTGGCTTCGGTGAGCCGCGCTATCGCCTTGGCAATCCGCGCGTTTGCAAGGATCGCGGAATTATTGAAAGATATGCAGAGATGTCTGCCCCGTACGGAACGAAAATCACGGTTCGTGAGGACGGAATCGGCGTACTTGAGCTTTAATGCAAGCATTTATTTACAAATAGATTCAAAATAGGAAGATATTATGAAAAACGCAAAGGAAATATTTTCTGCGGCGCAGAAAAAGACCTCGCCGCTAAAAATCAAGCTTCTCGGCGATTCGATCACGCACGGCGTTGGCGGCACGGGCTGGCAAATGAACGGCGAGCCGATCGTGGAGGACTTTAAAAGAAGCCCCGATTCCTTCTGTTGGGCAAAGCTCTTTTCTGATTTCGTGAAGGAAAAATACGGTGCCGTGGTTGTGAATAACGGTTGCACGGGAACGACGATCCAGTTCGTTATCGAGCATTTTGATACCCTCGTTTCCGAGGAGGACGACCTCGTGATCTGCACGATCGGAACGAACAATCGCCATAGGTTCAAAAAATACGGCGATCGGCCGACGCGCGAGGAGTGGGGCAAGGTTTTCTACGATGCGGTGCTGGAATTGAATGCACTTTTTGAAGAGAAGAAAATCCCCGTGATCTTCGTTGCCAACCTGCCCGCCGCAGAGAAAAACGAGCAGGACGGCGAGGACTTCTACCGCGTGCTCCATATGGACGATATCAACGAAATTTATAAGCGCGCAAGGGAAAAGGAGGGCTTTGCCCTGATCAGCCTTTACGATCTCGTGGATGCTTACGTGAAGGAGAAGGGAATTCTCGTGGATGCGCTTCTTTGCGATGGGCTTCATCCCTCGGACGAGGGCTATCGGGTGATGTTCTCGCTTCTTTGCGAGGCGCTGGGCGCATAAGAATTCCGGATTTGTTTTTTTACTTTCATTTAAAAATAATTTTTTGATGCCTTTTTGGCAGGAGGAGGAATTATGAAAACTGTTAAGGAAAAGCACTTGGTTGTTGGCGCGGATTTTGCGGGATTCCCGCTGAAGGAGGTCGTTGTTGCGCACCTCGAAAGGAAGGGATGGAAGATTCTCGATCTCGGCGTGAAAAAGGATAGCGATCCTAAGGATACCGACCTTATGTTCCACAGAGTTGGCCTGCGCGTTGGTGCGGAGATCTCCGAGGGCAACTATGAGCGCGCGCTTCTTTTCTGCGGCACGGGTATGGGCATCCATATTGCGGCAAGCAAGTGTCCGCACGTGCACGCGGGCGTTGTTGAAAGCCTGCCTGCGGCTATGAGAGCGATCACGGGCAATGGCGTGAACGTGCTTGCGATGGGAGCCTTCTATGTTGCACCGCAGACGGCCTGCGATATTGCAGACGCTTATCTCGGAAACGAGCTGGGAAGCGGCTGGGAATGGTGGCACAATTTCTATGAATTCCATAAGCTTGCCATTGACGAGCTGGAGGCATTCGACTACGAGGAATATAAGAAAAACGGCTTTAAGGTAAATAAACTCGGCGATTATGATCTGACGCTGGATTTTGATAAAAAGCCCGAATAAAGAAGAGGCGCGAAAAAAGAAAAAGCATCGGGCATCGGTGCAAAAGGGATTTTTTCGCGCTTTTTTAGGAAAAAGAGGAAAGAAAAAATGTTGAAAATCAAGGGGCTTCAGCCCATTTGGAACAAGGCGATTGTTGACGGGGGAAAAACCACGGCGCAGTTTCAGATCGCAGAGCCTGTGAAGAAGGAAACGGTTTTCGTTGCCGATCAGCCTTGGGAGCTGGGAATGGCGCATTATGCCAACGTGGTGCAGGACGGCGGAAAATACCGTATGTATTATATTTCGCACACAAAGCGCGATAGAAAGAGCCTTAAAACGAACCCGAAGGAAACCGTGGAATTTCTGGATACCTATGTTTGCTATGCGGAAAGCGCGGACGGCATCCATTGGGAAAAGCCGGCGCTTGGCCTTATAGAATACGAGGGAAGCTATGAAAACAACATCCTTCTGCGCTCGATGGATAAGCCCGAGGACGAGGGGTTTTTCGATAACTTCTTCGTTTTTATTGACACAAACCCCGCGTGTCCCCCCGAAAAGCGCTTCAAGGCCACCGCGTATATGCATCACTACCGCCTCGGCTGGTATTCAAGCCCCGACGGCATTCATTGGCAGTTTGAGGCGATCTTCGATATGCCCGGCAAGTTTGATACGCTGAATGTTTGCTGGTGGGATGCAGAGATCGGCCGCTATGTGGCCTACGTGCGGGATTTCCACGATATTCCCGAGGACGGGGATCTGAACCGCGGCATCCGCGATGCGAGAAGAACCGAGTCCGAGGATTTTATCCATTGGACGACGCCGCAGCTGATCACCTTTGGCGAAACCGAGGATTATCCGATTTATACGAGCAATATCTGCCGCTATTACCGCAACCCCGATATTTACATCGGCTTTCCGACAAGATATGAGGAAAGACTTGCCTGGAGCGATAGCTTTGAAAAGCTTTGCGGCAAGGAGGCGCGCAAGCAGCAGATCGAGATCTGTCCGCGCTACGGCCTCACCGTGACCGACTGCATCTTTATGTCGAGCGCGGACGGCCTGAATTTCGATAAGTGCGACGAGGCGATCTTTGCGCCGGGATATGAGTTTGATGCAAACTGGCTCTATGGCAACTGTTATCCTGCGTACTTTATGTGGGAAACCCCTGTGGGCGATGGGGAAAACAAGGAGCTTTCCATGCTTGTGGGGCAGTATTACCGCCATAGCAATTCGCGCTATAAGGACGTCTTCGAGAGATACACCCTCCGCATTGACGGCTTTGCCTGCTACAGAGCAAGGTTTCAGGGAGCTAAGGTGGTAACGAAGCCCTTCATTTTTGAAGGCGACGAGCTTTCCATCAACTTCTCCACCTCCGCCAAGGGAAGCATTTATATCACCCTGCGCGACGGGGAAGGAAACGAGGCAAAAACCTGCGAGCTCTTTGGCGATGCGATAAACAGAAGCGTGCGCTTTGAAAATGCAGAGCTCTCCGCCTTCAAAAATAAGCCCGTTACCTTGGAATTTGAGATGCGGGATGCAAGGCTTTACGCCTTCGAATTCATTTAAACAAAAGCGAAAAAAGAAATACGACTTAGAAAGGAGATGCTCTTATGCAAACGCATTTGCCAAGTAACGGCTCTGCGACATCCGCCAAGGCCGTGAAAAGACGAAGCTTTCTTTCGCGGCGCACGGATCTTGATCTGACGAACGGGCCGCTTTTTTCCACGATTATCCGCTTTGCGCTTCCGCTTCTTGCCGCCAATCTGATCAACACGATGTTCCACTCGATGGACATTATGGTGCTCTCTTGGTTTGCCGAGGGGAATGAGGTTGCCTCGCTCGGCGCAACCTCGGCGGTCAATGCGCTTTTCTCCTCCTGCTGCGTGGGCCTTTGCACGGGTGCAACCATCATTCTTGCGCGCCTGATCGGGCGCGGAGACGTCGAACGAACAAGGCGCGTGGTTTCCACCGCGATCCTCACAGGTGCCGCGCTCGGCCTTCTGATGGGATCGCTCGGTATATTGATCAACCGCCCCTTCCTCGTGTGGACGGAATGCCCGGCGGATTGCCTTGAGGATGCGGTTCTTTATTCCAATCTTTATTTCGTCGGTCTTCCCTTCATGCTCGTTTATAACTATGCGGCTGCGGTCATCCGCGTTTCGGGTGATAGCGAAAGTCCGCTTCGTTACATGATTATTGCGGGAATTACCAATATTTCGCTCAACGCGCTTTTCTGCGTGATTATGGAGCGCAAGGTGGCCGCGGTTGCCATTGCAACCTTCCTTTCGCAGGCACTCGGCGCATTTCTTGCGCTTCGGTATCTGATGAGAAAGCAAGGGGGTTGCCATTGGAGTCCGAGGGAAATCTGCTTCGATTTTTCCGCCTTCAAAAAAATGCTTTGGTACGGCCTTCCCTCCGCGATCACGAATTCCATTTTCCCCATCACGAACGTTCAGATACAATCGGCGCTAAATACCTTCGGTGCCGAGGCGCTGAAGGGCAATGTTGCCGCCGTGCAATATGAAAACATCGTTGCCTATATCGGCGGCGCCTTCGCCAGTGCAACGGGAACCATTATGGGGCAAAATATCGGAGCGAAAAAGAAATCGAGAGTATATAAAACCTTCCTTTACGCCTCGATCGTTGAGACCTGCTCCGTTGTCTTCGCTATTCTGGTTGGCCTTGTTTTCGGCAAGTATATCGTTGGCATCTTCGGTGCAACCGAGGGCGTGGCACTCGATATGGCAATGCTTCGTATCCGCGTGGTGGTCGTTTCTGCCATTCTGGTGTTGACGCCTATGCCGAGCGCCATTCAAGCCTTCGGCCATCCCACCCTGCAGACCGCCGTGCAGATGATTGCCACGCTGGGCATGCGCACCTTCTGGATGCAGGTGATTTACGGAAAAATCGTGGATCCAAGTCCTTTCAACCTCTACATTTGCTATCCGATCACCTATTCTATCGTTGCCGTGGGCTATGGCATCGTTATGGCCGTTCTCCTCGTGCGCTATAAGAAGGGTACATTGAAGGATAAAATTTAAAAAAACGAAAGGTATAAAAAAATGAGTGCTTATATTTTGAAAAACCGCGAGGTTTGCTGGGATAAATATCTTTGGGAAAGCACCGAGGGAAATTTTTCTCTCGTGATGCAAAAGCCCGTGAAAAAGAACGCCGCTCTCGTTTGCGACGATGCTTGGGAGAGCGCAAGATGCGGCTGGTCCGCTGTTATGAAGGTGGGAGATACCTACCGCCTTTATTACCGCACCTGGGGCGCGCATAACGAGGAGGGCGGCGCGAAGGAGGGCTACTGCATTGCCGAGAGCAAGGACGGCAAGACCTTCACGAAGCCGAAGCTCGGAAGCTTCATGCTTGGCGGCACGAAGGAAAATAACGTTTTCTTCAAGGACGAGAGCCGCTACGTGGATAATTTCTCCGTGCATTACGATGAAAATCCCGATTGCCCGCCTGATGAAAAATACAAGGGGCTTTCTCTGATCTTCTTCCGCCCGCCGATCAAGACCGAAAACGGCGACCGATACGCCTACCTCGGCTATTATAAGAGCGCGGACGGCATCCATTTTGAAAAGGTTGGCATTCTGGATATTCCCGGCGTTTTTGATACCTATAACGTGGTTTTCTGGGATAAGGACGCCAAGGAATACAAGATGTATATGCGCGATTTCCATAATGCGGACGGAACGACCTCTACCTATGAGCCGACGGCGGCGATGGAGGTTGCCTTCCGCGATTTCCGCTTGACGACCTCGAAGGATTTCGTGCATTGGTCGAAGCCCGAAATGGTGCGTTTCTCGGATGGCCGCATCGATATTCAGCACTATACGAACCAGATCTATAAATACCCGCGCGCCGAGCATATGTTTGTCGGCGTTCCCGTGCGCTACATAAAGAATGAGTTTGACGATAAGAATTTTGCATATTTGCCCAAGTGGGGCGGCGGACGCGCAAGGCTGATCGCCGCGCAAAATCGCGTTGGCACCGTTTCCACGGACTGCACCGTGATCACCTCGCGCGACGGCTTGTATTTCGAAAGAAGCAACGAGCCCTTCCTCACGCCCGAGCTTGAGAAGGAATATAACTGGAAATACGGCGAGGGCTATACCTCGCACAGAACCGTGGAAACCGCGTCGGATGAAAATCCCGAGGTGAACGAGCTTTCCTTCTATATGCACGAGGAAAACCGCCACGGCGGCGGCGGAAATACCGTGTTTTACCGCTATACCCTGCGCCTGGACGGATATTTCTCCTGGCACGGCGATTTTAACGGCGGCGCGGTAACGACGAAGCCCGTGATCTTTGACGGAAATGCTCTTGAGATCAACTTCAAGACGTCCGCGCTCGGCGGCGTGCGCATTGAGATTCTTGACGAGGCGGGTGCACCGATTGAGGGCTACGATAGCGGCCGCCTTTTCGGCAACTCGCTTTCCCGCCCCGTGGATTTTGATGCACCGCTTTCCGCGCTTGCGGGCAAGGCCGTGCGCCTTCGCATCACGCTTCACGATGCGGATCTCTATTCCTTTAAATTTGATTGACGGTAAGGGGAACGACTATGCTGATTATGGAAAAAATTGCAAAGCGCCATGCGGATAACCACGCGCATCCGATCCCCAAGATCGTTGCCTTCGGTGATAGCAACACGCAGGGGTGCTTTGAGGTTTTTGAAACGGAGGGCGAAATCGAGGTCATTTACGATCTCAAAAACGCCTATCACGCGCACCTTTCGGTTTTGCTCTCGCAGCTTTTTCCGAGGGCCGCGGTTACCGTCGTGAATGCGGGCATCTCCGGCGATAATACGGAGGGCGGCCTCAAAAGGCTGGAGAGGGACGTGCTTTCGGAAAAGCCGGATCTTGTGATCGTTTCCTTTGGTGCAAACGATTGCGTGGTGCATGGCGCGGATTACGTGGATACCTATGCAGAGAACCTGAAAAAGATCTTCCTTGCCGCCAAGGAATGCGGCAGTGAGGTGATTTTTATGACGCCGCCGCATGGCTGCTCCTCTGTGAGCGCGAAGGTGAAGGGCGAAAATCTGAGAAAAATTGCCGCCGACGTGGCTGCCGCGCAGAGCACGGGCGTGCGCGATCTCTATTGCGACCGTGCGATCGCGGTGGCGGAGGCCTGCGGGGCTTGTGTTTGCGATCTTCGCGCAAGATGGAAGCGCATGGCAGAGCTCGGCGTGGATACCGATGCGCTTCTTTCCAATCATATCAACCATCCCACGCGCGAGCTCACGGAAATGACGGCGCGGATGGTGCTGGATACTATGCTCGGCTAATGGAGGAAAAAGATGGAAAAGCTGAAAATCGTGCAGATGGATCTCGGAAGGCAGAAGGAAACCTTGAAGGAGATCTGTAACTTTTTTGATTTTGCTAAAAAATACGGCTATAACGCGATCGCCCTGAATCTTGAGGATCGCGTGAAAACCAAAATCTATCCTTACGCCTCCGACGAGGAGAGCTATTCGGAGAGGGAGGTTTCAGAGATCGTGGAGGCCGCTGAGGCGCGAGGGCTTCAGTTGATCCCCGTGATCTCCAATTTTGCGCACGCGGATCGCTTTCTTTCGCACAAGGAGATCGCGCACATTGCCGAAACGCGCGAGGGAAGAAGTGCGTTTCGCGAGAATTTTACGATCCACCTTGCGGCCTGCCCGCTTCTGCCGGAGTCGCAGAATTTCTTTGATACCTATTTTGCCGAGGTGGCCGCGCTTTTCAAGTACTCGAAATATTTTCACGCAGGGCTGGATGAGGATTTTGACATCGGTTCTTGTGGTCTTTGCAAAGCAGACGTGCAGGCGCACGGCGGCATCGGGCATCTTTTCCTTTCGCATATCAAGCGCACCAATGCGGTGCTGAATAAGCTCGGCAAGGAAATGATGATTTGGGACGATATGCTGGTATATTGCCCCGAGATCATTCCCGAGATCCCGAAGAACGTGATCCTTTGCACTTGGTGCTATGACTACGTGGATCTCTATCCGCGCGCCCCCTTTGCCAATTCAAGGCAGACGGATATTTTCGATATCTACGAAAAGAACGGGCTTCGCTATCTGCCTGCCGTTTGGTGCAACTTCACGCACAATGTGGATACCTTCACAAGATATGCGGAAAAATATAACCCCATCGGCTATTATAACACCGTTTGGGGCATGAGCTCGGAGCAGCTTCTTTTTGTGTATCCCTTGATTGCCTATACGGGCATGCTCTGGAGCGGCAGATATAAGGACGATCCCGCCGAGAGAATGAAGGCCGCGGTGCGCGAGGTGATCGGCGCAGAGGATCCGATGGATATTTCCGTGCTTTGCCGCGCGGTGGATAAGCCGTATTTAAATCGCGGCGCGATCTACCTTTTCGGGGATCATATCGTGCGCAGAAATCCTAATTTTGAGGATGAATATAAGGAGGTTTGCCTCCTTTCGGAGCTTTTCCCACTGCTGAAGATTGAAAACGACTTCGTGCGTGCCATTCGCTTCCGCGTGGAGAGAGCCAAGCATCTTTACGAAATGCTCGCGGAGGATGAGCGTCTGATTGACCACAGAGGCGGTCTTTATGCGGCTGATCCCAAGGAGAGCGAGAAAAGGCTTCTTGCCATCCGCGAGAGGATCATCGCGCAGTACGAGGAGCAATGCGCGCTCTGGGATCGCTATCGCGGCGGCATTCCGAAGGATTATCTTGAAAGTGATCAAAGGGGCGTGCTTTCGGCGATCAATCGCCTGATAAAGGAGGCGAAAGAGGCAACCTTCGGGGATCGCGGTCTTCTTTTCATGCAGCTTCTTTTGCCCGAAAAGACCGTTTGGGTGAACGTGAAGGTTACCGTGGAATATGCGGACGGGGAGAGCGAAAGCTTTGCGCCCACGATGTATAAGCCGCTGGCAGGCCCCTGCTACAATATTATGGATAAGGGTCCCTATTTTTATATCGATACGCGTATGATCGCGGGCGGAAAAGAGCCGAAGAGCATCACCGTTTCGCTAAACGGCGTTGGCAATGCCTGCCTGCAATATGCCTTCTGCTATAGCGGCGGTAAAAAATATCTGCCCGTTTCGGCTTCTCCCTTCGGCGATTATCATCACGGGTGCGAAAGTCTTCTTACATACGATACGCGCTTTGCCATTCTCGGCAATCCCGATATGGCGCTTGCCATGTCGGACGAGAGAGTACGAAAGAGCCAATGCGGCGTGAAACTTGAGCTTGCCACGATGGATTAAAGAAAGGAAAGAAGGCTTTTATGGCATTTAAAAAGGCTGTTTTTATCAAGCCCGATGAGGCTTTTGATCCGAAGAGCTGCACCTATGCGCCGATGCTGAGAAGGCGCTTTTCGCTGGCAAAGAAGCCTGCGCGCGCCATCCTTTCCTTCGCGGGGCTTGGCTACGGATGCTGTTTTCTCAACGGTGCACCCGTCACGGAGGATCGCTTTATCGCGCCCTTCGGAGATTACCGCAAAACCGTGTGGTACACCTCGTATGACGTGACGGACAGACTTACGGTCGGAGAAAATATTTTTGCCGTGATGCTTGGAAACGGATGGTATAATGAGGCGATCGGCACGGGCTGGGACTTTGATCTGGCCGATTGGCGCGATCTGCCAAAGCTCATTCTTTCCTTGGAGTGCGATGGCGAAGAGGTGGTTTCGAGCGACGGGCAGTGGCTCTATTCGATGCACTCTCCCGTGATCTTCAATCAGCTTCGCGAGGGCGAGCATTTTGATGCGCGCCTCTATGATCCCGCTTGGAAATCGCTCACCTATGACGATAGCGGCTGGAAAAGGGTGCGCATAGACGAAAATCCCCCCAAGGGAATCCTCAGGGAGGTGCTTTGCGAGCCGATCCGCGAGATCGAGGCGCTTGCGCCCGTGCGGATTTTTCGCCTTGCAAACGGGCGGTATATCTATGATTTCGGCAGAAATATTTCGGGCTATGCGAAAATTTCCCTGAAGCAGAAAAGCGGCGATCTCATCGTTTTGCGCTTTGCCGAGCGCCTGCATAAGGACGGAACGCCCGACTTCGGCGGAATGGACGACGAGTATTATTTCAAGAACAAGAAATTCGCAGAGGATCACTTTATTTGCTCCGAAAACCACTTCGAATGGAAACCTTGCTTTACATATCACGGATTTCGCTATATAGAAGTGGAGGGGCTTTCAGAGGAAAACGCCAAGGGGGAAACGCTCACGGCGATCGAGGTACACCAGAAAATTTGTGCGCGATCCTCCTTCCGATGCTCGGAGGAGCTTCTGAATACGCTCTTCCTTCTCGGGCAGAGGGCAACGCTTTCCAACCTCTTTTATATGCCCACGGATTGCCCGACGAGGGAGAAGCTCGGCTGGATGAACGATGCGCAGGCATCGGCCGATCAGTTTCTTTCGGATT
>JAZTWU010000112.1:0-1744 GCA_045636085.1 Eubacteriales bacterium
AGGAAAACTCGCGTTCGCATTTTCAAAAAGAAATCCAACAAAAATGCTTTATCGCGCCAACAAATTCAGGAAGTTAAAAAGTTTTACAAACCTTACGCTACTCCTAACATGGCTTTCCATCGTTTTTTCACAGAAAAAACAGGGGAATTTCACCCAGACTATATCCCGATAGATCTATATGTAGGTTATATTGATCCGTATTTCAATGATTTGCACGCTGCTAAATTCATAGATAATAAATGTTACTATGATTCTTGGTTTCATCAATTTCCTCAGCCGTACTTAGTTTTAAAAAGAGTAAACAACATTTGGTTTGATCATTTTGGCAATGCTGTAGATAAAGTAAAGATGCGGGCGTTAATTGATTCCGAAAAAGAAGGTCTCTTTGTAAAAAAAGCGGAAGATTCTCTTGGTGGTTTAGGGGTCGCATTTGTGGAGAGCAACAGCGATGCATTCGAAAAGATCGAAAACATTGTAAAAGAAATCAAATGCGATATTGTAATTCAACGAACACTTAAACAACACGCAGAATTTGCAAAATTCAACAATTCATCTGTAAATTCAATTCGTATTTATTCCATTCTCCGAAAAGATGGTAGCGTCAAGATCTATTCTTCTGTTTTCCGAATCGGTGTTGGAAATGCCAAGGTGGACAATTATGCTTCGGGCGGCGTTTCTTGCGGAATTACCTCGGACGGAACATTGAAAAAATACGCCTATAATAAGACTGGCAATCGCATCGAAAAACATCCGCACAGCAAAATTGTTTTTGAAGGTTGCAAGTTGCCCTCGTATGACAAAGCGGTTGAATTGGTTAAAAGTGCGCATTTAACCTTGCCACATTTCCGTTCAGTTTCTTGGGATATTGCGATTAATGAAGAAGGAAATCCTGTGCTTATTGAAGCGAACCTTTGCCGCGGTTCTATTGATCTGCTACAACTGAGCAACGGTCCTATGTTCGGTGAAGATACCAAAGAAATTTTAGACGAAGTTTTCAACAAATAATAAACCAATCCCTTTAGTTACGTTCAAGTAGATTGGATCACTTGTGCTTACTCTCTCATTTTTCACCTCAGCATAGTAAAAGCTACGAGATTCACAAGAGAAATACACATATCTTTCCTATTGTATTATCCTTGAATCAAAAAATGCTCTGTATTTTACACTTTCTTCTCGATTATCGAAGAAACTTTTAAAGAGATTTGTTTTTCATTTCAAAATATTTCAACTTTTCTCTATTTTTTCCGGGTTGCAACCGAGGGGCGCACGCTTCCCTATAATTTCGTTTCCTATTTTTCCGAGCCGATCCGCTTTGCGGCCTCGGCACAAGCCGTAATCCTGCCGTACTACGAATCCAATGAAACGGATCTTTACTACGACGCCGCGGCGCACCGCTATATTCTCGGCAAGAACGGACAGGCAAAAAACGATCTGCTGAGCGGAAAAAGCATTACTTACAAACACGCCTTCGTGCTCTTCGCGGATACAACGACCTATGAAAGCGCGAGCAGCACCGAAATGGTTACGGATACTGCAGGCGGCGGCAGCGGATACTATTTCACCGAGGGAACGGCAACGCCGATCCTTTGGCGCACGGATGCCACGGGCAGACTGATTTTCACCAATGAATCGGGAGAGATCCTCACGGCAAACCGAGGTGAAAGCTACATTGCATTCTACAAGGCCTCGCAGGCAGACAGAGTTATTTTTTCATAAAAATCAAAAGAGCAGGTGCAAAAAAACG
>JAZTWU010000113.1:0-4993 GCA_045636085.1 Eubacteriales bacterium
CGAGGGCTATCGCCTTTTGGCAATCTTTCCCGATCGCTCCCTCGTAAAACTTTATCTAATGACAAACACGCTTGCGTTTTTTCAAAGACGCCAAGAATATGGCTTGATACAAAAATCAGTGTGTGGCGTCTTTTGGACGCCAAGAATATGGCTTGATACAAAAATCAGTGTGTGGCGTGTTTTGGACACCTCTCACTCGTCATCCGACGATTTCTCCTCTAAATCCGTTCGCCCCCCCGGTCTGTTCTCATTAAGAATCCGCCAAGATTATAGATCTTACTGCATTTTTCTCTTTTTTGCCTTGATTTTATTGGATTCTTAATGAGACAGCCCCTTTTGTTGGCGTTTGAAAGTCAGGAATCAATCAAGATTCAAAAAGTGATTTCCAAAAAGTGAAATAACTTGAGCGAAGCCCTTTAAAAAAATGCCGTGCGGTGCGCTTATAATTTCTCCGCGCTTCGCTTGCGGAAGTCCCTGGGGCTTTCGCCCGTGTGCTCCTTGAAGCGGCGGCGGAAATAGGCGGCGCTTTCAAATCCTGCCGCATCCGCGATCTGCTCGATCGGCAGATCCTTTTGGGTTTCGAGCAGGTGCATAGCGTGCTCGATGCGCAAGCGGTTTTTGTATTCCACGGGGCTTTCCCCGAGCGAGCGGCGGAAGAGAAGATAGAGATTCGGCTCGCTCATTCCGCAGAGCCGCGCGAGTCGGGAAACGGGGGGATCCTCCGAAAGATGCGATCGGATATAGTCGATCGCAGGGGAAAGACGGCGATCGCTCACAGGGCGCGCCGCGCGCCGAAGCAGAGGCAAAACGGTGGCAAGCACCTCATAAAAACAGGCGAGGGCAGAGAGCTCTCCCGTGCCGCCGGCGCTATAAAGCTCATAAGCGGATTCTAATTTTTTTAAAAGACCTTTCGCACTCTCCTTTGAAATTTTTTGAAGCATCAGGGTTTCCGCATTTTGAAAGCCAAATCCGGGATCAAAGTCAAAATGCAAACTTATATAAACATTATTTCCGTTTTTACCCCAAGTGGAGCGGTATTTCGTTCCCTGTGGAATAAAAACGATGTCGCCCTCTTCCACGGGGAAAATCTCGCCCTGATCACTCTCAAAACGCGCGGAGCCGCGAAGAAGTGCAGCGAGAAAAAAACGAGGGCGAGGGCTCTTCATATAATCGCAGATATCGCCTGCCCTTGATGTGTAGCAAAAGATCTTGAAAAGTGAAAGATGCGAAAAAAGCTGTGCTTGCATAAAACCTCCAAAGAAAGGGTGAATGATAGAATCGTTCTCTTTTTTTATATTATAAACTCTTGCCGTCCTTCTGTCAAGATGGTAAAATAATCGTGAAAGAAAAACGAGGAGGAATCTTATGAGCTTTCAGAATAAAACCGTAATTATCACGGGTGGCGCATCAGGAATGGGAAAATGCGCGGCCGAGTGCTTTGCCGCCGAGGGGGCAAATGTCGTCCTCGCGGATATCAACGAGGAGGCGCTGATCTCTCTTTGCGCTGAGATCAATGCAAGAGGAAAGGGAAAGGCCGTGTATTCCGTTTGCGATGTTCGCCGATATGAGCAGGTGAAGAAAACGGCGGATCTTGCCGTCGAAACCTTTGGCTCGATCGATATTCTTCTGAATTTCGCGGGCGGCTTTGAGCTTCGTATGTGCGGATGCGATAAGCCCTTTCCCGAAACGCCGATCGAGGTTTTTGATTGGGGTATCGATGTGAATCTCAAGGGTCCCTTTTATTTTGCGCACGCCGTTTGCCCCCAGATGGTGAAGCAACATAGCGGCGTGATCGTCAACCTCGGCTCGATCACGGGCGAGGAGGGATCGCCCGCGGGTATGGCGTACCCTTCCGCCAAGGCAGGCGTTATGACGGGACTGACGAAGTCCTTGGCGCAGTTTGGCTTTGCGCACAATATCCGTGCCGTTTGCGTTTCCCCCGGCCCTGTAATGACGCGCCCCGCAATGGCGAAGATGAAAACGGGGCTTGGTCGCGCCGCCGAAACGCAGGAGGTTGTGGATTTTATTATGTATCTTTGCTCGGATAAGGCCTCCGCGATCACGGGATCCAATCACTTCATCGATTGCGGCCGTATTGCAATGGTGCCGTAAGAGGGAGAGTGCATATGAAGCCTTCCTTTTTGAATTCTTCCCGCCCCATCGTGGTCGGAATGACCTTGAAGAAAACGCCCCGCGAGGCGATCTCCAATATTAAAAATTGCATCTATGCAAGTGCGGATGCCGTTGCCGTTCAGCTCTGCAAGATGGAAAGGCAATATAAAACGGAAGAGGAGCTTTCGCGCATCTTTGCTTCTGCGGCAGGCCGCCCCATTTACGTAACGAATTACGTATGGAGCGAAAATGCGGGCCGCTCCTATGAGGAATGCGCCGAGGAGCTCGTGATGGCAATGCAGGCAGGCGGAACGCTTGCGGACGTGCCGGGCGATTTCTTCTGCGAGGATAAGGAATATCAGCTGACGGAGAATGAAGAAGCCGTTCAAAAGCAGATGGCCCTGATCGATCGGTTGCACGAAATGGGCAAGGAGGTCATTATGTCCTCGCATATCTTCCGCTTTCTCCCGGCCGAAAAGGTTCTCGAGATCGCAAAAGAGCAGGTGCGCCGCGGTGCAGACATCGTCAAGATCGTCGCCGGCGCAAGCAGCGAGGCGGAGGAAATGGAAAACCTTCGCATCACCTCGCTTCTCAAAAAGGAGCTTTCCTGTCCTTTTATTTTCCTTGCCGCAGGAACGCATGCGAAGATCCATCGAATGATTGGCCCGATGCTCGGATGCTTTGGCATCTTCGCCGTGTATGAGCACGATGAAAATGCCGTTCCAACCCAGCCGACCGTTGCCGCCGCAAGAGCCGTGGTGGATCATTTTGATTATATTCCCGATCTTCCGATCGCATAAAAACGAAAGACCGTTCCCCGCCTTTTTTCGGAATCAGGCAGAGATCGGTCTTTTGAAATTGTAGAAAACAAAGAATTGGGATGATGAAGGAAGTCGAAAAATGGAAGTTTAATAAAGATCGCTCTTCTTGAAAACGCCAACGGAGCCATAGATGTGTCCGCCGTTTTTCAGATGCGCCTTCACCGCTCTTGCAAAGGAGGTCTTTTCGGGAAGCTCATCCACGGGCGTGCTCGTCGGAGCAAGGAAAACATAGGAATAAACGCCGCCGCCCGCGCTCTGAATCGGTGCTCTTTCGTAGCGCGCACCGAAGCGCGTGAGGTTGGTTTCCTTTCCGAGAAGCGCGGGAATCTGCGGATCAAGAAGCCAGCTGGAGCAGATGAAGGCCTTCACCTCGCCGATGCATTTTTCTATGATCTGTCCGCCGCGGGCAAGATCTCTTTCCGAGATCTCGTCGGTCATCGGGCCGCCCGAGGGGATGTGCACGCTGATCACGGTGTCGCCCTTGGTGAGAAGTCTTGTGCATTCGCTCTTTTTGAGTGTGACCTTTTCCTTGGTGCAAATGCCGTTTCTCACGGCATAGCCGATATAAGAATCCTCGGTTTCGCAAAGTGCACCGTCGAAGGCGCCCTCCTCGTCCTCGCATCCGATGCTGCCGAGCATCTGACCCGAGCGGTGGAATCGTCCCGCCGTCGGCATCATCAGAAGCCCGTCCTTGGTATCGAATACGTCGTAGTCGTTGTGGAAGGTCGTGTATTCAAGGTTGAAGCGGCCAACGCGAAGGATTTTCGTATCAAGGAAATGGAGCATCCAGAAAAGATAGCCGCGAATGCCGAGATGACCGTTGAGATCGATGAAATCCTGCGTTTGGTTTTCAAACATATTGACCGTGGATTCGCTCACATCCTCGGGAATGCCGCGGCGCTTATGCTCTTCAAGCATGGCGGGGATTTCGGCAAGCAGCGCAAAAATGGGGAGCGTATCGTAAAGCTCGCTCTTTTCCTCGGCGCGCGGCGCGCAAACCGTCTTGATCAGATCTCTGCTTCTCGTTTTTAAGACCTCGTGAAGGAAATAGGAATAAAGAAGATTGTCCCGATCCGAAAGAAGTGCATCGCGCACTCTCGCAAAATCCTCCTTCATATAGGTATAGCAGTTGTATTTTTCAAATTGAAGGATTGCATCTCCCTCGGCATAGAGCCTTTCCTTTGCCGCATCGAAATAGGGGCGAAGGGCCGCTTCGTCCGCCGTGAGTGCGAATTTTTCAAGAAATTTTTTCATAGTAAGCCTTTCCGTTGGTTTTTTAAGCCGTCTTTCGTTTTCAAAGCTGTGAAAATGCCGTTTTTCGGCATAGAAGTGCGCCGTGCGCGCCTTGCCTTTATTGTAACATAATTTTCCTTCCGCGTCAAGAGATTTTGCCCTCTGTGTGCCGCGCGGGGCAAAGATTTTTCTTTTTGCGAAGGAGGATCTTTCCGTTTTCGCATCGGTGGCAAAAAAACTCTTGCAATTGCGCCTAAGGTATAGTAGAATAAGGATGAAGGATAAAAGATTTTCCGTTTTCAGGAGAAACGATATGAATTGCAAATTGAAATGGATTGAAAATCAATGTGCCATCGACGTCGATGGGCGCACGTTGATGCCCGTTGCTTATATGAGCTATGCGCCGCTGAAGGAAAATTTTGACGATATGAAAAAATGCGGCGTGCGCCTCTTTATGTTCCCGATCTATGCGGGGGATGAGGGAATCAATATGGAAAGCGGCCTGCGCCCCCTTTGCGATAACTTTTTCAAGGGCTATGGGGAGTATGATTTCTCGATGGTCGATGAGATCCTTGAAAGGCTTGCCCCCGAGGGAAACGAGGATGTCTTCGTGATTCCGCGCGTGTGCCTTGAGCCTCCCATCTGGTGGCAAAGAATACATCCCGAGGAGGTGGCGAGGGATAGTCGCGGCGAGGCGCAGAGAGAATGCTTTGCCTCCGCGCTCTGGCTCTCGGATATGAGCACGGCGCTTCGCGCCCTGATCGATCATATCGAGGCCTCCAAATGGGCAGAGCGCGTGATCGGCTATCATATCGCCGCAGGCGGCA
>JAZTWU010000114.1:0-4015 GCA_045636085.1 Eubacteriales bacterium
GCGAAATCGAGGAAATCGAAAAGGAAACGGGAAGATACGAGCTCTATATCGGCTATCCCTTCGTTTTCGGCACGCTTTCGCACGCAGGTTCAAAGACCGTGATCAAGGCACCCCTGCTTCTCGTTCCCGCGCGCATTGAGCTTCCCGACGAGGGAACTGCGCAAATCTCCGTCAACGAGGCGGAAAGAATCCGCATCAATCCCGCACTCGTGCTGGCATACGCACAGGCGAAGAGACTGAATATTGAACAGCTGGAGCTGGAATTCGACGAGCTCTCCGCCCTCGGCTCCGTGAAGGCCGTGATTGCACATCTGGCGGCCGCGGGAATCAAGATCGAATGCTCGAATTCTAAAAACATTTACAGTTATCAGCGTTTTAAGGAGCCCGACGACAGAGGTGCACTCTCCGTGCGCTACGGTGCGGTGCTCGGCCGCTTTCCTCTTTCCAACTCGATCTACAACGACTATTCTCTTCTGGAAAAGAAGAAGCTCACGACGGATGCCATTGACGAGCTTCTTTCGCCAAAAAAGCGCAAGAAGAAGCGCAAGGCGCAGAGAAAGGTCGGCCGCCATTGCTACAATGTGAAAATGCTGGACTATGCGCAGTCCGAGGTGATCCGCAAGGTTGAAAAGAACGGCAATATGGTGATCTACGGTCCCCCCGGCACGGGTAAATCGCAGACCATCGTGAACATTATCACGGACGCCATCTGCAAAAACAAGAGCGTGCTCGTTGTTTCCCAAAAAAAGGCCGCGCTCGATGTAGTTTACAACCGTCTTGGCAACCTGAACGAGAAGGCAATGTATATTACCGATGAATCGAAGCAGAAGGCAACCTTCTACGCAAAGTGCCTCGAGGCGCACCAGAAGGATATGCTCGACAGCTTGATCGACGTGCAGGAATTGCAGAAAAAATATGACCGTTTGCAGGATGATATTGATAAAAATACCGCCGAATTGCAAACAATATTTGACATCCTTAACACGAAGAGGCCTTTTGGTCTCACACTTTCGGAAATGTACAGCGCGTCCTATATCCCCGCGAAGAACTCCTCCGAATTTGCAACCTACAAAAAAATGCTGGAGAGCCGCGCGCTTCTTTCGATGACCTACGACGGTATGCGCTCCGCTTTGGATTCCATTCGCCAAAAGGAGATCGGAACGCTCTACTTCAACTTTCTGCAGGACAAGGAGCAGAATCCGATCATCGATTATATGCGATCGGATCTTGACATCAACACCCTCAGCGAGGTGAAGGGGCGGCTGGAGGAGATCCAGAAATCCAGAAAGGGACTTTTCAATATTGCAAAGCATCCCTATTACCGCCAAGTTCTCGCTTACTATTATGAGATAAAGGAAGAAAAGAAGCTGGATGCCGTTGTTCGCTTGGCGGCGAAATTCTGCGACAAGAGCGGTATTTTCTCCAAAAAGGCAAGAATGGATATCCGCGAGCAGATGCTGGCAACGGTTTCTGCCATTGAGACCTTCGTTGCCGAATACGACTGCCTGCACCGCGTGCTTACGGCCGACGGCTATCTTGCCGTGATCGACAACATTCTGCGCGGAAACACCTCTTATACCCGACTCGTCCGCGAGGCGCTGGACAATTACCTCACCTACCGCGATATCAACGCTCTGCTCTCCTCACTCAACGAGAATATGCAGCAGATCCTGAACTTTGCTTATATCAACGCGAAGAATCTTTCGGGCTACAACGATATTCTGGATTCCCTGCTCCTCGTTCGCATCTATCACGAGATTACGCTCTGCGAGGAGGAATACAAGGAAAAGCTGGCAAAGCTTCTGGATTTCAACAACATTACCTCCGCGATCTATTCGCTGAAGGAGCAGCAGCTTGCCGTTGCCAACCGTCTTTGCGCGGGAAAGAACAGCAAGGAATATGAAAATCTCTACCTGAACGCAAAAAACAACAAGGATTACCTCTACCAGATTTCCAAAAAGCAAAAGCTCTGGCCAATCCGCCGCACGATGGAGCTTTACAGCGATTTCATTCTTTCGCTCTTCCCCTGCTGGCTTCTTTCTCCCGAGAACGTCTCTTCCCTGCTTCCGCTGACGAAGGGGCTCTTCGATCTCGTGATCTTCGACGAGGCCTCGCAGGTCTTTATCGAGAGCACGATACCGACCATCTTCCGTGGAAAAAACATCGTGGTTGCGGGAGATGCCAAGCAGCTTCGCCCCTCGCAGACCTTTATGAAGCGCTATCTTGGCGCAGATCCCGAGCTTCAGGACGATCTTTCCGTGCAAGCGGCGCTGGAGGTTGACAGCCTTCTGGATCTCGCCGTTGCCCGCTACGAGAGCGCAAATCTGACCTACCATTACCGAAGCCGACACAGAGAGCTGATCGACTTCTCCAACGAGGCCTTCTACAATTCCGGTCTCCAGATCGCTCCGAACATTTCACAGAACCTGCAATCCCGCCCCATTGAGCGCCATAAGATCAAGGGGCTTTGGGCCAACCGCCGCAACGAGGAGGAGGCGAAGCAGGTGGTTTCCGTTCTCAAGGAAATTGCAAAAACGAGAAAGAACGACGAGACCATCGGTATCATCACCTTCAACTCGGATCAGCAGACCTGCATCGCAGATCGCATCGATAAGGAGGCCGCGAAGGATCCCGAATTCCGCTCCTTTATTATCAAGGAAAGCAATCGCAAGGAAAACGGGGAGGATATCAGCCTTTTCGTTAAAAACCTTGAAAACGTGCAGGGTGATGAGCGCGACATTATTATCTTCTCGATCGGCTATGCTCCGAACGAGAGCGGCAAGCTTTATACCAATTTCGGCTCTCTCTCCGCAGAGGGCGGCGAAAACCGCCTGAACGTTGCAATCACGCGTGCAAAGTCCAAGATCGTTGTTGTGACCAGCATTGAGCCCGAGGAATTGAAGATCGAAAACTCCAAGCACCTCGGCCCGAAGCTTCTCAAGGAATATCTTATGTATGTGCGCGCGGTTTCCTCGGGAGACGAGGAGGAGGTTGCCGCCGTGCTTGCGCGGTTGCATCAGGGAGATTCCAAGAAGCCGATGCTCACCGGCGTCAGCTCCATTGAGGAGCAGATGAAGGAGCGGCTTGAAAAGCTTGGCTACAAGGTGAGAACGAGACTCGGCAACAAAAACAGCCGCATTTCTCTCGCCGTTTACGACGAGAAGAGCGACCGCTATCTCGTTGGCGTTGAGCTGGATACCGATGCCTTTGCAAGCGGCGCACCGCTTCTTGAGCGCGACGTTTTCAAGCCGCGCTTTATGCAATCCCGCGGATGGAGCATCCTTCGCATCTGGAGCAGAGATTGGTGGATCTCGCCCTCGAAGGTTATAAAGTCCATCACGAGTGCCGCCGAAAAAAACCTCAAAAAGTCATCTGCAAAAGCAGAAAATACAGAAAAGCAAGAAAAAGAATAGGAACCAAAAGCCCCGTGCTTCCTTTCGGAAACACGGGGCTTTTTATCGTTTTTGCAAACATTCATTTGCAAAATCAATTATTTCTCAACCTTTTCCTTCTTGAGGTTTACAAGAACATTCACAAGGATACCAAGGATCAGTGCGCAAGCAACGGCAGTGATCGTTACAGCACCGATGTTCAGAACCAGACCGCCAACGCCTGCAACGAGGATGACGGAAACGGTGAAGAGGTTGCGGTTATCGCCGAGGTCAACCTTCTGGATCATCTTCAGACCGGATACGGCAATAAATCCGTACAGCGCGAAGCAAACGCCGCCCATTACGCAGGCGGGGATGGTTGCAAGAAGCGTTACGAAGGGAGCGAAGAATGCGGATACGATGCAGATGATAGCCGCGGTGAAGATGGTTACAACGGAAGCGTTTCCGGAGATTGCAACGCAACCAACGGACTCACCGTAGGTCGTATTGGGGCAACCGCCGAAGAATGCACCAACCATAGAACCAACGCCGTCACCAAGAAGCGTCTTATCCAGACCGGGATCCTCAAGAAGATCAGACTCGATGATGGAGCTGATGTTCTTATGGTCAGCAATATGCTCTGC
>JAZTWU010000115.1:0-34754 GCA_045636085.1 Eubacteriales bacterium
GATTTATATGCACCACCGTAGCTGCGATTTACGTATGCTATTATTAGGTCTGCATTTGCCATCATCCATTCGTTTCTCCTTAATATTGCAAATCTTAGCGGTACGTTCTCAATAGGAGGATATATTGACGTATCGCATAAAGCGAAACGCTGCATTTCTTTAATTTTTGCTTGCTCTGACAAGCTAATGTAAGGTGTAACATAAACAACCTCAATATTGTCATATTCCTGCTTCAATTCTCTGCACGCGCAAGCACAAATTTCGTCGAAATCGCCGTATCCACCAAGATAGCAAGTAACAAGCTTGACATTAATAATATTATTTCGTATTTGCTCTTTTATCATTTCTTTTACCTTGTTTTTTGAAGAAATGAATGAGTGTCCTGCAAAAGCAATTGTCATATTATACCTCTCGTTTTCGTGGAATTCCACGATACAATAGGTATATTATACAATTGAACAAAAACTTTGTCAACATCGTGGAACTCCACGAGATAATAATTTCACATTTGCCTATAATAATTGTGGAACTCCACAAAATTATAAGTAGGATATAATTATGAAATTAAATGATGCTATTGTAAAGCGGATAGAGGAAATTTGCAAGGAGCGCGGTAGTAACATATGCGATATTGCTTTGAGTGGCGGAATGTCACCTTCAGCAATTTACGACCTTCTCAAAGGCAGAACTAAATGCTCGAAGGTTGTTACCATAAAGCGTTTTTGTGAAGGGGCAGGAATGACCTTATCCCAATTTTTTGACAAAGACTATTTTAACAATCCGGAGGAAGATTAATATTTGTTACAGAAAACGGCGCTCGGTGAGAGGTGATCGCATCTAACCGCTCTGAAGATAGAAAAAGGCACTTATGGAATTCAACTTGCCATAAGTGCCTTTGCGTTACTTTTGTAATTTGTTTTGTAGCCTTTAGCTTTGGGATACGAATCAAAGAGAAAGAGAGAGCCGCCGACGGCAATCATTCGCCGAGGATAACGATCGTCACCCCGTCCGTTCCGTATTGCCAATAAAGCCCCTCGCCCTGCGGCTCGGTCTCGCTGTAACAATAAACCTCGGCGTTCAGGATCCATTCGTTCTGGAAATCGCTGATGAAAATCTCGCCCCATTCAGACACGCTCTCGCCGCGATAGAAGATGCGCTCCAGCGCCTTGCATTCGCCAAACGCCGCGTTGTTGATCGATTCAACGCCCTTACCGATCACGACCTCTGCGAGGCTCTCGCAACGAAGGAAGGCGCAATCGTCCACCGTGATAACCGCATCGGGAATATGCACCTTGGTGAGCTTGCCGCATTCCTCAAAGGCAAGACCGCCGATATAGGTCACCGTGGAGGGGATATTCACGGATTGCAGATTTCCACACTTCGAGAAGGCGCTCGTTCCGATGCTGCCGATTCCCTCGGGAAGCTCCACCACGGAAAGATTCGAGCATTCCGAGAAGGCAGAGGAGCCGATCGATTCAAGACCGAGGGGAAGCTTCACGACCTGACGGGTGCTGCCCTCATAGGATGCAAGCCTGATCGCGGTGATATTTCTGGTCGAAAAAGCGCCGTCCGCGATCACCTTCGTATTTTCGTGAACCGTGTAGCCTGAATATGAGCGGACGCTGGCGGAAACCAGAACGAGATAGGGATTTTCCGCATTTCCGAGATAGCTTGCGTTGCTATAGCTCGTGTATCTCACGGGGCATCCGTCAAAGGCGGACATACCGAGACTGCGCACCGAGGCGCCGAGCGAAACGGAGGAAAGGCGGGAGCATCCGAGGAAGGCCGAGTTATAAACCGCGCGCACCTTATCGGGGATCACGATAGCCGAAAGCTTTACGCATCCGCCAAAGGCCTTCTCGCGCACAAGCGTCAAATTCTCGGGCAGATCGATCGCGCCGAGCGTCTTGCAATCATAGAAGCCCTCGGGACCGATCACGGAAAGCGCGCCATCCTGCGCAATCGTTACCTCGGAGAGAAGGGCGCAGTTTTTAAACATACTGTCCGAGATCTCCGCAAGGCCGCGACCGATCGAAACGCTCACAAGACCCTCGCACTGATAGAAGCACATCGTTCCCGCCGTTGTCACGCCGTCGGGGATCGTGACGCTTTCCAGCGAAACGCAGTATTGGAAGCAATAAGCGCCGATCGTTTTCACGCTCTCGGGGATCGTGATGCTTTTCAGCGCAAGGCAGGTGGAAAACGCGTGTCCCGAAAGCGTCTGCACGCCCTCGGTGAGCTGAATGCTTTCCACGAATTTGCATTCATAGAAGGCAGAGGGGGGCACGACCGTTCCCGTAAGGATCACGGTCTTGAGCGTTTCGGGCATATGCTGGGCGCTTCCCTCTCTCGTTTTCGAGCCGAAGATATAGCCGAGGTGCGTATTTTCCTCGCCGCCCTTTTTCTCACCCGTGAAGGGAACCGTCAGCACCTGCATCGCGTTGCAATTTTTAAAGGCCGAGATGCCGATCCGGGCAACGCTCTCTGCGATCGAAACGCTTTCCAGCCCCGTACAGCCCGCAAAGGCAAGGGTGCCGATGGAGGTAACGCCGCTCTCCACGGAAAGCGCCGTGATCTTTTCACAGCCGTAGAAGGCAAAGGGCGCAATGCTTTCAATCTCTGCGCCGACCGTCAGCGCACCTGCGACCTCCTCCTCGCCGAGGAAGAGAGCTGTCGCGATATGCATCGGATTGGCCGTTTCCGTTGCAAAGGAAATCGCACACCAGGCGGCAAGATCCGCCGCAAAAACATTTTCAAGAGAGATGCAACCCGAGAAGGCGTCCTTGCCGATGCTCTTCACGCTTGCGGGAATCGTGATCGCCTTGATCGAGGTGCATCCCGCAAAGGCGAAGGGCGCAATGCTCTCGCCGCCCGTCAGCACAACGGCGGAAAGGCTTTCGGGAACGGCCTCAGCGCCCGCATTCGTGCCTATGGCTCGGAAGATATAGGAAAGCTCCGTATTCTGCGTTCCGCCCTTTTGCGCACCGACAAAGGGAATCGAAAGGCTCACAATTCCGTCACACCCTGCGAAGGCGGCCTCTCCGATGGAGACCACGCTTGCGGGAACGGAAACGCTCACGAAGCTCTTGCAGTTATAAAACGCGCCGCCACCGATGGAAAGAAGCCCCTCGGTAAGCGAGGGATCGCCCAATGCGCGGCAGTTATAGAAGGCGTAGTCCCCGATTTCGGTGACGCCGCCAAGACCGACAGAGGCAAGCGACTCGCAGTTATGAAAGGCGCGCGCGCCAAGCGTTTGCGTGCTTTCGGGAAGGCGAATGCTCTCCAGCGCCGAGCAACCGCGGAAGGCCGATGCGCCGACCGAGAGAAGATTTCCCTCCGTGAAGGCAATGTTTTTCAGCGAGGTGCAGCCCATAAAGGCGGATTCCGCAATCTCGGTGACAGGCTTATCCTTGAAGGTGGCGGGAATCGTCAGCGCAGTGGCCGCGCCCGCATCTCCGACGGAGACCGCATAGGTGCCGTCCTCCTTCAGGGTATAAAGAAGCCCTTGCTCGTCCTTCTCCTCCTGCGGAGCTGTGGGGGGAGGCGTTTCTCCCGGTAGCGGGAAGGCGCAGGATGCAAGAGCGAAAAGCCCGAGCATCATCACCAAAAGCAAAGGCAAAAGCCGTTTTTTCATTCCGTTTCTCCTATCTTTTAAAGCGCCGTATGCGCCGCGTATCATCGCACGGGGCAGGCAAGCGACATCTTTCGCATTATACAAGGAAAATTATAGCACACGGGGGGTGGAAAGTAAATACAAAATGATAAACATTATTTTAATATTTATCGCAGGCTCTTTTTTCTCTTGACAGAAGGGGGAGAAAAGTGTATAATATTAAATTAGAAAAATATTGCTTGCGCACGATATGCGCATCGGAGGTTGTTTTTTATGCAATGGACTTCGCTGAACGATCTGAGAGAAAAGTTTCTTTCCTTCTTTGAGGGGCACGGACACGTGCGCCTGAAGAGCTTCTCCCTCGTTCCCAACAATGACAAATCCCTTCTTCTTATCAACTCGGGTATGGCCCCGATGAAGAAGTTTTTCACGGGAGAGCAGACCCCTCCCGGCAAGCGCGTTTGCACCTGCCAGAAATGCATCCGCACGCCCGACCTTGACCGCGTCGGACACACGGCGAGACACGGCACCTATTTCGAAATGCTCGGAAACTTCTCCTTCGGCGATTATTTCAAGGAGGAGGCCATTCCGATGGCCTGGGAATTCCTGACGGGGCTTCTTGAGATCCCGAAGGATCTGCTCTGGCCCTCGGTTTACGAGCAGGACGACGAGGCTTACGCCATCTGGAGAGACAAGATCGGCGTGGACGAGAGCCATATCGTTCGTCTCGGCAAGGCGGACAACTTCTGGGAGCACGGCACAGGCCCCTGCGGCCCCTGCTCCGAGATCTATTTTGACCGCGGCATCGCTTACGGATGCGGCAGTCCCGATTGCAAGCCCGGATGCGACTGCGATCGCTTTATGGAGATCTGGAACAACGTTTTCTCCCAGTTTGATAACGACGGCAAGGGCAACTATACCGAGCTGAAGCAGAAAAACATCGATACGGGTATGGGTCTTGAGCGCCTTGCCTGCGTGATGCAGGGGGTTGATAACCTCTTTGAGGTGGACACCGTGCGCCGCATTCTCGACACCGTTTGCTCCATTGCAGGCAAGACCTACGGCAAGAATAAGGAAAACGACATTTCCATCCGCGTTGTGACCGACCATATCCGCAGCGCGACCTTTATGATTGCAGACGGCGTTATCCCCTCCAACGAGGGCAGAGGCTACGTTCTTCGCCGCATTCTGCGCCGCGCCTGCCGCCACGGCAAGCTTCTTTCCATTGAAAGAAAGTTCCTTCCCGAGCTTTGCGAGATCGTGATCGATCAGAATAAGGTTGCATATCCCGAGCTTGAGGAGAAGGCCGACTATATCCTGAAGGTTATCAATATGGAGGAGGATCGCTTCCGTCAGACGCTGGATGCAGGTCTTTCGATGCTCGAAAAGAAGCTCTCCGAGCTTTCTGCCGAGGGCAAGAGCCTGCTCGAGGGCGCCGAGGCCTTCAAGCTTTATGACACCTACGGATTCCCCGTGGATCTCACGCGCGAAATCGCGCAGGAGGCGGGCATTTCGCTGGACGAGGAGGGCTTCACCGCTCTGATGAACGAGCAGAAGAGCCGCGCCCGCGCCGCAAGAGGCAATATTTCGGGCTGGTCCAAGGAATCGCTCGGCGCACTTTCCACCGTTTGCAAGACCGAATTCCTCGGCTACGAGAGCCTTGAATGCAAGGCAAAGCTTCTCGCCATCCTTTCCGAGGGCGAGAGCGTGGACGAGCTTTCCGAGGGCGAGGCAACGCTCGTCTTCGACCGCACCGTTTTCTACGGCGAGGGCGGCGGTCAGGTGGGTGATACGGGCGCAATCTCTGCCACAGAAACGAGCCTCACCGTGACCGACACCAAGAAAAACGAAGGCGTTTACCTGCATATGGTGACGGTGGAGAACGGCCATATCCGCGTAGGCGACGAGCTTACGCTTTCCGTGGATGCCGACCGTCGCGGCGCGATCGCGCGCAACCATACGGCGGCGCACCTTCTGCATAGCGCTCTGCGCTCCGTTCTTGGAACGCACGTAAAGCAGGCCGGCTCTTATGTGGACGAAAAGGAAATGCGCTTCGACTTCTCGCACCTTAGTGCAATGACCGCCGAGGAGCTTGCAAAGACCGAAGCTCTCGTGAACCGCGCCATTCTCGCCGCTGAGGAGGTTACGACGACCGTCACCGATATGGAGGGTGCAAGAGCGCTCGGCGCGATGGCTCTCTTTGATGAAAAATACGGCGAAACCGTTCGCGTGCTCCGCGCAGGAAGCACCAGCACCGAGCTTTGCGGCGGTACGCATACGAGGAATACGGGCGCGATCGGCCTCTTCAAGATCACGGCAGAATCCTCCGTGGCAGCAGGCGTTCGCCGCATCAGCGCCGTTACGGGCGGCGGCGTTCTCGCGCTTCTTGCCGCAAAGGAGGCTCTCCTCGCCGAGACCGCAAGAGAGCTGAAGTGCCCCACCGTGGCAGACGTTGCCAAGAAGGCCACCGCACTTCAGGGCGAGCTGAAGGAGACCAAGCGCTCACTTGAATCTCTCCAGGCAAAGCTTGCAAATCAGAAGCTCGAGGGACTTCTCTCCTCGATTAAGAACGTAGGCAGCTTCCGTCTTCTCACGGCGAAGGTAGAAATGCGTCCCGACGCGGTGCGTGGCCTTTGCGACACCGTGAAGGAAAAGGAGCCGATGGGCGTTTGCGTTTTCGCCGCCGTTGCTGACGGCAAGCTCAACTTCGTTGCCGCGGCAGGTGCCGAGGCTGTGAAGGCGGGTGCACACGCAGGCAAGATCCTCGGCGAGATCTCCGCGATCTGCGGCGGTAAGGGCGGCGGCCGTCCCGACAATGCGATGAGCGGCGGCAAGGATCTTGATAAGATCGACGAGGCGCTCGCGGCCGTTGAAGCCATTCTCGCAAGATAATTTTTTAAAGAAAAAATAAAATAACAAAAAGAAACCGCACTTTTGCAAAGAAATATTTGCATTTGTGCGGTTTTTGTATTCAAAAAAGCGATCGATTCAAAAAGCTCGCTTGCGCGGCAGAAAAAAACAAAAGGATCAAACGCCGGAGAGCTTCGTGATGCCAATGCTCGAAAGATGCTCGTCATAGGAATAGCGCTCGAGAGTGAAGCGGCCGTCCGCATAGGAAACCGTGGTGACAGAGGCATTCGTTGCAAAGGGGAGATCCTCGCCCACGCGCTCGTCGGGAATCCCAAGAATCCTTGCCACGGCGAGGCGGAAGATGCCGCCGTGACCGCCGACGAGAACCGTCTGCCCGGGGTGCCGCTCGGCAATCTCGGTAAGCGCACGCATCACGCGATCTGCGCAATCGGGGGCGTATTCACCGTCCACAGGACGGGCAAGGCCAAAGTTTTTGCGCCAGACCTCCGTGAAGGTGTAGGGCCAGCGGCGAACGATGTCCTCCACGCGCATTCCCTCCCAACGCCCAAGATAGATCTCCTTCAGTCCGTCCATCGGAACAACGGTGAGGCCGCGGTGCGCCGCGTGAGGCTCCACCGTATGCATCGCGCGCATCAGCGAGGAGGAATACACCGCATCGATCTCGAGATCCTTCATATATTCAAATGTTGCCGCGGCCTGCGCATAGCCAAGCGGCGTGAGATCCAGGTCGGTGTGGCCAAGCGTTCGAACTTCAAGGTTACCAATGCTCTCTCCGTGGCGGACGAGATATAAAACCGTCTTCATACAAATACCCGCGCCGCGCCCGCAAGGAGCGGCGTTTTTCTTTCTTCAACAAAGTCTATATATGCCGCCCGTCCAAAAAGAAAAAAAGCAAAAACCAAGAGCCATAAAGGAAAAAGCAAGGTTAAAGCAAAACAACGAAACAACAAAAAAACAAGACCCAAAGACAAAAAGGCGGCAAAAAAATCATAGCACCAATAGTATATCCCTTTTGCGCAGAAAAGTCAACAAAAAAGAAAAGGGCAGAAATCAAAAAATCCGCCCGCCAACCGTAAGCACGCAAAAAAAACAAAAATATGCATACCTTGCATCCAAAAAAAGCTTCGCACCGCATTTTGCGAAGAAAATGACGAAAGCCAAGGCGAAGCGGCGAAGAAGGCGCACGAGACGCAGGCACCAAAAGGAGCAAAAAAAACAACGTGCACCGCGCCGCCCCTTCAAGTGCAAAAATTCGCCAATTCCCCACTTTATTTGTTTTTTAAAGCCATAAACAAGAAAAACCAAGCAAGAATCGCAAATCAAAGAGCAAAACAAGCAACAAAACAAGCCTTTTTCTTAAAACCCTCCCCACCGCACCAAAGCGAGCCACCACCAAATCAGGCTCCGCTCTGATCCGATTTTGCGAAAAACCCCTCGTCGTTTTCAGCCTCGTAACGCCCGTTTTTTATTAGTACTTTTTACGAGTTCAAAAACAAAATCAATAAAAAACGAGCGGTTTTTGTGCTTTTTTCACACGAATTTTGCAAAAAAGCCAGCGTTTCTTCGTTTGTTCGTATTTTTTACAATCACAATATTCAAAAAGCGCCAAAAACACGGCATAAATAGCCCGAGCAGTTTGCAAATTACCATATTTTACCATTTATGCGCCAAAATCGATGTTTTTGCTGAAAAAAACAACAAAAAGCCGCAAATTACACCCAATATCTTTTGCATTACCGCGCGGCTCGATTTTTCAAGTAAATCAAGGCGAGATGGCGCAAAAAAACAATCAAAACAAGTCTAAACGCACACGGATAGCTTTTTTTCACCGTTTTTTTGTAAAAATCACGCCGCGCGGCGGTCAAAAAATCGCCAAAACTCCGCATTTTAAATCCAAAAAAAGCCTCCAGAAAGAGAACTTTCCGCCTTTTACGAATTTTGCTTTGGCTTCGCCTTGAATTGGTTTTTGAGGCGTTTTGTGTCGGTTTTTGAGGCGTTTTGTTTCGATTTTTCACGTTTTTTCCATTGTTTCACGTGAAACAATGCTGAATTTGATGCGTTTTTTGCGCAAACATCGCATTTTCAAGAGCTTCTGTCGCTATTTGTCGCTGGCGAGGTGTTATTCTACTCAAAAAGACGATGTTGGCGCGATGTGAGCGCTCCAATGCCCGCCAATGAGTTGCGGTGCGCCTTGCGCCGAGTTTAAAGACCTTTTACCGACTTTTTTACCGCAACAAACGCCATCTAAAGCAAAAATACCGTTTTTGCAGTCAAGAAATGCATAAACCGCGATTGTTTCACGTGAAACAATCAATCTCAACATAAAAAGTGTCACTATCCGAATGTAGCTTGCGTTCAATCGTGGTTAAGTGCGCGATGTATAGATGCCGGGCGTCAATGTTTCACGTGAAACATTCGAGAAACATTTATTTTGCCGTAACGAGCAAAAAACGGGATTTCGGTGGAAAACGAGCAAAAATTGCGAAAAAAGCGAAAATAAAGCGTGGTGGAGAGCGGACTAAGCGAGGCAAGGAGAAAAATCGGGAGAAAATAGGACGACCAAGCACAGGAAGCGCAAGCAGAATGCAGAAGCAAAAACAAAAGCAAAAAAACAAAAGCGGAAGCAAAAGCAGAATGCAGACCGGGTGCGAGAAAACAAAAAACGCGGCGCGAGGATTAATTCAACGAAAAAAAGCCGCAGAATCCAAGCGGCTTGATAGAAATATCGAGCACAAAAAGCGCGCAAAAAAATCACAGAACCGCAAGTGCAAAAAATCGCCAAAGAGAGAAAAATCAATTGCAAATTTTCTGTGATCGTATTGACTTTTTGGTCGGGTTATGGCATAATATATGGTAGAAAAATATATAAAATAAAGGCGTTTTGGCGCCTTTTGGAGGATTTATGGGAAAAATTGTGTCCTTTTCCAATCAAAAGGGCGGCGTTGGCAAAACAACCTCCTGCGTGAACCTCGCGGCACAGATCGCGGCAAAGGGCAAAAAGGTTTTGATGATTGATATGGATCCGCAGGGAAATGCAACGAGCGGCCTCGGAATCTCCAAATCCAAGATCAAAAAAACCATTTATGACGTTATCATCGGCCATTGCGATATGGACGAAGCCATTATCAAGAGCAGCTTCAAAAACCTTTGGGTTGTGCCCGCAACGATCGATCTTGCAGGCGCCGAGCTGGAGCTTTATGAGCTTTCGGAGGACGATAACTTCGCAAAACTCGCCGTAGATAGCGTAAAAGAGCGTTTTGACTACATATTTATTGACTGTCCGCCCTCGCTCGGTATGCTCACCGTGAAGGCGCTTTCGGTTTCGGACGGCATCGTCATCCCGATGCAATGCGAATTTTATTCGCTGGAAGGTATGTCTCAGCTTTTAAACACCGTGAAAACCATTCGCAGACTCTATAATCCCGAGCTTCGCGTGGTCGGCATCCTCTTAACGATGTATAACGGCCGCCTCACCCTGACGGGACAAGTCGTTGCCGAGCTCAAAAAGTACTATGCCGAGCAGCTTTTCAAGGTTCCGATCTCCCGTTCCGTTCGTCTTTCCGAGGCACCCGGCTACGGAGAGCCGATCTGCTACCACGACCCCTACGGTAAGGGCTCTCTTGAATACGCCGCCGTGGCAAAGGAGCTTATGATGCGCATCTGATGCGCCGCACCTTCTGTTTTGCGTAAATTTCACCTCTTTTTATCGATTTTTATTTGTTTTTCTCGTTTTTTGCCACGTGCAAAAGTATGCACCGTGCGCCAAGAAAACAGATCGAAGGGATAAAGCAAGCAAAAGCGAAAGAACAACAAATAAAAAACAATAGAACCGTAAGCGAAAAGCAACCGAAAAAGCAAGCACGAAAATAAGCAAAAAACAATAAAAAAATCCTCAAGGGATCCGATACCTTGTGAAACAAATCGTTTCGGGATTCAAAACGGCTCACCCAAGATGCGGTGCACCCCGAAGAAAATCAACCGTTCAGAGCCAATAATCGCTTTAAAAAAAAGAGCTTAGAAACAATAAAAAGTGCTTCAAAACATCGAAGAGCACTTCAAAACAGAAAAAGCACCACAGAAACGAAAAAAAGATACAAAGTCTTTTGTTTTATTAAAAAATGGCAATATTTACCATTTTTCACATCCTTTTATCTTTGTTTTATCTTAAAATTCTTTTTATAGCAAGCATTATCGCTTCAAAGCGGCTTGTTTTTTCTAACATTTTATATATCATCGCAAGCATTTTCATTATTTCATCCATTAAAGGAGATATTTTCTTATGCCGAGAAAGAAAAACAGCGGTCTTGGCCGCGGACTTGACGCTATATTTTTGGACAATTCCCATACCGACGATGCGCCCACGGGCGAAGGTATGGTTATTGGACTCAAGCTTTCGCTGATCGATCCCCGCGCAGATCAGCCGAGAAAGAATTTCGACGAGGAGGCTTTGCAGGGACTCGCGGATTCGATTCTCAAAAACGGCGTTTTTCAGCCGATTTTAGTGCGCGAATACGGTGAGGGGCGCTATCAGATCATCGCGGGTGAGCGCCGTTTCCGCGCAAGCAAAATGGCAGGACTTTCCGAGATTCCCGCCATCATTTTGGAAAAGGATAATCAGAAGACCGCCCAGATCGCCCTGATCGAAAACATTCAGCGCGAGGATCTCAATCCCGTGGAGGAGGCAATGGCCTATCGCTCTCTGGCGGACGAATATAATATGACGCAGGAGCAGCTTTCTTCCGAGGTTGGAAAGAGCCGCAGCGCCATCGCGAATGCAATGCGCCTGCTCGATCTGCCGGACGAGGTGCTCGCTTTGGTTGCAGGGGGCGCGCTGAGCGCAGGTCACGCAAGAACGCTTCTCGGCGTGAAATCGCGCGAAAATATGATCGCTCTCGCAAACGCTTGCATCGAGAAAAATTGGTCGGTGCGCGTTCTTGAGGAAGAGGTAAAGCGCGCAAACCGCCCCGTTCGCACCGCACCCGAGAAGGAGGAAAAGGAGCTTCCGATCGTGGATTATCAGCGCGAGCTTGAGGTAAGCCTTCAGCGCCGCTTCGGCCGCCAGGTGCGCATCAAGGCAAACGGAAAAAAGAAGTGCCTCTGCTTCTTCTATGAGGACAATATGGATCTCACGGAGCTTCTCAACACGCTTTGCGGAGAAGAATTCGAGGGATAAAAAACGCAAAAACAGCAAAAGCACAAGGAAATTTATATGGGATTTTTTGAAAAAATTTTAAGTTTGGATCTCGCGGATTACGGCGCCGTCAGCTTTCCGATCGGCATTGTTTTGCTCTGCATCTTCATTGGAATGATCGCGGCCACCGTCGTCGTGCAATACACAAACCGTATGATCTACCGCACCGTCAAGGCGCTTTCGCGCCATAAGGCGGATTCCGAGAAAACGGCAAAATCACTGAGCGCTCTCGGCCTCTTTGCAGAAAAGGGAATTCTTCGCGCCGTGAAAAAAGAAAACGCGATGCTGATGCGCTATCTCTGCCACATAAAAGCAGAGAATCCGGGCACGAGCCCCGAGGCGCCGAATACGGGCGCGGGGGAGGATCTCTATTATCTGAATCCTGCGATGGCCGATCGCGCATCCGAGATCCTTTCGGGCACGGAGCCATCGGTGATGCACACCGTGCTTTACGCACTTCTCTTCGTGGCGATCTATTTAGGCTTGGCAAGCATTTTGCCGCTTGCGCTCTCCGTGATTCTTTGATTTTATAAACAATACTATACAAAAAAGCAAGCAAGAGATTTTTTCCGACCAAGGGACGGATCTCTTGCTTGCTTTTTTATATTTTGTTTTCGTTTTTGTTTTTCGCTCTTTTCTTTGCGAGCACCATCAGCGGTAGGCAAGACCGATCGCAATTTCTCCCAATGGCAGAATCGCCGTTTCGCATTCGCCGCAAAGCGCGTGCAGGTGCGGGAAATCCGCGAATCCGCCGCCGCTCTGCTTCATCACAGCCTCGGCGCGCACATAGTCGCAAAGGAAGGTCGAGGGCATTCCGAAGGCGTGTGCGGGGGTGAGGTCGATGCCATCCCGCTCAATATGCGCCATCATAAATTTCAGATCGGGCGCGCCCTTGCGGTAGGGAGGGATCGGCGTTAAGAACCTGCGGCGCACGCGCGATGCCGTCACGGGATTGGGCTCTGCCTGAATATCAATGCCGATCTGCCCGTAATCCGCCGTGATCGCAATAGCAACGATCGCGCGGTCGTGCGAAATCGAGAAGGCGGGGCCCTCCTCAAAATAAGGCTTTCCGAGATCCGTAACTCTTATCTCGGGCATAGATCTTGAAAATTCGTTTTTGCACAAGGCCTCTATCATCAGATGCTCCATCAGTCGGTATGCCCGATACTCCGGGCGAGGCGGCTCGCTGATGCGGCGCTTTGCGTTTTCCTCAAGTCCCTTATAGAATCGATCGAAGGTTTCGCTTTTGAAAAGAGGGGTGCTATCCCCATATGCTATATATATCATTTTCTTTGTTTATGCTCCAAACCAAGTAGAAAAAAACTTAAATTGACAACAGTTGTTTACAAATCCATTATGATAGGAAGGATCATCGGCTTTCTCTTCGTCTTTTTGAAGATGAATTTTGCAAGATCGTCGCGAATCTTCGTTTTGATTTCCGTGAAGTCATACATACCGCGTCCAAGGCAATCGTCCAGGGTCTTTGCAACAACGCATCTTGCCTCAAACATAAGCTCCTCGGATTCCTTCACGTAAACGAAGCCGCGCGAAACGATATCGGGGCCGGACATAATCATACTCTCGGAGAGATCGACGGTTGCCACCACGACGACGAGACCGTCCTCTGACAGATGCTTTCTATCCCGCAAAACAACCGAGCCGATATCGCCAACGCCTGCGCCGTCCACCATAACCTTTCCGGAGGGAACGGTGCCGCGGAAGGCGGCGCCCTCGGCCTTAATCTCAAGAACCTTGCCTATATCGGGAAGGAAAATCTTCGAGGGATCAATGCCCATAAATTCGGCAATCTCCTTGCCTGCATAAAGGTGCCTTGCCTCTCCGTGGATCGGCATAAAATATTCGGGGCGAAGAAGCGCCATCAGAAGCTTGATTTCCTCGCGGCAGGCATGACCCGAAACGTGGACATCCTCGACGGCGTCATTCACGACCTTCACGCCGCCCTGCACCAGCGCGTTTACGATCTTGCCGACGAGCTTTTCGTTTCCGGGGATCGCGTGCGCGGAAAGAACGACGACGTCGCTCGTGCTGAGCTTGACCTCCTTATGCTCGGAGAATGCAATTCTGTAAAGCGCGGACATCGGCTCGCCCTGGCTTCCCGTCGTGATCAGCGTGATCTGCTCGGGCTTATAGCGGCGGATCTCCGAGGGATCGATCAGAACGCCCTCCGGCAGATCCATATAGCCAAGCTCGGAGGCCGCACCTATGACATTGACCATACTGCGGCCAAGCACGGCAACCTTTCTTCCGTGCTTATAGCTGGCATCGATGATCTGCTGCACGCGGTGCACGTTGGAGGAGAAGGTGGCAATGATGAGGCGCCTGTCCTCATACTGCATAAAGATTCTCTCCAGCGAGCTTCCGACGGTGCGCTCCGAGGGGGTGAATCCCGCTCTTTCGGCATTCGTCGTTTCGCAAAGCAGAAGCTTCACGCCCTCCTTCCCCAGCTGTCCGATGCGGGGAAGATCCATAATCTGCCCGTCGATGGGGGAGACATCCAGCTTAAAGTCGCCGCTGTGATAAACGATGCCGAGCGGCGTATGAATCGCGAGTGCACAAGCATCTGCGATCGAGTGGTTCACGTGGATAAATTCAACTGCAAGAGCACCTGCTCGGACGGTTTCTCCCGCCTCCACGGTGCGAAGCTCCGGGCGGAAGGGGAGCGCGTGCTCCTCAAGCTTTCCCTCAATGATGCCGAGAGAAAGGCGCGTGCCGTAGATCGGAACGCGAAGCTCCGAAAGCACATAGGGAATCGCGCCGATATGGTCCTCGTGGCCGTGCGTGATAAAGATACCGCGCACGCGATCCTTATTCTGCTGAAGGTAGGAAACATCGGGGATCACGAGATCAACGCCGAGCATATCCTCGTCGGGAAAGGCAAGACCGCAATCCACAACGATAATATCCTGCTCGTATTCGATCACCGTCATATTCTTGCCGATCTCCATCAGACCGCCGAGAGAGAAAACGCGGAGCGTTCCCGTCGGCTTCTTTTCCGCCCTTGCGTGGCGGTGGCTCTTTTCGGCGCGGATCGGCTTTTCCGTGCGCATAGCCCTTTCGGCGCGACTGAGAGACTCTGCGCGCACCGGCTTTTCCGCGCGGAAGGCCTTCTCGGCGCGCACAGGCTTTTCGGATCGAAGGGGCTTTTCCGCGCGTCTTTCAAACGACTGCACGGGCGGAATCTGAAGCGCGTTTGCGATCGCCTGCGCGCTGATTCCTTTTTTCTTTCTTTTATGGTGCGGAGCCTGCGGCTTTTGCACGGCAGGCATCTCACCCTTTGGGTTCTTTTCCTTTTTCGGATGCCCGACATCCTTCGGACTCTCCTTTTTCTGCTCCGCCCTTTGCACCCTTTGCTTTTTTTCCGTTTCCTTCTTCGGCACAGGGGCTTCTTTCTTTATTTTCGTTTTTGTCAAAGAATCAATCTCCATTCTTTTTCGGTCTCGGCGCGTTTTTTCGGGATCTCTTTTTATGTAATCCCTTTTATACTGCGCGCCTATACATTATAGACGATCGCGCCCGCTTTCATTCTCGCGGGGCTAACTGTTTTCAAAATTTCGGTAAATCAAACTTGTTGAAATGTCAACAAAACCAAACAATGCCCACTAAAGTTATCTTTTTCTCGGGACTCTCTTTTTCTTGGGAAGGGGCGGTTTTTCTCAAAATCCGCCCCTCTTTTGTAAAGAAGTATTTCCAATTTTTCGCATTTTCTTCAAATGGGCGCAAAACGCCCTGTCGGCTAAAGAAAGCTTCATCCGACCAAAAATTTGTTTTTACAAACTATGATTTACAAAAAAAGTTGCGTTTTTCAGAAAATTTTTCTTATTTTCTGCCGAAAAGACGGCCAAAGAGACCCTTCTTCTCTTCCTTCTTTGCCTCTGCGGCGGGAGCGGGTGCTTCCTCAACCACGGGAGCGGGTGCGGCGGCGGGAGCCTCCTCAACCACGGGAGCAGGTGCTGCGGCAGGTGCGGGTGCGGCTACGGGAGCGGCAGGCTCTTCCTTTGCGGCGGGCTCTTCGATCACGGGCTCTTCCTTCTTCTTATTCAGACCGAGAAGCTCCTTGCGGATCTCCTCATCGTCCATAGGAGCGAAGGCAGGCTCCTCTGCGGCGGGAGCGGGTGCTGCGGCAGGTGCGGGTGCGGCTACGGGAGCGGCGGCATCCTCTGCCTTGGGCTTTCTCTTTCTCTTCTTCTTCTCGGGCACGATTACCTCGTAGCTCTCATCGAGCAGATCGTCGATCGAAATGCCGAAAAGAAACTTGATTTCCAGAAGCTTGGAAACCTCGGGATAGGACTGACCGCATTCCCACTTGTAAACGGCCTGGCGGGAAACGCCAACGGCACTTGCAAATTCATCCTGCGTGAGTCCCTTCAGTTTTCTGAGCTTAACGATTTTCTCCTTGAAAGTCATGCGAAAAACCTCTCTTTATATGTATTTTTTTCAGGGGAAACAAAATTAGTTATAGGTGGCGTAGGTTGCGCCGTGCAGACGGTATCCGTCTGCCTCCTCGATGAGTGAAACGGTAAAGGGGCTGATTTTTTCATCTCCGTTTTTGCTGACGGTCTTCACCTTGAGGCTTACGGTCAGCACCTCACCCTTCACGGCGGACACCTTGATTTCGTCATAAAGATATTCGACGCTCTTTGTGTCCGTATAAATATTGAATGCGTTGGAATAAACCATCAGCGCGCCTCCGTTTTCCGCCGTCGCCTGATAATAGCGCGCGTAGGAAACAACGCCGGTATCGCCATGGATATTCGTCAGGCACGAGGAAACGATCCAGTTATAGCCTGCTTCGCTGAAAACCTCGCGCGTTTTTCTTTTCAAGGTTTCAAGATCCTTGATGCCATAATCTCTTTCAAGAATAGAAAGCGCCTCGGGATCGGCAGGAAGATAGCCCTTCGGCTCGCTTCCGTCCTCGGGCTGCGTATAGCTGATGCCCGCACCCCAATAGATCTCGTTGAAGATCCTGCTCTTTTCGATCAGGATCTCGGCCGCCGCCGTGACCTCTGCCTCGTCATATTCTCTGTCGCCTTCTTTGCAGGAGACAAGGCAAAGAAATGAAAGGCAAAGGCACAGAAGCAGAGAAAGAAGCTTATTGCTCATCGATCACCGTCTCCTCGGAATCAGACTCGCCGTCCTCCGTGCTGAGGTGCGCGTCCTCCTTCTCCACGATTTCGGGAGCATCCTCCTCGTCCGTCAAGGAAGAAACATCGGCCGCCTCTGCTTCGGCAGACTGCTTTTCAATCTCATCCTCACGCTCGATTCTCGCGAAGTTGATAATAGTGCTTCCCTCTGCAAGGCGCATCACGATAACGCCCGAGGCCGTTCTGGAATACAGGTTGATACCCGAAACGGGGATTCGAATGATCGTTCCCTGATCGGTGATCATCATAACGTCATCCTCCTCGCAAACGGATGCGATGGAGCAAAGCTTGCCGGATTTTTCGGAAATCTTGTGGCAAACAACGCCGTGACCGCCGCGGTTCTTCATTTCTCTGAAGTCATCGTAGGGCGTTCTCTTACCGAAGCCGCCCTCGGTGATGGTGAGCAGATCCTTGCCCTCCTCCACCATAGCAACGCCGACCACGTAATCCTCCTCGGAAAGCGTGATTCCGCGAACGCCGCGTGCCGTTCTTCCCATACAGCGCACGTTCTCCTCCGTGAAGCGAACGGCGTTGCCCTCGTGGGTTGCCAGGATCAGATTTTCTCCGCCCTTGGTATGGCGAACGAAGAGAAGCTCATCCTCCTCGTCGAGACGAATGGCGATCTTTCCGCCCTTTCTCTGGTAAGCAAAATCTGTCAGAAGCGTTCTCTTGATAACGCCGCGCTTGGTCACCATCGTCAGATATTCGTTCTCGACAAAGCCGTTGACGGAAATGATCGACGTCACCTTCTCGTCCTTTTCCACCTCAAGAACGTTCACGATGCTCGTTCCCTTTGCGGTGCGCGATGCCTCGGGAATGCGGTAGGCCTTCTTGCTGTAAACCTTACCCTTATTGGTGAAGAAGAGAAGAAGCGAATGGCTGTTGGTGACGAGGATTCTTTCCACGAAGTCCTCATCCTTGGTCGTCATACCGATAATACCCTTGCCGCCGCGGTTCTGCGCGGTATAGGTATCCGCTCTCTGGCGCTTGATATAGCCGGTATTGGACATCGTGATCACGCAGGAATGGCGCTCGATCAGATCCTCAAGGTCGATTTCCTCGGTAGCCTCCACGATCTCGGTGCGGCGCTTATCCGCAAACTTATTCACAATTTCGGTGAGCTCCTCTTTAAGGATATCCTTCACCTTCTCCTCGCTTTCGAGAATGGAGCGAAGCTCCTCGGTGAGGGCGGCGAGCTTTGCAAGTCGATCCTCCACCTTTTCTCTTTCGAGACCGGAGAGCTTACCGAGCGTCATCTCCACGATCGCCTGCGCCTGCTCCTCGGAAAGAGCAAATCTTTCGATCAGCGCGGCCTTGGCGGCGGGAATGCTTTCGCTTGCCTTGATCAGAGCGATCACCTCGTCGATATTATCGATGGCGATCTTATAGCCCTCGAGGATATGCATCTCGCGAAGCGCCTTATCAAGGTCAAATTGCGTTCTCTTTATAATGATGGATTTCTGGAATGCGATGTATTTATCGAGGATCTGGCGAAGCGAAAGAATCTTCGGCTCACCGCCGTCAATCACCAGCATATTCACCGAGCAGGTATCCTGCAGCTGGGTGTATTTATAAAGCTGATTCAAGATTACCTCGCCGTTTGCATCCTTGCGGTATTCGATCACGATTCTCATACCGTTTCTGCCGGATTCATCGCGCAAAGCCGTGATACCCTCGATCTTCTTTTCCTTCACAAGGTTGGCAATGGATTCCACGAGCATCGACTTATTCACCATATAGGGAATCTCGGTGAAAACGATGCTCTTATGCTCGTCGTCCACGCGGCCCTTGGCTCTCACATAAACGCGGCCCTTACCCGTCTCGTATGCCTCGCGGATGCCCTTCGTGCCGTAAATGATAGCGGCGGTCGGAAAATCGGGGCCGTGAATGATCTGCATCAGATCGTCCGTCGTGCATTCGGGATTCTCAATACGGAAGATCACGCCCTCCACAACCTCGCGAAGGTTATGCGGGGGGATATTCGTTGCCATACCGACGGCAATACCGACGGAGCCGTTGACGAGAAGGTTCGGGAATCTCGAGGGAAGAACCTCCGGCTCGTCTCTCGTGTTATCGAAGTTTCTGGTCATAGGAACGACCTTCTTTTCGATATCTCTCATCATCTGATCCGCGATCTTGCTCATTCTCGCCTCGGTATAACGGTAGGCGGCGGCGCCGTCTCCGTCCACGTTACCGAAGTTTCCGTGACCCTCAACCAAGGGAGCGCGCAGGGAGAAATCCTGTGCCATTCGAACCATCGACTGGTAAACGGCGGCATCGCCGTGCGGATGGTATCGACCGAGCACGTTTCCGACCGTCGTTGCCGATTTGCGGAAGGGCTTATCATAGGTCAGGTGATCCTCATACATAGCGTAGAGAATTCGGCGCTGGCCGGGCTTCATTCCATCTCTCACATCAGGCAGCGCACGGGAGGTGATAACGCTCATAGAATACTCTATAAATGCGCTCTTCACTTCTTTTTCAATATCCGCATCCTCAATTTTCTGGAGAGGAAATTCTATGTCTTGACTTTTATAAGTATGTTCCATAGGAAGTACTTTTTTCCTTTCTTATGCAAAGAGTTGTTTACAAAAACTATTAAATATCAAGGTTTTTAACAAACTTTGCATTCTTGGATATAAATTCACGGCGGGGCTCAACCATATCTCCCATAAGGATGGAGAACATTTCGTCGCAGGCAATTGCATCATTGATGCTGACCTGCAGGAGCGTTCTCTTCTCGGGATCCATCGTCGTTTCCCAGAGCTGCTCGGGGTCCATTTCACCAAGACCCTTATATCTTTCGGCCTCAACGCCGTTGGGGCCAAGCTCTTCGATAAACTTATCTCTTTCCTCGTCGCTGAAGGCATAGCGGATTGCCTTTCCCTTATGAACCTTATAAAGCGGAGGCTGTGCAAGATAAATATGGCCTTCCTCAATCAGGGGGCGCATATGACGGAAGAAGAAGGTGAGCAGAAGAATACGGATATGCGCACCGTCCACGTCGGCATCCGCCATAATAATGATCTTACCGTAGCGGAGCTTCTCCATATCAAAGTCCTCGCCGATACCGCATCCGAGTGCCTGAATGATAGGGATCAGCTGGGTATTGCTGTATACCTTATCAAGTCTTGCTTTTTCCACGTTCAGCACCTTACCGCGCAGAGGAAGGATCGCCTGATAGCGGCTGTCTCTTCCGTCCTTTGCAGAGCCTCCTGCGGAATCTCCCTCGACAAGGTAAACCTCTGTGAGTCTCGACTCTCTTTCCTGGCAGTCCGCAAGCTTACCGGGCAGGGTGGAAACCTCGAGAACGTTCTTTCTTCTCGTCAGCTCTCTTGCCTTTCTTGCCGCTTCTCTTGCGCGGCTGGCGGCCATTGCCTTTTCGAGAACGATCTTTGCGGAGGCGGGGTTTTCATCAAAATATTCGGTGAGCTTTGCGTAAACGATACCGTCCACAAGGGTTCGGATCTCGGAGTTTCCGAGCTTCGCCTTCGTCTGGCTTTCAAACTGCGGGTCCGTGAGCTTCACGGAGATGATCGCAACGAGACCCTCGCGCACATCGTCTCCCGAAAGGGGATCTCCCTTAATGATACCGCTCTTTTTTCCGTATTCGTTGATTGCCTTGGTGAGAGCGGTCTTAAAGCCCGTTTCGTGCGTTCCGCCCTCGATCGTGGCCATATTGTTTGCAAAGGAAACGATCGTATCGTTATAGCTGTCGTTATACTGCATAGCGACCTCGGCGATCGAGCCGTTTTTCTCGCCCTTCATATAGATAACGTCGTTATGTATGGGCGTGCCGCGCTTTTCGTTATTCAAAAATTCAACGAAGGAAACGATACCGCCCTCGTAATGAAGAACCTCCTCCACGGGCTCCTCGCCGCGCAGATCCTTCATCACGATCTTCACGCCGGCATTGAGAAAGGATTGCTCTCTCATTCTCTTGGTCAGCGTGTCGTATTCAAAAACGGTTTCCTCAAAAATCGTGGGATCGGGCTTAAAGCGAACGGTCAGACCGTGCTTATCTCCACAATCGCCAACGCAGGCGAAGGGACGCGCCACGGCACCCTTTTCAAATCTTTCGGTATATTTCTTTCCGTCTCTGTGGTTTTCAACCTCCACCCATTCGGAAAGTGCGTTTACAACCGAGGCACCAACGCCGTGCAGACCGCCTGCGATCTTATATCCGCCGCCACCGAACTTACCGCCTGCGTGAAGCACCGTATAAACCACCTCAAGCGTGGGAATACCGAGTTTTTCATTCATACCCGCAGGGATACCGCGTCCGTCATCCTCAACCATAACGCTTCCGTCCTCCATCAGCGTCACGCGGATGCATTCGCATTCTCCTGCCAAGGCCTCGTCAATGGAGTTATCAACGATCTCATAAACGAGATGATGCAGTCCCTTGATAGAGGTCGTTCCTATATACATTCCCGGGCGCTTGCGTACCGCCTCAAGTCCTTCCAAAACCTGAATTTGGCTATCGCTGTATTCCCGACTTTCTTTGATGTTTTCCATTGAAATCGTTTCCTTTCTGATTTTACTTTTCCTCTCTTAAGGAGGAAAGGCTTAGCTGTGCTCTTTCCCGAAGTCCCGCAGGAGAAATGCGGGAAAGGCGCAGGGAGAAGGGATGCGCCCCGTCTTCATTTTTTATGAGAAGGAAGCTTCTCGGCAAATCCGTATCCTCGTATTCCACGAGCCCCTCTTTTTCCATTTGGTTCACAAACCTTTTGGTTTGGGAGGAAACCGTGGCACTGTCAAGATCAAAAATGCCTATTATATTTTTTTGCTTTATGTTTTTTCCGTTGCCTATGTGAAGATACATAATTTTTTTCTCTTCTTATAGATTTTGATTGGATTTTTCCTCAAAGGAGCCTTCACAAACATAGATCAGCCCCTCGGAGAAGTTTTCTATTTCCTTTTTTTCGCAGGAGGTTATAATGATCTGCCGATCCTTCTTCTGCGAAAGAAGATACGCGCGCCGACTCTCGTCCAGCTCGCTTAATACATCGTCAAATAAAAACACGGGATATTCGCCCGAAAGCTCAAGGCAAACCTCACCCTCGGCAAGCTTCAAGGCAAGAACGACGCTTCTTTGCTGTCCTTGCGAAGCAAAGGCTCTTGCACGGCGGCCGTTGATCAGAATCTCCATATCGTCCCGCCCGATGCCAAAGAGCGTTCCCATATTGGAGGCCTCTCTTTGTATATCCGAAACGAAAAGATTATAATAGGCCTCCTTGATTTTTTCAAGATCGTCTCCTTCATAATCAATATCGCTTTTATAGATGAGTGAAAGCTCCTCTTTTTCAGCCGATATTTCCCGCATCGTTATGCGGGCGTACTTTTCGAGCCTCTTTATATAATCCCGTCTTTCAAGATAAATGGGAGCGGCGTATTCCGCAAGGGATTTCGACCAAGCGTATACCTCCTCCATATCCACGGCCATTCCCTTTCCGAGCATCCGAAGCAGGCAATTTCTTTGCTCCAGCGCTCTCTTATAATTCGTATAGGCCGAAAGATAATAGGGCTTGCATTGGCAGATCGCTATATCGAGAAAGGCACGTCTTTCCTCCGGTCCGTCCTTCACGAGGCCGAGGTGATCCGGCGTGAAAAGCACGGCGCGGAAGCTTCCTATCATTTCGGAAACGCGGTCTATCTTATATCCATTCTTCATCCGCTTTCTTTCGCCGCCGAAAACGGCATAGGAGAGCTTTTCATCTCCAAGGCGCGTTTCATATTCTATCTCGGCAAAAAAGCCATCGCTTCCGAAGCGGATCAGATCGTTTTCCTTTGCCTTTCTGAAGGATTTTCCTCTGGCAAAAAGATAAATTCCCTCGATCGCATTCGTTTTTCCCTGCGCGTTGCTCCCAAAAAGAAGATTCACGCCGTCACGAAACTCAATCGAAACCTCTTTTATATTTCTGAAATTCTGTGCTTTGAAGCGGCGAAGATTCATTATTGCTCACTCATACGAACGGGCAGAACCATATAGAAGAAGGAAGAATTCTCATCCTCCTCCGTGGGCTCGATGGTGATCGCCTGCGTTGCGCTCTTCATCGTGATCTTAAGAACCTCGCCCTCGGCAACCTTCACGCTGTTGATAAGATAGCGGCAGTTGAAGCCGATCTCAAGATCTCCTCCCTCGTGGGTGATATCCATTTCATCGTAAACCTTTCCGTTTACGGAGGAGGAGGTGATCGCGAGGGTATTATATTCCACGTTGAGCTTCACGTAGCTGCGACCGCTTCCCTGAATCTTTTCGTCCGCAATGATGTTGGCTCTTTCCAGAGCATCCAGCATTCTTTCCTTGTCCACGGTCATAATAATGTCGTTTTCTCTGGGAATCATTCTGTTATAATCGATATATTCACTCTCGATCGTTCTCGTAAAGAAAATAATATCGTCCACGCGAAGGATCGCGTGCTTTCTCGAAAGATTGAAGCGAACGCGCGCCTCATCGTCATCCGAGAGAATCTTCATAATTTCTCCGAGCGCGTGACCAGGAATAATAAAGGAAATATCTCCTTCCATATCGCGGCCGAGCTTTTCAATCTCGGTCTTCTCGCGGCAGATGGAAAGCGTATAACCGTCGCAGGAAACGAGCTCAAGAGAATTTTCTCCGATCTTGAAGAAGCATCCGCAAAGCATCGGGCGGTTATCCAGCTCCGCAACCGAATGCATCACCCTTGCAATCATCTTTTTCACGAGAGCGGAGCCGATTTCAAAGCCTCTCTCGGTGGTCAGCTCGGGAAGGTTCGGAAACTCTGCTCCGGGCATTGCAAACATAGAGAAGGAGGCCTTTCCGCAGGTCAGCGTGCATCCGCAGTTTTCATCCACGTCGATCGTCAGCTCATCGTCGGGCATAACGCGAATGGTCTGCCAAAGTCTTTGCGCATTGATGATATATCGGCCCTCTCTTTCGATATCAACGGCGTCAAGCATTGCGCGCACGCCCTTATTCATATCGTAGGTGGAGAGGCGAATGCGCCCGTCTATCGTCTCAAGAAGAACGCCCTCGATGGAGGCAATGGTATTTTTGTTGGAAACCGTTCCCATAGCGGGAGCGAGGGTATTCACGAGATCGGACTTATGTACCGTAAATTTCATTTTTTCTTTTCCTTCTTCATTTTTTATTTGAAATGCCGATGCTTCGGCGGGCGATTTTGCCCCTTTTTTTTTCTCTCGGGCGAAGCCCAAAAAAGAGTGAGTAAGTAAGATATAGGTAGAAGAGGTAGTAGTAGGGTCTGTGGAAACTGTTGAAAACTCGAAAAGTCCTTATGGGACAAGCATTTTTCACAGCTTTTTTTCCACGTCTCTCTGTGGAAAATCGGGGGAGGTCTCTTGGAAAGTTTTCCACCTTTTAAAAGACGGCTTTTCCACCGATAAAGCGGCAGGTTTTCCACAGGGTTTTCAACAATCTCTTATCCCTTAATTTGTTTGATCAGGGCGGAAATCTCCGCGTGCGCGTTTTTCCTCGTTTTCAGATCTATCTCCACCTTCTCGATGGAGGAGCTGACCGTGGAATGGTCACGGTTGAAGATTTTGCCGATGGAATCCAGAGAAAGCGTTGTCAGATTTCTTGCAATGTAGATGGCAATGTGGCGCGCCTTCGCAATATTGTCCTGCCTCTTTTTGGATTTGAGATCCTCGGGGCGCAGGCCGTTTTTCTTGGCAACCACGGAAATGATTTTATCCACCATCACATTCGGGGGAATGCTGTCGGGCGCGATCACGGAGATGATCTCCTCAAGCTTCTCTCTCGTCAGCCCTTTGGCGGACATCGAGAACATAGCGCCGATGCGCTTGAGAACTCCCTCGATCTGGCGGATGTTGTTTTGCAGTCTCTCCGCCATATAATCCACAAGATCGTCCGCTATATGAAGCCCCATATCCGCACTCTTTTTGCGGATGATTGCAAGGCGAAGCTCAAGGCTCGGCGGCTGAATATCAGCAATGCAGGCTCCCTCAAAGCGGGTGCGAAGGCGATCCTCCAGCGGCTGGATCTCTCTTGGCGGACGGTCCGAGGTCAGAATGATCTGCTTATTGGCCTCATAAAGGGCGGAGAAGGTATGGAAGAATTCTTCCTGCATACTCTCCTTGCCCGCGATAAACTGAATATCGTCGATCAGAAGAATGTCTGCCGTGCGGTATTTTTCCTTGAAGGAATGCGTCGACCCCATAGAGATCGCGCTGATCATTTCGTTGATGAAATCCTCGCTCTTTTTGTAAACGATGCGAAGATGGGGGCTGTTTTTCTTTATGTAGTTCACGATCGCGGCGAGAAGGTGCGTTTTTCCAAGGCCGCTGTCTCCGTAGATAAAGAGAGGATTATAGGCGGTTGGCTCGCGTGCCACGGCAAGGCAGAGAGAAAGAGCAAACTCGTTGGAGTCTCCCCTGACGAAGTTTTCAAAGGTATATCCGTCGAGCACACTTCCGCTCTCGGAGGAAAGAAGGCGCTTGAATTCTCTTGCGCGCTCGTTCTTTTTTTCCTCGCTCTCCTCGTTCTGCTTTTCAAAAAGAGGGGCTTGCTTTTGAAAATCGTTTTCCTCTCCCGTGAAGATGAAAACGGGATCCACCTCAAAGCCAATCACCTCAAAGAGTGCTTCCTTGACGACGTCGGTATATTTGTTTGTGAGGATCTTCTGCTTCAATTTGGATTTCGTGGCAAAAACGGCCTTTTCCTCGCTGAGCTCCGCCAGCGAAAGCTCCGAAAACCAAACGGCAAAAACCGAGTCCGTAAAATTCAGCTTTTCCTGAATCAGCGGAAACGCGGCATCCAAAATATTTTGAAGCTCATCCACGGTTTTATCCCCCTCTCTAATAATTATATATAGTATTATAACATATAATATAGCAAAATGCAATATTTTTATAAAAAATTTACAACGCTTATTTACATCGGAAAAAGGAGGATAAAAAACAATTGTTTACATCCTTTTGGCCCGCCCCCGAAAGAAAAGAGAGGCGAGAATGCCGAAAAGAAGTGCAGCCGTGATTCCCGCCGCGCCTGCACGGAGTCCGCCGCTTAAAATGCCGAGCGCTCCCTCGGAAAGAACGGCCTCTCTCACCCCCTTGCCAAGGACTGCACCGAAGCCGATCAGAGGCAGGGATATACCGCAACCAAAAATATTTTTGATAGGCTCGTAAACCCCGATCGCCTCAAGAAGAACGCCGAGCACCACGGCAAAAACCAAGATTTTTGGAGGTGTTAAGGCTGTTTTGTCAATAATTATTTGCACTATAACGCATAAAAGACCACCAAGAAGGAAGGCAAGCAGAGATTTGATGAGCATTTTTTAGTTTTCTCTTTCTATCAGAATTCCGTGGGCTATACCCAGAATGTTATTTTTTTGAAGCGTGCTTTGCGTATTCATCAAGGCGCCCGTGGAGAAGAAAAGAATGCGGCGAAGCTCTCCGCGAGAAAGCTTTGGAAGAAGGTGGCAGGCAAGAAGAGAGGCGGAGCATCCGCATCCCGAGGCACCGCTGTGGCAATCGCTTTTTTTCGGATCGTATAAAAGACATCCAAGATCAATGTGCTTTTCCTCAATGGAAATCCCTTCCTTTTCGGTCAGGTCGTAAAGAAGCCTTGTGCCGATGCGGCCGAGATCTCCCGTTACGATCAGATCCAGAGAGTCAAGGGAAAAAGAGCCCTCCGAAAGATAGGCAAGGATCGAATCCGCGGCGGCGGGCGCCATAGCCGCTCCCATATTGGAGGCATCCGTGATCGCGCCGTCGATCAGGCGGCCAACGATGCCCTCACGGATAAAAATATTACCTCCCGCGCCGAGGATAAATGCACCCGCGGCGGTGGCTGTCCAAGCGGCGGTCGGCGTTCGCTGGCCGCCGTATTCCAAGGGAAGGCGGAATTGCCGCTCGGCCACGGCGTTATGAGAGGATGTGACGGATGCGCCCTTTTCTATGCTCCCGTGTGAATAAAAAAGAGAGAGGCAAAGCAGGCTCTCGGCACAGGTGGAGCAGGCGCCGTAAAGCCCGAGAAATGGCAGTCCAAAGGAGAAAAGGCCCGTCGCGCTTGCCACGCATTGGTTTTGCAGATCTCCTGCAACGAGCAGGGAAAGATCCTTTTGTGAGAGGTCGCCCTTTTTCAGCGCGAGGGAGAGGCAGAGCCTTTGCATCTCTCCCTCCGCATCCTCAAAGCTTTCCTTACCGAAGCGGCCGCTCTCGTCGATGTGGTCAAAAAGACGGCCGAAGGGGCCCTCCTTCTCCTCCTTGCCGCCAACGGAGGCGTAGGATAAAAAGGACGGGGGATTGGGAAAGCGGAAAATACGGTTTTTTTTCATAAAAGATCTCCGAGTTTTATTTTAAAAAAGGGCTTTACAAAGCCGAGGATCGGTGGTAAAATTGAGATAAAATGAGGAAAAAGAAAGGGGGATAAAAAATGAAAAAAAGAGTTCTCGGCATTTCCCTCGGAAATGCCTTTTCAAGAAAAACCTCCGAGATGGTGCGTCTCGTTTCCGAGATCGGCTTTGGTGCGGTTTCTCCCTCTATGCCCTTGGACGGGGCGGAATTTGATATTGCGGGCATCGCGCGCGCCGCGAAGGAAAGCGGTGTTTTGCTCTCTGCGCTTCACGCGCCCTTTTTGTGCTCTGCCGCGCTCTGGCAGGATCGGGGCGAAAAGGGAGAGTTTGGGGAAAGGGAGCTTCTTTCGGGCATTGATCTTTGCGAAAAATACGAGATTCCCGTGCTTGTGATGCACGCGTGGATCGGCTTTGAGCCTTCCCTCGGCCCTTCGGCGCTTGGCTTTGAAAGAATGGACCGCGTGCTGAAAAGAGCGAAGGAAAGCGGCGTTTTGCTTGCCGTGGAGAATACCGAGGGGGAGGAATACCTCGATGCCCTTCTTTCCCGATATAGGGGAAGAGAATCTTTTGGCTTCTGCTACGATAGCGGGCACGCGCATTGCTATAACGGCGACAGAGATCTGCTTTCGCAGTACGGCGACCGCCTGCTTTTCACGCATATAAATGACAATCTCGGCGTCTCGGATCCCGCTATGGGGATCACGCCGATGGACGATCTGCATCTTCTTCCCTTCGACGGAAATATAGATTGGTCGCCCGTTGCCGCGCGCCTTGCCGCCGCAAGGAAAACGCAGGTTCTGAACTTCGAATTGAATATCCGCTCAAAGCAGGGCCGCCACGAAAACGATGCATATGAAAAAATGACCTACGAGCAGTATTTCTCCGAGGCCTACCGTCGCGCGCGCCGCGTTGCGGATATGATCGAAGAGGCGGAGTCTTAAAGGAGCGAGAAAAGGAAATAAATCGCGCCGTAGAGCACCGAGGCAAGAGTTCCGTAAACGATCACGGGACCCGAAACCGAGAAGATCTTGGTTCCAACGCCCATGATAAAGCCCTCGCTTCTTGCGTCCATTGCAGGGGAAACGATGGCATTGGAAAATCCCGTCACGGGAAGGAGCGTTCCCGCCCCCGCAAAGCGGGCGATGCGGTCAAAGATTCCCGCCGCCGTCAGCGAGGCACCAAGGAGGATTACCGAAACGGTCACGAGCGTTCCCGCCTCCTTTTCTCCCAGCCCAAGATAGGAAAAAAGAAAGAAAAGCCACTCTGCGAGAAAGCAAAGAAAACCGCCGACGAGAAAGGCAAAAAAACAGTTTTTTATGGTAGGCGAGTGCTCGCTTCTTCTTTCAATCATTCTTTTATAGTTTTCATTCGTATGCAAACTCATAGGATCTCCTGCTATATAAAAAACGGACAAAATGCAAACCAAACCTGTCATAAAAGGCTTGTTTTTACATTTTGTCCGTTTTTATTTGATTTTATTCGGAGAAAGATCTCCGATTTTTTATTTGTTTTTCAGCAGCTTCTTCTGAAAGAGGATGCGAACGGCGTGTGCCGCGCCTGCGGCGAGGATTGCAAGGCCGCCGATCAGGATCGCAAGACCAACGTGGCCTGCCGCGTGTCCGAATTCAAACATATCCGCGAAGAGAAGAATCGAAAGCGGAATGGCAACGATCAGCGCGCCTGTCATAAGTGCGCAAACGCTGAAGCGCCACTTCGTATAGGGGTAAGCCAGAACCCAGAGGTTCACAAGGCCTGCGCCGAGAACGGCAACCATCGCCAGCGTGTTTCCAAGCTCGAGGGTGAAAACGCCCGCTGACCTGAGGATCACAACGGTGAGCACGGGTAAAAGAAGAGCAATACCGTTCGGCAGGCTGGCCTTTAGCACGGTTTTGATGAAGGAGCCCTCAATGCGCTCGTTGTTCGGCTCAAGCGCCAGAAGCACGGAGGATGCACCGATGACGAACATTTCGAGAAGCACAAGTCCCTTCGGCTGGAAGGGATAAGCGAGAACGCTGATGCCGAGCGAGGGGATCAGGGCAAGAAGTCCCGAAACCGCCGTCAAAAGGGAAAGGCACATAGCGAGCATCGTTTTCATAAGGAAGAGCGTTGCGGAGCGGCGCACGTTGTTGATACAGCGGCGACCCTCGCGAACAACGTCGGGCAGCGTCGAGAAATCCGAATCGAGAAGCACGATCTTGGAAACCTTGCGCGCCATCTCGCTTCCCTCTGCCATTGCGATGGAGCAGTTTGCCTCCTTCAGGGCGAGGGTATCGTTCACGCCGTCACCCGTCATAGCAACGGTGTGGCCGAGAGATTTGAGCTTTTTCACGAGAAGAACCTTCTGCTCGGGGGAAACGCGGCCGAATACGGCACAGCTTTCCGCCTTTGCCTCCAGCTCCTCATCCGAGAGATTTTCGCAGGAAACGAATTTATCCGCATCCTTCACGCCAACGCGCGCGGCAATGGAGGAAACGGTGGCGGCGTGGTCGCCCGAAATGATCTTAACGGCAACGCCCTGTGACTGGAAGCCCTCGATGGTTTCCTTTGCGCTGGGACGGATGCGGTCAGCCACGGCGATCAGAGCCAGCGGCTCGCCCTCCTTGTCCGAAAGATCCTTGAGTGCGGCCAAAAGAAGCACGCGCATTCCCTGCTTTGCGTAGGATGCGATCGTTTTTTCCATTTCGTCGGAAACGGGAGCGGGAACGAAGTGAGGTGCGCCGAGCGCGAATGCGCCGAGCCCCTCAAAGGCGGTGGCGGAATATTTTCTCTCCGAGGAGAAGGGAAGGCGGTCAATCACGGGAACGTCCGTTCTCTTTCCGAAGGCGGCGGCCAGAGCCTTGGCGGTAGCGTTGATGCTCTGCTCCGCGCCCTCGAGGAGCGAAATGATCGAGCCGATCTCCTCCTTGGTGCGCCCGCCGAGGGCAACCGTGTCACAGACGCACATCGTTCCGTCCGTGATCGTGCCCGTCTTATCGAGGCAAACGATGTCGGCCGAGGCGAGCATTTCGATGGAATACATATCCTGCACGAGCGTGCGCTTTCTTGCAAGGGAGATCACGCTCAGCGTCAGAGTGATCGTTATAAGAAGGAAGATTCCCGCAGGGATCATTCCGATAACGCCGCCGCAGGTATCAATGATGGATTTGCTGAGATCTCCGTTGTCGCTGAACTGCACGAAAAACATCACCAGCGCGCAGGGAACGAGGAAAAAGGAGATATAGCGGAGCATCTTATTGAGGTCGCGGAAGAGGTTGGAGGCGGGGGCAGAGAATTTTCTTGCCGCCTTCTCAATGGTGTGTATGTAATTGTCCTTTCCGACGGCCGTGACCTTCACGAAGATGCGGCCGCTGACGAGAAAGCTTCCCGCAAGCACGCGGTCGCCCTCGGTCTTTTTGATCGCGTTGGATTCGCCCGTGAGCATACTCTCGTTCGCCTCCGCAACACCCGCGATCACCTCGCCGTCCGCAAGGATCTGCTGGCCGATCGTGATGCAAACCGTGTCGCCGAGCACGATCTCCGAGGCATCCACCTCGCAAAGCTCTCCGTCGCGCACCACGGTGGCCTTCGGGTCGGTCGTCGCGGAAAGCTTTTCAACGGTGTGCTTTGCGCGGCATTCCTGCACGATTGCGATCAGCACGTTCGGGATGATGATCGCAAGGAAGGTCAGATTGGAAAAGCTATTGCAGGCAATCATCAAAACTGCCACGATAGCCCATAAAATGTTAAAAAAGGTTAGCAAATTATCTGTAACGATACGCAGATAGCTCTTTCCGTTTTTCTCCTTGGAGACATTGGAAAGGCCCTGCTCCTTTAATTTTTTTGCTTCCTCTGCTGTGAGTCCCTCGGGAAGAGAGACCTCCCTTTCTTCTGTTTTTATCAAAAAAATCACCCTCTTTTCTTTGCTCTTTTCTCGGTGAAAGCATACCGCATCTATTCTACCACAGAAGAGGTATAAGAGTCAACCCCCTACACCCGAAAATTCTACACACGCGGGCATTTTTATTAAAATCTCTTGACAAGCAGGCTCGTTTATATTATAATTATAAAATTGTAAAGGACTTTATTTTAAGGAGATTTTTGCAGTTATGGCAGAGATTTACGGTAAGGTTTCCGCGAATCTGAATTTCGTGGAAAGAGAAAAGGCAACCAAGGCCTTCTGGGAGAAGGCGGGCATCTTCGAAAAGAGCATCGAGATGCGCGAGGGCGCCGAGAATTATACCTTCTATGACGGCCCGCCCACGGCAAACGGAAAGCCTCATATCGGTCACGTGCTCACCCGCGTTATCAAGGATATGGTTCCGAGATATCAGACGATGAAGGGCAAGAGAGTGCTTCGTAAGGCCGGCTGGGATACGCACGGTCTGCCCGTGGAGCTTGAGGTGGAGAAAAAGCTTGGAATTGACGGAAAGGATCAGATCGAGAGCTTCGGTCTTGCTCCCTTTATCGGTCATTGCAAGGAGTCCGTCTGGAAATATAAGGGTATGTGGGAGGATTTCTCCGGCACCGTCGGCTTCTGGGCGGATATGGAAAACCCCTATGTTACCTATACCAACGATTTCATTGAGTCCGAGTGGTGGGCGCTGAAGAAGATCTTCGATCAGGGCCTTCTCTATAAGGGCTTCAAGATCGTTCCCTATTGCCCCCGTTGCGGCACCCCGCTTTCCTCGCACGAGGTTGCGCAGGGCTATAAGGCCGTGAAGGAGCGCTCCGCGATTGTCAGATTCGCCTGCAAGGGCGAGGATGCATATTTCCTCGCGTGGACGACCACGCCGTGGACGCTTCCCTCCAACGTGGCGCTTTGCGTGAATCCCGAGGATACCTATCTGAAGGTGAAGGCCGCCGATGGATACACCTATTATCTCGCCGAGGCGCTTTGCGATGCCGTTCTCGGATCGCTTGCCAAGGACGGCGCACCCGCATACGAGGTGCTCGAGAGAATGAAGGGTCGCGACCTTGAATATAAGGAATACGAGCCGCTCTTTGCTTGCGCGGGAAAGACCGCCGAGAAGCAGAAGAAGAAGGGCTTCTTCGTCACCTGCGATTCCTATGTCACGATGAGCGACGGTACGGGTATCGTTCATATCGCGCCCGCCTTCGGTGAGGACGATAGCCGCGTTGGCAAAAGGTATGATCTTCCCTTCGTTCAGTTTGTGGACGGAAAGGGTAATATGACCGAGGAAACCCCCTATGCGGGCGTTTTCGTGAAGAAGGCGGATCCCTTGGTGCTCGTTGACCTCGATAAGGAGCAGAAGCTCTTTGCCGCTCCCAAGTTTGAGCACGATTATCCGCATTGCTGGCGCTGCAACACGCCTCTCATCTATTATGCGCGCGAGTCCTGGTTCATTCAGATGACCGCCGTGCGCGAGCAGCTGCTTCGCAACAATGCAACCGTTAACTGGATCCCCGAGAATATCGGTAAGGGCCGCTTTGGCGACTGGCTCTCCAATATTCAGGACTGGGGTCTTTCCCGTGACCGCTATTGGGGAACGCCTCTGCCCATCTGGCAATGCGAATGCGGCCATCGTCACGCAATCGGCTCGATCGCCGAGCTGAAGGAGATGTCCTCGAATTGTCCCGAGGATATTGAGCTGCACCGCCCCTTCATCGATGCGGTGACGATCAAGTGCCCTGCCTGCGGCGGCGAGATGAAGCGCGTCAGCGAGGTGATTGACTGCTGGTTTGACTCGGGCTCGATGCCCTTCGCCCAGTGGCATTATCCCTTCGAGAATAAGGAAATGTTTGATAGCCAGTTCCCCGCCGATTTCATCAGCGAGGGCGTTGACCAAACGCGCGGCTGGTTCTATTCTCTGATGGCGATCTCCACGCTGATCTTCGATTGCGCTCCCTATAAGAACGTTCTCGTTCTCGGCCACGTTCTGGATAAGGACGGCCAGAAGATGTCCAAGTCCAAGGGCAACGCCGTGGATCCCTTCGAGGCGCTGGAGGAATTCGGTGCCGATGCGATCCGCTGGTACTTCTATTCCAATTCCGCTCCCTGGCTGCCCAACCGCTTCTACCGCGAGGCCGTTGTGGAGGGACAGAGAAAGTTTATGGGAACGCTCTGGAATACCTATGCTTTCTATATCCTTTATGCGAATATCGACGGCTTTGATCCGACGAAGTATACCCTCGATAAGGCAAGCCTTTCGGTGATGGATAAGTGGATTCTTTCCAAGCTGAACAGCGCTGTGAAGGCCGTGGATGAAAATATGAGCGCCTATAAGATCCCCGAGGCGACCCGCGTTCTTGAGGGCTTTGTGGACGAGCTTTCCAATTGGTATGTGCGCCGTTGCCGCGAGCGCTTCTGGGTGAAGGATATGCCCGCCGATAAGGTGAATGCGTATATGACGCTTTATACCGCGCTCGTCACGGTGGCAAAGCTTTCCGCGCCCTTCATTCCCTTTATGAGCGAGGATATTTATCGCAACCTCGTTTGCTCCGTGGATAAGAATGCGCCCATTTCCGTGCACCTGTGCGACTTCCCCGTAGCGGAGGAGTCCTTCGTGGATGCATCTCTTGAGGGCAATATGGACGAGGTGATCGATGTTGTCGTGCTCGGCCGTGCCTGCAGAAATGCCGCCGCCATCAAAAACCGCCAGCCCATCGCGAAGATGTATGTGAAGGCGGAATCCGCCGTTGAGGAGAGCTTCCTTCCCATCATCGCAGAGGAGCTGAACGTCAAGGAGGTTGTCTTCACCGAGAGCGTGAAGGACTTCACCTCGTATTCCTTCAAGCCCCAGCTTCGCACGGTCGGCCCGAAGTACGGTAAGATCCTCGGCGGTATCCGCCAGGCACTCACCGAGCTGGATGGCAACGCCGCTATGGAGGAGCTGGAGGCAAGCGGTGCTCTGAAGATCACCGTCGGCGATACCGTTGCTGAGCTCACCCGTGAGGATCTTCTCATCGAGACCTCGCAGATGGAGGGCTTTGAGTCGCTTTCCGATAAGGGCATCACCGTGGTTATGGATAAGAACCTCACGCCCGCTCTCATCGAGGAGGGCAACGTCCGTGAGCTGATCTCCAAGATCCAGACGATGCGTAAGGACAGCGGCTTCGAGGTGATGGATCATATCCGCATCGCTCTTTGCGGCGCAGAGGGAATGCTTGCCGTGGCCGAGAGAAATCAGGCAGAGATCTGCGAGGAAACGCTGGCGGATTCTCTTTCGATCGGTGGCGAGGCGCTTGCTTTTGCGAAGGAATGGAATATTAACGGCGAGAAGGTTACTGTTTCCGTCCAAAAGATCTAAAGGGATAGAGCGTTGCTCTAAAGGACAGTTTTGCAAGAATACGGCATATCTCGAAAGGGGTATGCCGTATTTTGCGTTTGTAGACACAAACGCAGTGCTTGTCAGGAAAATTGACAAAGCATAGATGAACATAAAAAAAGGGGCTGTCTCATTAAGAATCCAATAAAATCAAGGCAAAAAAGAGAAAAATGCAGTAAGATCTATAATCTTGGCGGATTCTTAATGAGAACAGACTGGGGGGCGAACGGATTTAGAGGAGAAATCGTCGGATGACGAGTGAGAGGTGTACAAAGGTACACCGAGCGAGGAAACGGCGATAGAATAAAAACGAATTCAAACGGAGAAAACCGTAGG
>JAZTWU010000116.1:0-25106 GCA_045636085.1 Eubacteriales bacterium
CTCAAGCAAATACGCTTAAAATTTTGTTGCCCCGTAGACGGTACTTTGCAGGGTGGGGCTTAGAAATTTCGGCAGCCTTTGTTCGATTGCTTGCACTCAAGCAAATACGCTTAAAATTTTGTTGCCCCGTAGACGGCACTATGGTGAGGTGGGGCTTAGAAATTTCGGCAGTCTTTGGCGGTTTGCACCCCGGTCGTGCGGCGTTTTGCTTCAAAAAACGAAAATCGGAGGATGTCGATTTGCATCCTCCGATTTTTTCTCCTCTATATTCCTATATATGGAGGAAATTATTCAAAGAGCGGGCGCAGCTGCTTTTCCTGCAGAGCGGCGGTGAGGGCCTCCGGGATGCGCGAAAAGTCTGCCACGAGGGAATGGGGCTTGCTTTTGGGATCGTCCTGCTTTAAGGGGACGAGGTAAACGCGCTTGCGCAGAAGAAGCGTTGCGATGTTTTTGAGATTTTGGGAGAGAGAATCGTTGGAGGCGAGGGCGATCACGGTTGGGCGGTCGCACCGCAGGTGCGCCTTGACGGCCATCGTCACGGCGGTATCCGTGATGCCGTCGGCGATTTTGGCGAGGGTGTTGCCTGTGCAGGGCGCGATGATGAGCGCCTCAAGCGGGGTTTTGGGGCCGAGGGGCTCGGCGTCCACGATCGAGGTGATCGGGGGCCTTCCCGTGATGCGCTCCACCTCGGCGCGGATGTCGGCGGCCTTGCCGAAGCGCGTATCCATCGAGCAAACGTGCTCGCTCAGAATGGGCTGAACCTCGCGGCCGTCCCGAACGAGGGCGCGAAGCTGCTCCATCGAATTTTGCAGAGTGCAAAAGGATCCGCAGAATGCATATCCTATCATAGCGTGCTCCTTTCCTTTATTTCATTTTCTGTAAAGCGTAAAACGGCGCGCGCAAGCGCCGCGCCGCCGCTTTCGTAAAAGATCTTGGCGGGAAGGGCAGAGAGCGTTTTTGCTTCCACGCCCTTGCCGATATATTGTGCCGCCGCGAGATTCCAAAGCGGGCAGGCGGGGGCGTTTTCCGCCGTGAAGATGCAGGCGGGCGCGGTTTGAATGATCAGATCCAGACCCGAAAGGTCGAGCGCCTCGCCTGCTTCATAGCTGATGGGGCGGCTCTCAATGCCCGAGGCGCCGAGAGAGGCGCGAAGCGCGGGGCGCGCCGTGAAAACGCGAACGCGTGCGCCGAAAAAGAGAAGTATGCGGCAGAGGGCGGCTCCGATGCGGCCGTAGCCGATAATGCCGATCTCTCGGTCGCGCGGGGCGCGCGGCTCGGAAAGGAGATAGCCCATCGTTGCCTCTGCGGTGAGGATCGCGTTCTCTTTTACGAAAATTTCGTCGCCCTCCGCATCAAAAATGCGCCCGCCCCGTGCTTTGATGGCTTCGAGCAGGGGCGCCGTGATTCCATAGCCGCAAACGAGGTCGCCCGCGCGGATTTCGGCAAGCGCCTCGGGCGTGAGAAGCGCCTGCTCCCGCAGGGGAATCGGCAGAAGATGCACGCGCGCCGCAGGTGGCGCGGCCGCCTCGAGCCGCTCCTTCGCGGCGAGGATGCGCGCATCCCCGTTATAGGTAAAAACCTTCATATCTATATGCTCCAAAGGGGCTTTCACCCCAAAAATGCAGGATTCGGAGCGCGAAGCTCCTATTCTATTGTATGAAAAACAGGGAAAAAGCGCGTATGCGCGACGGAAAAAGTTTACTTGAAAAAATTTTTCAAACCCTCTTGACATTTCAATTGCATTCTTGTATAATTGTATACAATCAAAATGAAAGGAGATTCGCTATGATTGAAATCTCGTCCAAAACCAATCTTTTGGAGCAAAAAAGCTATAAATATTCGCTTCAGGATATTCCCGAGCCGAATCTCTACCGCGAGATCTATCCCTATTCGGGAGTTCCCAAGGTAGCCTTCAACCATCGGCGCGTTCCTATGGGAATGCCCGAGGATATATGGATCACGGATACCTCCTTCCGTGACGGACAGCAGTCCGTTGAGCCCTATACGGTGGATCAGATCGTGCATCTGTATCAGCTGCTTTCCAAGCTCGGCGGCCCATACGGCATTATAAGACAAACGGAGTTTTTCGTTTATAGCGAAAAGGATCGGGAGGCGATCCGCCGCTGTCAGGAGCTGGGGCTTCGTTTTCCTGAGATCACGACCTGGATCCGCGCAAGCAAGGAGGATTTCAAGCTCGTGCGCGACCTTGGCATTCGCGAAACGGGCATTCTCGTTTCCTGCAGCGATTATCACATTTTCAAGAAAATGAAGATGACGCGCGGCGAATGTATGAATTATTATCTGCAAACGGTGGCCGAGGCCTTTGAGGCGGGCGTTATGCCCCGATGCCATCTGGAGGACGTCACTCGCGCGGACTTTTATGGCTTCGTCGTTCCCTTCGTCAACGAGCTGATGCGGATGTCGCAGGATGCGGGCATCCCCGTGAAGATCCGCGTTTGCGACACGATGGGCTATGGTGTTCCTTATACCGAGGTGGCTCTGCCCCGAAGCGTGCCCGGCATTATCTACGGTCTTCAGCATTATTCCGACGTGCCCAGCGAGATGCTGGAGTGGCATGGGCATAACGACTTTTATAAGGCCGTTTCCAATGCCTCCACGGCTTGGCTGTACGGCGCCTCCGCCGTCAACTGCTCTATGCTCGGCATCGGAGAGAGAACGGGCAATACGCCGCTGGAGGCGATGGTCTTTGAATACGCCTCTCTGCGCGGCTCGCTCGACGGAATGGATACGACGGCCATCACCGAGATCGCGGATTATTTCAAAAACGAGATCGGCTATGAGATCCCCGTGATGACGCCCTTCGTGGGTCGTAATTTCAATGTCACCCGTGCGGGCATTCACGCAGACGGACTGATGAAGGATCAGGAGATTTATAATATTTTCGATACGGAAAAGCTTCTTGCAAAAAAGCCCTCCGTGATGATCGGAAAGGCCTCGGGGCTTGCGGGCATTGCCTATTGGATCAACGATAATTATCAGCTTTCCGCCGCCGAGGCGCTGACGAAGAAGAGCGATATCGTGATCGCCCTGAAGGATTGGATCGATAAGGAATATGCGGGCGGAAGACAAACAACGCTTTCCACAAGCGAACTCGAGGAGAGGATCGAATTTTTCTCCGGCGGCCGCCTTCGCAGACTATAAGTAAAGGAGAGTTTACAAAATGAACCATAAAACCGTTTCGCTTGCAGATCAGGTCTTCGAAAAGCTGGAGACCGATATTCTCGTCGGAAAGTATCAGAGAGGGCAGTATCTGACGGAGCTTTCCCTTGTGGACGATCTCGGCGTGAGCCGAACGCCCATCCGCGAGGCTCTGCGCCGCCTGGAGCAGGAGCATATCATTGAGCTTTCCTCACGTGGCATTCTCGTCCTCGGCGTGACCACCGAGGATCTTGCAGACATATATGCTATGCGCGTGGAGGTGGAGCCGCTCGTTGCGGCGCGCGCCGCCGAGGTTGCAACGGCGGAGGAGATCGCCGAGCTTCGCGAGGCGCTGGCGCTTCAGCAATACTATGTTGGCCGCCGCGATTCCGACCATATCAAATACACGGATTCTCGCTTCCACGAGATTCTTTATCACGCGAGCCATAGCGCGATTTTCTTCGACACGCTTCTTCCTTTACATAAGAAGGTGCAAAAATACAGAAAAGCGGCGGTGGAAAACGAGAGCCGCGCGGATAAATCCTGCGAGGAGCACGGCGCGATTCTTGCCGCAATTGAAAAGAGAGACGCCGCCGCGGCCTATGCCGCGATGCGCCTGCACGTGGAAAACGCAAAGAAGCATATCGTGAGGTGAAAAATGGGATTTACAATCGCTGAAAAAATCATTAAGGCGCATCTCGTTTCGGGTGATATGATTCCCGGCGAGGAGATCGCCCTGCGCATCGATCAGACCTTGACGCAGGATGCCACGGGAACGATGGCGTATCTTGAATTTGAAACGATGGGGATCGACCGCGTTCGCACCGAAAAAAGCGTTGCCTATATCGACCACAATACCCTGCAATCCGGCTTCGAGAATGCAGACGATCACAGGTATATCCAGTCCGTGGCGAAAAAGCACGGCATCTATTTTTCCCGCCCCGGCAACGGCATCTGCCATCAGGTGCATCTGGAGCGCTTCGGTATCCCCGGAAAAACGCTGATCGGCTCGGATAGCCATACCCCCACGGGCGGCGGCATCGGTATGCTCGCCTTTGGTGCGGGCGGCCTTGATGTTGCGGTCGCAATGGGCGGCGGTGCTTATTATATCACGATGCCGAAAATGCTTCGCGTGAACCTTCGCGGAAGGCTGAATCCCTTCGTCACCGCAAAGGATGTCAGCCTCGAAATTCTGCGCATCCTTTCTGTGAAGGGCGGCGTTGGCTATATCATCGAATGGGGCGGTGAGGGCGTGAAAACGCTGTCCGTTCCCGAGCGCGCCACCATTACGAATATGGGAACGGAGCTTGGCGCAACCACCTCGATTTTCCCCTCGGATGAAATCACCCGCGCCTTCCTGAAGGCGGAGGGCAGGGAAGAGGATTATCAGCCCCTCGCCTCCGATCCCGATGCAAAATACGATCGCGTGATTGAGATCGATCTTTCCGCCTTGGAGCCGCTGATCGCTTGCCCTCATATGCCCGACAACGTGGTGAAGGCTTCCGCGCTGAAGGGAACGAAGGTGGATCAGGTCTGCATCGGCTCCTGCACGAATTCCTCGCTTGCGGATATGCTGAAGGTTGCCGCGCTTCTGAAGGGAAAAACCGTCAAGGAAAGCGTCAGCCTCTCCGTTTCCCCCGGCTCAAAGCAGGTGCTCACGATGCTCGCCGAGTGCGGTGCACTCGCGGATATGCTTGCGGCAGGTGCGCGCATTCTGGAATGTGCCTGCGGGCCTTGCATCGGAATGGGCTTTTCGCCGAATTCGGGCGGCGTGAGCCTGCGCACCTTCAACCGTAACTTTATCGGCCGAAGCGGAACGAAGGATGCGAAGGTTTACCTCGTTTCTCCCGAATGTGCCGTGGCCGCCGCGCTGACGGGCGAGATCACCGATCCCCGCCTGCTCGGAGAAATGCCGAGGATCGAAATGCCCGAGGCCTTCCGCATTGACGATAGCGCCGTGATCCCTCCCGCGCCCGCAGAGGAGGCAAAGAGCCTTCCCGTGCTTCGCGGCCCGAATATCAAGGAATTTCCGAGCGCCAAGCCTCAGCTTGACCGCCTCGATGCCACTCTCGTGCTGAAGGTGGGCGACGATATCACGACCGACCATATTATGCCCGCAGGCGCAAAGATTTTGCCCTACCGCTCCAATATTCCGTATCTTTCGAGGTTCTGCTTCGCCGTTTGCGACGAGAGCTTCGCCGAGCGCGCCGCCAAGGCGGGCGACGGTATCATCGTCGGTGGCCAAAATTACGGGCAGGGCTCCTCCCGCGAGCACGCGGCGCTCGTTCCGCTCTATCTCGGCGTGCGTGCCGTGATCGCCAAGAGCTTCGCGCGCATTCATGCGGCCAACCTGATCAATGCAGGCATTCTTCCGCTTACCTTTAAAAACGCGGAGGATTACGAGCACCTCTTGCAGGATAGCCGCCTCTCGATCGAGGGCGTCTACGAGGGGATGGAAAAGGGCGAAATGCTCTTAAAGGACGAAAAGGGAAATAAGATCCCGCTTTCCTGCTCCTTCACAGCAAGGCAAAAAGAGATCCTCAAGGCGGGCGGACTTCTTGCATATACCAAGGGTTAAATCGCTCTTTTTGCAAACAAAAATTTTCATTTTAACAGTTTGGATGTGATAAAAAATGAATATGAATGAAATCGATAAGGCCACCGAGGCCTTCCGAAGCCTTCTCTTAAAGCAGGCGCAGAGAGCGCAAGAAATGGAAAACGCGCCCCCTGCCAAGGATTATGCCGCCCTCCGTCCCATAACGGTCGGCATCATCGGGGGAGACGGCATTGGCCCGATCATCGTGCGCGAGGCGGCGGCCGTTTTGGAAAAGCTCCTCTCGGAGCAGATCGCCGCAGGCGACATCGTTTTGAAGGAAATCGAGGGGCTCACGATCGAGAATCGGCTTGCCACGGGCGAGAGCGTTCCGAGGGAAACGCTTGCCGCGATCAAGTCCTGCGACGTGCTCCTCAAGGGGCCAACGACAACGCCCAAGGGCGGAACGATGGAGAGCGCCAACGTGGCGCTTCGCCGAGAGCTGGATCTTTATGCCAACGTGCGCCCCGTCAGCGTTCCCGAGCAGGGAATTGATTGGATCTTCTTCCGCGAAAACACCGAGGGCGAATATGTGCTCGGCTCCTCGGGCGTGGAGCTTTCAGGCCTGCTTGCAATGGATTTCAAGGTAACCACCGATGCAGGCACGCGCCGCATCGCGCGCGCCGCCTTTGAATACGCAAAAAACAACGGAAAAACCTCCGTTTCCATCGTCACGAAGGCAAACATTATGAAAAAAACGGACGGCAATTTCTCGCGCATCTGCGGCGAGATTGCCGCAGAATATCCCGAGATTGAGGCCGAGGATTGGTATATCGATATTATGAGCGCAAATCTCGTTAATGAGAAGATCCGCTCGCGCTTTCAGGTCTTCGTTCTTCCCAATCTCTATGGAGATATTATCACGGACGAGGCCGCCCAGATCCAAGGCGGCGTTGGCACGGCGGGAAGCGCCAATATCGGCGATCAATACGCAATGTTTGAGGCGATCCACGGCTCTGCTCCCCGTATGGTGGAGGAGGGAATTGCCGAATATGCCAATCCCTCCAGCATTCTTCGCGCCGCCGAAATGCTTCTGCGCCATATCGGCCGCGCTCCCGCGGCCGACCGCCTCGCAAAAGCTCTCGCCCTCTGCGAGGCTGAAGGCAAGGTCACCGTCACGGGGGATAAAAACGGCGCCACCTGCGCGCAGTACGCCGCCTATGTGATGGAAAAGCTTTAATTCCCGATCGCACAAATAGCACCCAAGGAGCACGAACGGCCGTTCGTGCTCCTTTCTCTTGCAAAAATTACACCATCGACTATCAGATGACCTACAACTATACGGGCGAATGATTTTTTAGCCCTTTGAAGGTTGAAGAAAATCTCCGAAAAAGAAAGGGCACGGATCAAAGGAAAATGCCTTCGATCCGTGCTTTTTTTATTTCGTTTTAGGGGGGCGGTGCGCAGGCGGCGCGCTCCGCGCGTTATCTTTCCGGAACGATCAGGCCGTAGCCGCCGTCCTTGCGCTTATAAACAACGCAGGTTTCGCTCGTTTCGCCGTCTAAAAAGACGAAGAAGGCGTGGCCGAGAAGGTTCATCTGCAAAATGGCCTCCTTCGGGGACATGGGCTTCGGCGGATAGGTTTTCGTGCGGATCGAGAAATCCTCTTCCTCGATAAACTCGTCGTCATCCTCCTCTTCCATCACGAAGGCGCCCTTTTTCATCATTTTTTCGAGGCGGGTTTTGTTTTTATGGATCTGGCGAAGAAGGCTCTCGGCCGCGCGATCCAGCGCGGTGATAAAGGTGTCACTCTCCTCCTCGCCGCGGAAGGTTGCGCCCTCGTAGGGAATGGTGATTTCGAGAATTTTAACCCCCTTGCGTGCTCTGCAGGTCACGACGGCCTCGGCATCCGCGCCGAAAAATTTATCAAATCTCGAAAGCTTTTTCTCGATGGCGGCCTTCAGAGATTCGCGCACCGTCATTTGCTTGCCCAAAACCGTGATCTTCATAGTCAGCACCCCCGCCGCGCTTTGCGGCGGCCCTTTCTTTGTGTTGCAAAGGGGGAAATTTCCCTTGCACTTATATTATAGCACAAGTTTTAGGAAAAATAAACAGTTTTTCGAAAAAAATATTAAAAAAACAGGTGAATATGTATAAAATGTAAAAACCGAAGAGAAATTTCGCGAAAGTGAAAAAAAACGTTGACAAACCCGTTTTTTCTGTGATAAAATAAATATGTTGGGAGTGCGATTTTGATGCAAAAAATGCATGCATTCCCTTTTCGTTTTTTGATTTTTTTGTCACCCTCGGCGGCGGAATGGAGAGCTTTATGGAGTATGCGCATCTTGTGGAAAAACAGATATCCCGCGAGGAGATCTTCGAGGGATCGGTTTTGCATATCGTGAAGGATCGGGTGCTTTTGCCAAACGGCGGCGAGGCGGATCGCGAGATGTGCCTGCATCGCGGTGCGGTTGCCATATTGCCCCTGCTTTCCACGGGCGAGGTGCTGATGGAGCGGCAATACCGCTATGCGCACGGCCGCGTTTTCTTTGAGATCCCTGCGGGAAAGCTGGAGCGGGGAGAGGCCGCCGATCCGCTGGAGGCCGCCAAGCGCGAGCTTTTGGAGGAAACGGGCGCGATCGCAAATAAATATACCGATCTTGGCGTTATGATCCCCTCCTGCGCCGTGCTCTCCGAGCGCATTTATCTCTATCTTGCAGAGGATATTTCCTTCGCGGAATGCGCAAGGGACTTCGATGAATTTCTGGATCTTGAGCGCGTGCCGCTCGCGGCTTTATATGAGGATGCGCTTGCCGGGCGCATTGAGGACGGAAAAACGCTGGTTGCCGTTTTGAAGGTCGCGCACCTTCGCGGCAAGGACTTCGGCATTCGGCTTTAATATTTATAACCTTATGAGGAAATGATATGAAAACGATTCGTGATAGCCTTTGGCTTTGGGGGCAGTCTCCCGATGCGCATTGGGAATTTAACAATACCTATAATCTTCCCGGCCATTCCCGTATGACGGCCGTGGAGGGGCTGATGTTTTTCGATATTCCGAATATCTGCCGCGTTCGTATGATGGGGCATCCGATGCCGCCGTACGATCAGGAGAGCATTGCGATGCTCCCTGCAAAGCAGGTGGTCTGGTCGCTTCTCGGCGCGGGCGGTGAGCCCGTCACCGAATGGGGCGATATGGAGGAGGTTATCCGTCAGGCAAAAATGTTTCCCAATATCACGGGCGGCGTTTTCGACGATTTCTTCCTTGAGCACCGCATCGCGCATTATACGCCCGAAAGGCTTTCCGAGATGAAGAAGAGAATTGCCGAGGCTGTTGGCCGTCCGCTGGATCTTTGGGTGGTTTGCTATGAGGATAAGCTGGATAGCGTGCCGAATATCGCGGAATATCTTCGCACCTTCGACGTGATCTCCTATTGGACGTGGAAGGGCTCGGAGCTTTGCCGCATCGAGCAGAATATTGAGCGCATCCGCGAAATGGCGCCGAATGCGCGCATCCTTTGCGGCTGCTATATGTGGAACTACGGTGAGCACTGCGCGCTCACGCTCGAGCAGATGCAGTATCAGACGGATCTATATCTTCGCCTCCTTCGTGAGGGAAAGATCGAGGGCATCGTCGTTTGCTCCAACTGCATTGCGGATCTCGGGATCGAATGCGTGGACTTTATGCGCGCTTGGATCGCCGAGCATAAGGACGAGATCCTACTTTATTAAAGGGACGCGCCGCCCGAAAATCTCCCGTTGACTTGACAAATGCGAAAAAATGGTGTATGATTAAATAATAAAAAGCTTTTACGCATTATGCGGAGGAGAACTATGACTTTGGTAACCTATTATATGGGCCTGCTTTCGGCGGGATCGATCGGCGCTTATATCGCGCTCGGCCTCGTTGCCGTGGCGCTTTTGATTATGCTTGTGACCGCCATCCTTGCCTTCGGCAGAGGAACGAGCCGCGCAATGATGCGCTTTCTGACGGTTGGCGCCGCCGCCGTTTTTGCCTTCCTTGCCACGAGGATTCTCGGCCGCGCATTTTTGCAGAATCTGCCGCTCGGCGATTATTTCTATCTCATTCCCGAGCAGGCGATGCGCCCGCTTTCGGAGGCGAAGATCTCGCTCGTTTTGCTCCCTTTGCTCTTCGTTTTCCTCTTCATCTTCTTTTCTCTCGTTCTCTTCCTCGTGCATAAGCTTATTTGCGGCATTCTCGGCTTCTCCTATGCCCGCAATAATATTTTCACCCGTCTTTTCGCGATCGTCGTCGGACTTTTGCAGGGCGCATTTTTCTCGCTGGTGCTTGCGCTCCCGATCTTCAATATTTGCTCGATCTATGCGGAGGCCGCCAAGGAAAGCGATGCTCCGAGCATCGTTGTCACGATCCATGAGGATTATCTGAAGGCAACGGAGGAGAGCCCTATCTTCGATTTCGCAATGAATAACGGAGGCAAGCTCCTTCTTTCCGCATTCGAGGCGGCAACGACGGATGCGCTCCCCAAGGAATAATTTCAAAAAAATCGGTCGCTCCCTACGAAGCAGATGGGCGGCAAAAGCCGATGCGGATTGCATTTTCCGCATCGGCTCTTTTGTTTTGCAAGGGGGCACTTTTTCTCTTAAAAAAGCGCATTAAGCCTTGCTTTTTTGCCTTGCTTATGGTAAAATAAGAGAAAAAAGGCCGAAAGGCAGAAAGCAGGAGAAAAATGAAGCTGAAATTTGATTTGACGAAAAAAGCCGCGCCCATCCGCTTGATGAGCTGCGTCAACAACGGTCCTGTGCATAAGCGTCATGCCAACGATCAGAACACGGGCGGCACCTTTGCCCCCTATAAGGCGGCGCGCATTCCCTATGCGAGAAATCACGATGCCGCATTCTGCGCATCCTACGGCGGAGAGCACACCGTGGATATCTCCGCGATCTTTCCGAACTTCGATGCGGATGTAAACGATCCCGCATCCTATGATTTCGCCTGTACGGATGAATACACGCTCGCAACCCTTGATGCGGGCACGAAAACCTACTACCGCCTCGGCCAGAAGATCGAGCATTATATCAAGAAGTTTCATATTTTCCCGCCCAAGGATTTCAAAAAGTGGGCAGAGATCTGCGAGCATATTATCCGCCATTTCACCGAGGGCTGGGCAAACGGCTATACCCTCGATATGCCCTATTGGGAGATCTGGAACGAGCCCGATCTTGACGATGGCCAGGAATATAAGAGCACCTGGGCGGGCACGAAGCAGGAATTCTTCGATCTCTATGAGATCACGGCAAAGCATCTGAAAAAGTGCTTCCCGCACCTGAAGATCGGCGGCCCTGCGGTGGCAGGCAATATGGAGTGGAGCAGAGAATTTCTGCTTTACCAGGCAAGCGTTCAAACGCCGATCGACTTTTTCTCCTGGCATATCTATTGCGTAACCCCCGAAAAGGCACTTGAGAGAGCCAAGGTTGCCCGTGCCATTATGGACGAGGCGGGCTATACCGAGGCGGAAAGCATCCTCAACGAGTGGAACTATGTGGAGGGCTGGGTAGGAGAAAGCTTCTATCGCTCCAAGAAGATGATCGCAGGCATCAAGGGCGCGGCCTTCACGATGGCAACGATGATCGCTATGCAGAAATCGGATATCCTTGATATGCTGATGTATTACGATGCGCGCTTCGGCACCACCTTTAACGGCCTTTTTGATGCCTTTCAGGACGTGCAGAAGGGCTATTATCCCTTTAAGTTTTACGGTAGTCTTTACGATTGCACATATGAGAGCCGCACCGCAAAGGATCCCGAGGGCATTTATTCGCTCTGCGGCGTGAAGGAAAACGGCAAGGTCGTTGCGATCGTGACGCACTATTCCTTCGAGGAGGCGGGGAAGAGAAGCAAGACCGTTTCGCTCGATTTCGGCCGCGAGGGCACCTATAATATCTACGCGCTGGATAAGAAGCATAACGGCGAGCTTATCGCAACAACGAAGGATCTCACCTTGAAGCTCCCGCTCTTCACAACCTATCTTATTGAAGAAATTTGACAATAAAAGTATGCAAAAAGAGCCGTTCGCCCTTGCGAACGGCTCTTTTCCTTTGAAGAGATGCGCTGTTTAAATTTCGATCGTGATTCCGTCGTATGCCGAGATCATACCGCGCTCTGCGGCGATTTTTTCAAGCTCCTCGGGCGAGGCGGGCGTTCCGTCCTTGAAGAGCAGGGCGTTATGCGAATAATGCGTGATCACATATATGCTCTTTTCATCCAGAGCGCCGATTTCGGTGAGGCGCGCCTTATGCGTCTCGTTGTCCTCGATGGACATATGCCCGTGGCTTGAATAGCCGAGCAGTCCGTAGGTGCAGTCTGCAATCACGAGATCGAAGTGGTAGCCGCCCTTCTCGATGAAGTCGTAAACCTCTTCCTTCACGGTGCTCGTGTCGTGGTTATAAAGCACGGTCTTTTCCCCGTCGGAGATAATGTAAAGGGTTGGCTCGTCCGTGCCGTGGCAGGCGGGAAGCGCCGTCACCAGATAGCGGCCGAGCTCCTTCGTTTCATAATATTTGATGGGAGCGAAATTCACCTTTCCTTCTCCCTCAAGAGACGCGTATTTTTCTGCCACGCCCTTCGCGCCGACGAGGGTGATGCTTTCCATCTCGTTATGTCCGTAAGCGCCCGAGGTCATCAGAAGCTCGTTGGTCATAAAATGGTCGGAATGTGCGTGCGTGATAAGGATCGAGCGAAGCTTCGTATAATCATATGCGCCGCTCAGATAGTGCAGATAATTGTCCTGCCCGAAGTCCACGAGAAGGTCATCGTTAATCAGCGTTTGCGCCTGCGTGCGCACCGCCTTGCCTCCGTTTTTTCTCGCGTATTCGCAGGCCGCACAGGTGCAGAACATAGCGGGCACTCTCTCGTAGGCCGCCGTTCCCATAATTTGAATTTTCATAAGAAAATTTCCTCCGCATTGCTTTGTTTTTTCTCTATTATACACCGCAAAAGCAACGAATGCAAGTCCTCTTTTTCATTTTTTCATTTTATTTTGCGCGGGAATATTTTATATTGCGGTTGACAAGCGGGGGCGAAAATGGTAAAATAATAGTCGATTTGCAAAAGAAAAGAGAATTGTATGACAAAGGAAATTTTAAAAGAAAACAAAATGGGCGTGATGCCCATGAATAAGCTGCTGCTCGGCATGGCGCTTCCGATGGTTGCCTCGATGCTCGTACAGGCACTTTATAACGTGGTGGACTCCGTTTATGTATCCTTCCTCGGCCAGGATGCCTTGAATGCGGTCTCTCTTGCGTTTCCGATCCAGAATATCGTGATCTCCGTGGCCTCCGGTCTCGGCGTCGGTATGAATGCATTGATCTCCCGAAGCCTTGGCGAGGGAAAGAAAAAGGACGCAAGCAAATATGCGGCGCTCGGCATTTTCCTCTCCGCGATCAGCTATGTTCTGATGCTGATCTTCGGCTTCGTCGGCGCGGAGGCCTTCTTCCGCTCGCAAACGGCCGTGGAGGGCATCATCGAGGGCGGAACGCAGTATCTTTCCATCTGCTGTATCTTTTCCTTCGGTGCCTTCGGCCAGATCATTTTTGAAAAGCTGATGCAGAGCACGGGAAAAACCGCCCTTTCGATGTATACGCAGGGCCTCGGCGCGCTTCTGAATATCCTGCTCGATCCCGTCTTTATCTTCGGCTGGTTTGGCCTTCCCGCTATGGGTGTTGCGGGTGCCGCGGTTGCCACCGTGGTCGGCCAGATCGTCGGTATGGTCTTCGGCATTCTTCTGAATCATTATAAAAACCGCGAGATCACCGTCACCTTCCGCGGCTTCCGCCTTGAGGGCGAGAAGATCCGCCGCATCCTCGTGATCGGATTTCCTGCCATCATTATGATGGCGATCGGCTCGGTGATGACCTATTCGATGAATCTGCTTCTCGGAGGTCTGGAGCCGACGGGCGTTGCCACCGCCGTTTTCGGCGTGTATTTCAAGCTGCAGAGCTTCGTGATCCTTCCCGTCATCGGAATGACGCACGGTATGATGCCCATCGTCAGCTATAACCTTGGCGCAGGGCGCAAGAGCCGCATTCTTTCCTGCTATCGCTATACGGCTTGGTATTGCTTTGGCTATCTCTGCCTTTGCAGTCTTCTGATGTTCTTAACCCCCGAGATGCTTCTCGGCTTCTTCAATCCAACGGAGGCGATGCTTTCGCTCGGAGCCCCGGCCTTGCGCATCATCGCCATCGGCTATCTTTTCACCTCGTATAGCCTTGTCAACAGCTCCTTCTTCCAGGCGCTTGGAAGAAGCGTTCTTTCGATGGTGATGAGCATTGCGCGCCAGCTCGGCTTCCTCGTTCCGCTGGCGATCTTCTTCGGCTTCGTGATTGGCCTTGAGGCGGTCTGGTGGGCAATTCCGATCGCGGAATTCGGCGTTCTGATCGTTGCGATCTTTGGCCGCGCCCGCATCAATCGATTGGTGCTTGATCCGATTCCCGAGGATTAAAAGCCAACAAATGTTGTCGTTTTCACAAATAAAAAGCAGATCCGCGAGATGTTTTTCCTGCGGATCTGCTTTTTTATTTGGTTTTATTATACCTGAGCTGCAAGGCCGAAGGGCGCAAATGCCTTTGCAATGGCCTCCATTGCGGGAGCAAGCTCCTGCTTGGTCAGCGTTCTGTCAGGCGCGGAGAATGCGAAGCGGAGCGTCAGCGTTGCGCTCTTGCCCTCCTCGCCCTCGTAAACATCCTGCACCTTGACGGAGGAGAGGGGCGCATCGGTTGCGGCCTTGGCGGCATCCTTCAGCGCATCGAAGTTCACGGAGCCAACCTCGCAAACGAAGGTCATATCCATTTCGATGGCAGGGAAGCGCGAGGGCTCCTCATATTTCGTGATGCCCGCAGGAACGGCAGAGAAGCGATTCGTATTGATCTCGAAAAAGGCGATTGCGGCCTTCTTGTCGATGCTTTCCTTCACGGAGGGATAGGGAACGGAGAGATATCCGACCGTCTCGCCCGCAACCGAAATTGCATAGCAGTTCTGCGGATGCTCAAAGCCGTACTGCACCTCGGCCGGCGTGAAGACGGGGCTCTTATGCAGAATGTCCTCACAAAGCTCCACGATTGCATCGCGTGCGCGAAGGAAAACTGCCTCCTCGCTCTCGGTGCGGCTGAAGAGAACGGCGCCGAGCTTCTTCTGCTCGTTGCACTTTCCGTCTGCCTTCAGGCCCTCAACGGTGTGGCCGATCTCGAAAAGGGAGAAGGCCTCGCCATAGCCGCGGTTTTCCTTTGCGAAGGAAAGAAGCGTGGGGATCATAGAAACGCGCAGATACTGATGATCGGGCGTCTGCGCGTTGATCACTCGGATGTTTTCGGGCGTCTCAATGCCGAGAGCCTTGTTTTTCGCAAGATCCGACCAGATATAGGAATGAACCTCGTGCATACGGTAGCTCTTCACGAGAAGATCCTTGATGCGGTTTTCCTCGCTCTTCGCCTTTTCGGGAAGCTTGGGAGCCAAGGGGCTCGTCGAGGGCTTCACTTCAAAGTTATCGTAGCCGTAAATACGGGTGATTTCCTCGATGATGTCTGCCTTCAGCGTCACATCCTTGGTGGCGCGCCAGGAGGGAACGGTCACGGTGAAGCTTCCGTCCTTCTCGGTGAGACCGAAGCCGAGCGCGGTCAGCGTCGTCCTGATCTGCTCGATCGAGATATCAATGCCCGTGTATCTGTCCACATATTTCTTATCGAAGGAAAGCGTGATCTCGGGATAATGCTTCATATAGCAATCGGTGAAGGAGGAGATCACCTTCGCGCCCTTATCGAGCGAGAGAAGGAGAGCGAGCAGGCGCTTGGTTGCCAGAGGGCAAAGCTCGGGATCGAGCATCTTCTCGTATCTCATAGAAGCATCGGTGCGCAGGCCGAGGCGAGTGCTCGTCTTGCGGATGCTAACGCCGTCGAAGGTAGCGCTCTCAAGAAGCAGAGAGGAGGTGCCGTCCTCGATCTTGGAGGCATCGCCGCCCATAATGCCTGCGATCGCAACGGGCTCGTTGCCGCTCGTGATCATCAGCATTTTATCGTCCATTGCGCGGTCAACACCGTCCAGCGTGCGGAAGGTGAAGGGATCTGCAAAGGTCTGGACCTCGATCTTGTCTACCTTTGCGCAGTCGAATGCGTGCATCGGCTGTCCAAGCTCGAGCATCACGTAGTTGGTCAGGTCTGCAAGGAAGTTGATGGCGCGGCTTCCGCAATAGAAGAGGCGGATGCGCATATCCACGGGAGAAATCTTTCTCTGCACATTTTCCACCTTGATGGCGGTATAGCGAAGGCAGAGATCGCCGTCCTTCACCTGCACGTCCACAGGGGGAAGCGCCTCGTATTCCTTCACGCATTGCATCGAGGGCTTCTTCAGCTCTCTTCCCGTCAGCGTGGCGAATTCTCTTGCCATACCGTAATGGCTCCAGAGGTCGGGGCGGTTGGTGAGGGACTTGTTGTCCACCTCAAAGATAATATCGTCGATGGGATAAACGGTCTTGATATCCGTGCCGAGTGCAATATCGTCGGTGATGTCCCAGATGCCGCTGTTATCGTCGCTGATACCGAGCTCTGCCTCCGAGCAGCACATACCGAAGGAGGGGAAGCCCGCGATGGTTGCCTCTGCGATGGGGTGGCCGCAAACCGAGCCGCCAACGGTGGCCAGCGCAACCTTCATGCCCTCGCGCACGTTGGGCGCACCGCAAACGACGTCGATCACATCCTTGCCGGTGTTCACCTTCAGAAGGTGAAGCTTCTTGGAATTGGGGTGATTTTCGATGCTCTCGATTCTTGCAACGATCACGCCGTAGGTATCCTCACCCTTGACGATGATATCCTCCACCTCGGCGGTGGAAAGGGTGAAGTTCTTGATGAGAGACTTTTTATCAAGTCCGGAGAAATCAACGAAATCTCCGATCCAGTTCATAGAAAGAAACATTGCTTCGATACCTCCTTACAAAGACTTAAACTGAGAAAGTGCCTTCAGGCTTCCGCTGTTGAAATCGCGGATGTCCTTCACGCCGTAGCGCATCATTGCCAGACGCGTCAGACCGAGGCCAAAGGCGAAGCCCGTGTATTTCTCGGTATCGATGCCGCCGTCGCGCAGAACGTTGGGATGGATCATCCCGCAGGGGCAAAGCTCCAGCCAGCCGGAGTTCTTGCAGGAGGGGCAGCCCTCGCCGCCGCAGATCAGGCAGTTGATGTCCAGCTCAAAGCCGGGCTCCACGAAGGGGAAGAAGCCGGGGCGCAGACGCACCTTGATATCTCTTTTGAATACCTGAGAGAGCATCGTCTTCATAAAGTAGATAAGGTTGGAGATCGAGATATTCTCGTCGATCATCATACCCTCCATCTGGAAGAAGGTATTCTCGTGGCAAGCATCGGTGGACTCATTGCGGAAGCAACGGCCGGGGAAGATCGCGCGCAGGGGCGCGCCGTATTTTTTCATAATCGCGTTCTGTGCCGCGGGGGTATGCGTCTTCAGGAGCTGGCCGTTTTCAAGATAATAGGTATCCTGCATATCTCTTGCAGGGTGGTGCTTGGGGATATTCAGCGCCTCGAAGCACTCGTAGTCGCCAACGATCTCGGCGTAATCCTCAATGGTGAAGCCCATACCCATAAAGATCTCCTCGAGATCCTTGGTGCAAAGCGTGATGGGGTGATAAGAGCCAAGCTCGCGCTCTGCGATCAGCGTGGGGTTCAGCTTCTTCGCATTGCGGATCTGCGCCTTCAGCGCGGCCTCCTTCAAGGCGGCGGTGGCGGCGTTCAGCTCGGTTTCAACGGCGGTCTTGAATTCGTTGATCCATTGACCTGCGCTCTTTTTGTCCTCAACATCGCGCAGATTTTTCATCAGGTCTGCGATCGCGCCCTTCTTTCCAAGGTAGCCAACGCGCAGAGCCTCCAGCGCTTCCTCGGTGGTCGCGGCCGCGAGCTCCGCCGTGAACTGTGATTTTAAGCTTTCGATTTTTTCCTTCATTTTGGGCATCCGTCCTTAAAATAATATATACAGTTTTTTATTATAATGCACAAAAGCATTTTTGTCAAGATTTTTCGCGGCTTTTTTTCGCGATAAAGTCTCGCACCTGCCGATCCAAGAGGCTTTTCGTGTCCTCCCCCGTCTCCATAGCGGCGCGCGCCGCCGTGGAGCTGATCTGCTCAAGCCCCTCCTCTGCGGGCAACAGCCGCGTTTCGATGCCGCCGTTTTCGAGATTCCAATCCGCTTGCACCCTCTCGTAGGCGAGATCCTTCTCGTTGCGATAGCCCTTGATCAGAAGCTGTGCGCCGTGCGTCCTTGCATAGTCGATCACAAGCCCCTCGGAGAAGTCTGCCGAAACGTTTTCAAGATGCGCGCTCATCCGTCGGAGCATCTCCACGCGCTCTGCGGGCGAAAACGAATACTTCTTTTCGGGATTCACGAAGGCCACCGCGAGCACGCGCCCGTATTCGCGCGATGCGCGCTCGATGAGCGAAAGATGGCCGCGCGTCGGCGGATCATAGCTGCCGGGCAAAAGCACCGTCATATCCTTTTTCTTCATCTTCATTCCTCTCCGCGGTAAAGCAGGATGTGCACGGCGGTCTTCTTTCCGTAGGCGGTGGATTTTTGTACCTCAAATGCGGTCAGGGAGGCGGTATCGATCGTCTCCTCGCCGCTTTCCAGCACGACGAGCGCCCCCGGCAGAAGAAGCCCTGCCTCGCAAAGTCGGTGGAGCGCCTCGGTGCAGCAGGCCATAGCGTAGGGCGGATCGATAAAGACGAGATCAAATTTTCTCTCGCCCGCCGCCTTGCGGATAAAGTTGCGGTAGTCGCTCACGAGAAAGCGGGAGCGGTCAAAAAGCGCGGTGCGCTTTGCGTTTTCCTTGCAAATGGCAATTGCCTCGCTTGCGCTGTCGATAAAGGTCGCGCTTGCGGCACCGCGGGAAAGCGCCTCAAGTCCCATTTGCCCCGAGCCTGCAAAAAGGTCGAGCACGGCGCGGTTTTCAATATCAAATTGCAGGGAGGAGAAGATGGCCTCCTTGATTCTCTCGGAGGTTGGTCTCGTTGCATCGCCCTCCAGCGTTGCAAGCTTTTTGCCCTTGGCAGAGCCTGTGATAATGCGCATCATTTCCTTTTTTCTCCCGTCTTTTTCGTTTTGTAGTAAGCCGCAATGGCGTGCGCATCGCGCTCCGAGATGCCCTTCACGGCGGCAAGCTCCGCCTCCGTGGCAACGCGGATCTCCGAGAGCGACATAGCGGAAAGCAGGCGCTTGGCCTTCGCGGGGCCGATGCCCTCGATCTTCTCCAGCGAGGAATGCGTGAGCGTGCGGCTCTTCGTCGCCATCGTGTTCTTCACCGCAAAGCGGTGCGCCTCCTCCTGAAGCTTATAGATAAAGCTGTAAACGCCGTGATCCAGCGCAATGGAAAGCTCCCGCTCTCCGTCAGTCAGGGCGCGGGTTTTGTGATATTCGTCCTTCACCATACCGAAGATCGGAATGGAAAGTCCAAGAGAGGCAAGCACCTCTTTTCCAACGGCGGTGTGCGTGTCTCCGCCGTCCAGCAGGATCAGATCCGGTTCCGTGGAGAGCGAGGGCGTTCCGTCTCCAAGGTGCGAAAGACGGCGCGTTAAGCATTCGCGCATCGATCCGTAGTCGTCCGCCCCTGCCGTGGTTTTGATATGGAAGAAGCGATAGTCGCTCTTTTTGAGTCTTCCGTCCTCCCAGACCACCATAGCGGCCGTAATGCTCTCGTTTCCGACATTGGAAATATCGTAGGCCTCAATGCGCGACGGGGGCTGTGCAAGGCCGAGCACCTCGGAAAAACGCACAAGATTTTTGTCCTCCCGCTCGCTATCCATCCGATGCTGTCTTGCCGCCTCCTTGGCGTTTTCCAAGGCCATTTGGCAGAGCGCCTTTCCGTCTCCTCTTTCGGGGATGCGAACCTCAACCTTGTGGCTCGCACAAAGTGTTAAATACTCAGAAAGTAAAGAAATGTTTTCATCTTCGATGGGAAAATCCAAAAGAATCTGTTTCGGCACGGCCGTGGCTACCTCATAGTAGGCCGCCACGAGAGAGATCAGATTCTCCTCCTCGGCAATGGCCTCGCTCGATAAATGGAAGATGTTTTTATTGATCAGCGAGCCCTCGCGCACGCAGAGGATGGCCATCACGCATTCGGTCTCGTCCGAATAAAGCGCAAAAACGTCGCGGTGCACCGATGCATCCGAAACCACCTTCTGCTTTTCAGAGAGCGCATCGATGGCCTTGATGCTGTCGCGCAGCTTGGCCGCCTGCTCAAAATGCAGATCCTCGGCGGCCGCAAGCATTTTCTCCTCGAGCACCGCCTTCGTGTCCTTCACGCGCCCGTCCAGAACCTCCATCGCGGAGCGAACGAGGGCGCCGTATTCCTCTGCGCTCACCTTGCCCGTGCAGGGGGCAACGCAACGCCCCATTTCCTTATAGATGCAGGGGCGATCCTTGCCGATGTCGCGTGGGAAGGAGCGCTTGCAGGAGGCAAGCGAAAAAATGCGCATCACGGTTTCGAGCGCGGCGTATGCGCCGCTCATTCCCGAATACGGGCCGAAATAGTGCGCCTTGTCGCTTTCCCGCATCCGCGTGACGAAAAGATGGGGATAGTCCTCCTTCGTCACCTTGATATAAGGGTAGGATTTATCATCCTTTAGGCGGATGTTATATTTCGGTGCGTGCTTTTTGATCAGCACGTTCTCCAGCGTCAGCGCCTCGATCTCGGTTTTGCAGAGAATCGTATCGAAATCCTCCACCTGTGCGATCATTCGCTCGGTCTTCGGCGTGTGATAGGTATCCGTAAAGTAGCTGATCACGCGGTTTTTGAGGCGCTTGGCCTTGCCGATATAAATGACCGCGTCATCTTTGTTTTTCATAATGTAAACGCCGGGCGTTTTTGGCAGAGAAAGTGCTTTTTCCCGAAGTCTCTCGATCGTAGTCACGGTGCGCCTCCTTTCCGAAAATAAAAACGAGAGCCGATCCTCCCATAGCCGTGCGAAAGGGCGGAGGCGGGCGGCATCAAAATAGCGCCCTTCACCACCGAGGCTGCACGACGGATTCGGCTCTCATTTTTTCATAAAAAACAGTCGTCGGGCAATGCCCCACGCGCAGGATCAGTCATCAAAACCGCCGTTTACCAATGCGGTCAGGCCCTCAATCGCGGCCGCTTCATCGGCACCGTCAGCAATCAAGGTGATAGAGGATCCCTTCGTAATACCGAGGGAAAGCACGCCCAGAAGGCTCTTTGCGTTCACTCTGCAGTTTTCCTTCTCCACCCAGATAGAGCTCTTGAAGGAGTTGGCCTTCTGGATAAAAAAGGTAGCGGGTCTTGCGTGCAGACCAACGCTGTTTTTAATCTGGAGATTGCAAGATATCATAATTATGACTCCTTGATTTTTCAGTAAAAACAGTATATCAAATAAAAGTAAAAAAATCAATACTCTTTTTCGAGTATTTAAAAAAATTGTGAAAAATACTTTATTCCTGCAATCTTTTTCGCCTTCTTTTGTTGAGAGTGCCAAATATTTTTGCCGAAAAAATGCGTTTTTCGTTCAAAGGGCGGCCGCTTTGGGATCTTTTGCGGATAGGGAAAGGATCCGCCCCTCGGCCGTCATCCGCTCTCCGTCAAGGCGCGCCACAGCGCCCGCAAGCAAGCGGTGCTTGCCGAGAGCGAGAAACCCGTCCTCGCCGATTTGCCCCGTTGCAAGGAGTGTCAGCCGTGCGGTGAAAAGGTGCGCGGAGGGAACAAGGAGAATGCGGCCGTCGCGGCTCTGCTCGGCCAGCATCTGCGGCTCGGCCGCCGTGCGAGCAACGATGCGCAAGGGGGTGCTTCCGTCGAGGGAAAGCTCCGTTTCCGAAAGAAGCGCCTCGGCCGCTGCGCCGTCCATATTTTCGAGGCGGATCTCAACGAGTATTTCGGCATTCGGCTTGAAAAAGAGAAGGCGGGCGCCGCCCGCAAAAAAAACGAGCAGCAGGGATAGGATCAGTCCGCAAACGAGGATTGCCGTCACGGAGATCCCCTCTTTCCGTGGCTTCATAGAAGAGCGATCACCCGCCCTTCGCCCGTGAAACCGTAGGTGCGGAAATGGTAGACCGCCCCGATGCGGAGCACCTCGCCCGCCTCCGTGACGGTGCGCGCGCCGTCCGCCTTTGCGGTGACGGTCAGGCGGATATCTTTCTTTTGGGGCAAAGCGGCATCCGTGAGACCGCCTCTTGCCTCGGAAAAGATCTCGCGCACGGCGGGCGCGGATTCCACGGCCAGAATATCTCCGAGGATGCGGCGGCTTCGGCGGTCAATGATGCGGTCGCCGATATGAAGCTGTGGCTCGTATATCTGCTCAACCCCTTCGAGCAAAAGAACGAAGGCGTGCGCATCGTCATCCTCCCACCCTCTTGCCTCACGGCGTGCGGGCAGATCCGCTATCAGAGCGGCCGCCGCGATGAAAAGGAGCGCGGTGACGAGAAAAAGCGGCAAGAAACGTTTTTTTATTTTCTTCATAAAATCACCTCTTGAAACTAAGAAGGGCCGGCGCCATCGGAAGAAAAAGCGCCGACCCTTATAGGGATTATATGCAATTTTGTGAAGAATTATTTGCAAATTAAGAGATACGGATGTCGATCACGGAGGCATCGCTGCGCCTTGCATCGCCGTAGTAATTCAATCTGTCATCCGCATCCTCCTTTGCAATGCGCAGGGAGGAGCTTCCCATTCCGAAGAGAATGAAGAAGAGATAAAACATCGAGGGTGCAAACCAGATATAGTCGGTCATTCCGAAGATCAGAAGCGCGAAGAGCGCCGTCGTGGCAAAGACCGTGATCGTATGCATAGAGCCTCGGCGGATATAATGGCCGTAAACCGAAAGATGGCGCATACGGGTGAAGAAGAGCATAATGAAGCAAAGGAGGGCGAAAATACCCGCCTCGCAACCGATCTGCAAAAGCAGATTATGGCTGTGCGGCGCAACCACGCCGTCCTCCGCATAAAGCGCGAAGCTTTCGTAGAAGGTGTCCGCCCCGATGCCGATGCCGAAGAAAAGGTTATCGCCCAGCATCGAAAGCGAGGAGCGGAAAATGGAGAGGCGGTAGGCAATCGAGGAATCCGAAAGATTCAGCACCGAGGCCAGCCGAAGCTGCACCGTCTCGGGCATCAGATAAAAGGCGCAGGGAAGAAGGAAGATCAGGCTGAGCAGAATACCCGGCCGATGCATAAACCGCAGGCAAAGATAGGTGGGGATCGTGATGATCAGCGCCAGCCAGGCGCCGCGGCTCCAAGTGAGGATCAGCGCCGCCATCGAGGGGGCAAAGCAGAGCCCGTAAAGAAGCTTGCGTGCCGCACCCTCGCTCTCGCAAAGGAAGCCGAAGGCGATCACGGCGGCGGCAAGGAGATAAACGGCGAGGATATTGGGGTTTTCAAAGGTGGAGGTCACGCGGCCGCGTATCAGGTCGGCAAAGGCCGCGTCCATCCATTTCGGCTCCGCAAGTCCGAAGATGTATTGGAAGATCGCGAGCACAGAGATCGGCACGGAGGAGAAGAGGAGCGCGCCAACGGCGCGGTGTGCAAGTCTCGGATTCGTGATCAGGTTGCTCGCCAGCGTATAGCCGAGAGAGAGGATCACGAATTCGCCCGCCGAGAGCGTGGATGCATTTCCGCCGTGGAAAATGCCCGAAACGAAATAAAAGGCAACGAAGAGAAGGATCAGAATGTCGTATTGCTCGATGGCGAAAACGCGGTTTCCCTTATAAACCTTTCTCGCAAAGGAAACGGCGGAGATGGAAACGAGGATGCAGAGCGCAAGCGTCGGATGCGAAAGCAGAGGGAAAAAAGGAAGGAGCAGGAGCGAAAGAAGGAAGGGAAACTCGGGCGATGCCATAGAAAGGAGCAAAAAGAGCAGGCCGAGAAGGATCGCAACCGTGATCTGCGGCGTGATAAAGTAGCCGAGAATGCCGAGCGCCATTCCGAGAAGCACCGCGAAGAAGGGGGATGCCTTCGTTGGCTGTATTCCCTGATAAACGCGCTTGAAGCAGAAAAATTCAAAGATCAGATATTCCGAGAGCCGCCCCTCCTGCAGGGCAAGCGCCAGCGGCTTTTCCGGGATCAGCAGGATCACGGCGAGCATCGTTTCGAGAACGCCGATCACGAGCGGGAGAAAAACATCCGCTCCATTGCGCACGAAATAATAGCTTGCAAAGTGCGAAAGCAGGGTCACAAGGCCGAGCGAGAGAAAAAAGGCGCCGAGGATGCGGCAGGGGAGAGAATAGAGCGAGCGAATGATCCTTCGCGTTATGCGAAGCGTGCGCGAGGCCTCGAGCATATGCGCCGATCCGCTGATTCTCTTGGAATAAAAGGTCTTTCCGTATGTGGGGGCTTCGTTCTCGGTTCTTTGGGGCATCTCATATCCCGCCAAAAGCCCGTGGAGCGTTCTCTTATCCATTTTCCTCTCCTTTCTATCGGATTTATGTAAAGAAAAGTTTTCTTATTCTTCCTTTTCTTTTCTTCTTGCTTTCTTTTTCTTGGGAAGAAGTGCCTCCTCCGCCTCCGGATGCAGAGCCAGAAGATCGGGGCGCCGCTCACGCGTGACGGCAACGGATTGCTCCAATCGCCAGCGCTTGATTTTTGCGTGGTCTCCCGATAAAAGCACCTCGGGCACCTCGCGATCAAGGAAAACGCGGGGCTTTGTGTATTGCGGGTATTCCAGAAGGCCGCCCGCAATGGATTCGTCCTCATAGCATTCCTTGTCGGCAAGCACGCCGTCAAGCAGGCGCGCCACCGCATCCGTTACGATGCAGGCGGGGATCTCGCCGCCCGTCACAACGTAGTCGCCGATGGAGATCTCCTCGTCCACGATTTCGTCGATGATCCGCTGGTCAACGCCCTCGTAGTGTCCGCATAGGAAAACGAGACGGTCGTATTCCGAAAGCTCTTTGGCAACCTCGTGGTGAAAAACACGGCCGCGCGGTGACATATAGATCACGCGCACCCGCTCTCCCTCGGCAAAATCGGCCTTGATGCTCTGAAAGCAATCGTAAATGGGCTGGCAGGTCATCACCATACCCATACCGCCGCCGTAGGGCGTATCGTCGGTATTGCGGTGCTTGTTTTTGGAAAAATCCCGAATGTTGTGGCATCGCACGGAGAGCAGGCCTGCCTCGGCGGCGCGGCCGAGAATGCTCTCGGAAAGCACGGTGCGCACCATATCGGGGAATAGCGTCATAATATCAAATTTCATTTTTCGTCCTCAAAAAAACCGGGGATGGGGCGGATGAAGACGCCCTCCTCCGGGCGTATTTCCTTGAGAAATTCCTTCACGGCGGGGAAGAGCACCTCGCCCGATGCAGTCGCAACGGTATACATCTGTCCGCGCGGCACCTCGGTGATGTCCTGCACGGAAGTCGGAGGCCAAGCGGTCTTAGGAA
>JAZTWU010000117.1:0-7928 GCA_045636085.1 Eubacteriales bacterium
GATTGCCTCGGACGGAGGGTTCTGCCTCACCGTCATCCGCACAAAAAACAAAAAAGAGCAAACCCAAGGGTTGCTCTTTTTCGTGGTGCGGATGACGGGAGTTGAACCCACATGAAATTGCTTTCACTAGAACCTGAATCTAGCGCGTCTGCCAATTCCGCCACATCCGCATATTTTATAAAAACGCATTGCTGCGAATTTACCAAGAAGAAGTTGAGAACGATTGCCGCGCTACGCGCAGTCTGCAAGCGACGCTTCGCTTACGCTACAAAAACGCGCGCGTTTTTGCTTCGCCGAAGGAGTTCGGCTCGTTCCGCCACATCCGCATATTTTATAAAAACGCATTGCTGCGAATTTACCAAGAAGAAGTTGAGAACGATCGCCGCGCTACGCGCAGTCTGCAAGCGACGCTTCGCTTACGCTACAAAAACGCGAGCGTTTTTGCTTCGCCGAAGGAGTTCGGCTCGTTCCGCCACATCCGCATAAACGACCGAATCGGGAGTCCGAATTTCAATCGCCTATCTATCATAGCATAAAAAAATCCGTTTGTCAAGGTTTTTTCTGATAGATTTCGCGTTTTTTTGAAAAAAATGCAAAGCGCCGCACGATTGCCAAAACTTAAGGTTTTTTTGCAAGCTCGTCGCGCACGAAATCGTAGACCATATGGCGGTTGGGGTTGTTGGGATCGGCGAGCAGGTGCTGAGCGTAAAAAACGGTGATTTCGTTTTCAAGATCGATGGCCATAAAGGCGCCTGCCGCGCCATCCCATCCGAAGTCGCCGTAGCCCTCCACGCCCTTGGAGCAACGAACGCCGAGGCCGTAGCCGTGCGTTGCCTTTTTCCAATATCCCGCATCGTCGATGCCGAGGGGGGAGAGGCGGTCGGTCCGCCAAAGATCCACGGTTTCCTTCTTCAAGAGCTTATAGGTGCGGATTCCCTCGAGGAAGAGAATATAATCCCGAACGTTGCAAATGCATCCTGCGCCGCCGCTTTCATAATCCGTGCCGAGAATGAGGCCGTTGCCGCGTTTTTCGAGCAAGGGCGCCTTCTTTTGGGCATCGTAGATATAAAGAGGAGCGATTTTTTCCTTCAGCGCAGAGGTGAGGCGGAAGGTGGCATTATCCATCCCGAGCGGGGCGAAAATGTTCTTTTGCACATAGTCGCCAAAGCGTTCGCCCGAAACGACCTCGACGAAGGCGGCCAAGGCATCGTGGCAAAGGCTGTATCTCCAGCGCGCGCCGGGCTCAAAGCCAAGCGGGCGCTCTGCCAGACGGCGGATGATCTCGCGCGTGGGGGCGCGGCCGTCCGTTTTTTCGATGCAGTCCTTAAAGGGGGCGCATTTTTCGTCGTAATCAAAGCCCGCGCTCATTTCGAAAAGATGGCGGATAAGGATCGGATTTTTCGCCGCCTTCAATTCTTCGCCGCTTGCGATCTGCATTTCTGCGAATTCGGGCATATAATCCGAGAGCTTGTCGTCAAGGGAATAAAGCCCCCGCTCCAGAAGCTGAAGCGCCGCACAGCAGGTGATGGGCTTGGAGCAGGAATAAAGATAATAAAGCTCGTCGCCGTATATCGGCGTTTTCTTTTCATAGTCGGCATAGCCGTTATAATGGCGGAAAACCTCCTTGCCGCCTTGGTAAACGATCACATCGTAGCCCTTGGCGCCGCTTTCCATTCTTTTGTCCAAAAATTCAATCAGCTTTTCAAGCATAGCTTTTCCCTTTTTTTGTGTTTCTTTATTGACAACGCGCACGCGCGTGTGTTATACTGTAACCGTAATTTATAGCCGTTTTTCGGCGCGGAGGTTTAAAATGAACGTACTAATTATGGCAGATCTTGAGGGTATCAGCGGTGTTTATACCAGAGATCAGGTGCTCCCCTCGCTCGGTCGCTTCAACGAGGGAAGAAAGTTTTTGACGAAGGATATCAATGTTTGCGCCGAGGCTCTGAAGGCCGCAGGCGTGGATAAGGTTTATGTGCGCGATTGCCACGGTGGTAGCTATGCACTTCTTTGGGACGAGGTTTGCGAGGCTGTGGATTGGGTGATCTGCGGTGCGGTTGGGGACGAGCGTTTCCCCCTGATTGAGGAATACGATGCCGTGATCCTCTTCGGATACCACGGTATGGCAGGCACGGCAAAGGCCCTTCTGGAGCATACCTTCAGCAGTATCGGCGTGCAGAATTATTATCTGAACGAAGAGCGCGTTGGTGAGATCTCGATCGATGCCGCCATCCTTGCAGAGCATAAGAAGCCTGTCATTATGGTGAGCGGCGATACGAGAGTTTGCGAGGAAGCAAAGCACTTCCTTCCTTGGGTGGCAACGGCCGAGGTCAAGCGCAGTCTGCATTGTATGGGTGCCGCGCTTCTTCCTCCCGCCAAGGCAAAGGAATGCATCTATGCCGCCGTGAAGGAGGCCGTTGAAAACTTCAAGGCAGGAAAATGCGAGCTCTATGAGGTGAAGCATCCCGTAACGCTTCGCGTGGAGCTTGTGGAGCGCAACCAGATCCCATATGCAAGCCAGCGCCCCTATATGCGCATTATCGATGGCCGCACCTTTGAAGTGGATGCGGACACCGTTGAGGATGCACTGTTCCGTGCTATGTAATGAATTGTTTGCTTTTTAAATAGTTTCTCGGAGAAAGGCCTGTTTGCTTTTTGAATGCATCGCTGAAATGCGCTGCGGAGGAAAAGCCAAGTCTTTCTCCGATTTCTGCAAAAGAGAGCTCACCGAGATCGATAAGCTCCTTGGCGTTTTCGATGCGGATACGCATACGGTATTCCATCGGAGATTGCCCCGTAACGGCCTTGAAAATGCGCAAAAAATGATATTTGCTCATAAGGCAAAGGGCGGCGTAATCCTCAAGGGAGAGGTTCTTTTCGAAATTCTTTCCTATGAACTGTATTGCGCGTGCAATGCGCCGATGCTCCGCGCCACTGCTTGCGCCCGCGTGCGTGCATTCCCTCGCAATCATTGCAAAGAGGGAGAAGAGCTTGGCAAGGCAAAGCGCCTCGTAATGCGGCTTTTTTTCCAGCGTTTCTGCCAGAATCTCCTCGAAGATCTGCGAAGCGCCCGAAAAAGAGGTCGGATAAATGCGGGAGCTTTCCATCTCGATGCCGTCGGGAAGACCTTCGCACCGAAAATGGATGTAATAAAATTCCGCCGTTCCCTCGCCGAGATATGCGTGATGCTGTTTTTCGCCGGGAGCGAAAAGCACGAAGCTTCCTGCACCTGCCGTCTGAGGCGCATCAAGATAAAAGGTCTCCTCGCCTCTTGCAACGAAAAAGAGGAGGTAATCCTCCCGCCCCTTGGGGCGAAGGATCTCGCGCCCGGGCTTTGCAAAGATGTGCCCACAGCTGACGAGATGCACCCCCGCAAGGGATTCGCGGCCGCTTGCATAGCTGTTAAATATCAATTTTCCTTCCTCCGCAATATTTTGGAAGTTTTTCGCAATTTTATGGATTTACTTTTTTCAATTATAGCATTAAAATAAAAATATGTCAAGTCTGTCAAGGCTTGAAGAAAGCATTTGCGAGGATAAAAAATGTATCAGAAGGATCTAAGCTTCCGCATTGGTTGCGGTCGGTATTTGCAAGGACGCGGAATATTAAAGAATGCCGCCGAGGAGATTTCCCGCTATGGAGCGCATCCCTTAATTTTGTCGGGAGAAACTGCTTTTTCTGTGGCAGGAAAGGAAATTCTTTCTTCCTTGGATGCGGCAAAAATGTCCTATGATCTTGAAATCTATAAGGGGGGCTGTAACCCGGAGGCGGCAGAGGCCTTTGCCGCAAGGGCTAAGGGAAATCAGAACGGCGTGATTGTCGGTGTCGGCGGTGGCGTTCTGATGGATTTTGCCAAGCTTGTGGCGCGTATGGCCGCGCTTCCCGTCGTTAATATCCCCACCTCCACGGCAACCTGCGCCGCCTATACGCCGCTCAGCGTTTGCTACACGGCGGATGGAAGAACCATCGGCACCGCGCACCATAAAAACGAGGTGGATGCGGTTTTGGTTGATACGCAGATTATGATCTCTCAGCCACCGCGCCTCTTTTTATCCGGCGTTTTTGATGCGCTTGCCAAGTTTCTTGAGATCCGCCATCACTATCGCCCCGAGGATACCTCCTTTGTGCTCGGCCTTGATTATGCCTATTTGCTTTCCGTGCGCTCCTATGAGGTGCTGACGAAAAATATGCGCGCCTGCCTTGCAGCAATGGAGAAGGGAGAGATCACGGAGGTCTTTGAGCATGGGGTTTTCGCGCTGATCGCCGCAACGGGCGTGATCAGCGGCATCGCCCGCGGCGCTCGGCAAACCGCGCTCGGACATAAATTTTACGAGGGTGCCCGTGCCTTCTATCCGATCGAAACCCGTCCGTATCTGCACGGAGAGCTTGTTGGCATCGGCCTTCTTCTGCAAAATGAATTTAACGGTGAGCCCGAAAGAAACGCGGAGATCATTGCCTTAATGAAGGAATACGGCTTGCCCCATTCGCCTGCCACCGCAGGTGTGCCGACCACGGAGGAAAGCCTTCTTGCCTTCTATGAGAGAATGATGCAAAGCGATAAAATGCAGAGCGAAAAGGGCGCACAGCTTCGCGCCTCGCTCGAAAAAATCTGGAGGAACTGAAAATGAAGCATAATTTCTGGGAGGGAAGCGTTGCTCCCGGCCGTATCTTCGGCAATCTTTATTTTGTGGGCACGCGCCCTGCATCCACGCACGTGATCGCAACGGAGGAGGGTCTCATCGTGATCGATCCGGGCTATCCCGAGGCGCTGGACGAAATTCTTGAAAATATGCGTGCGCTCGGCCTCGATCCAATGCAAACGCGCATCATTCTTTGCTCGCACGGGCATTATGACCACGCAGGCGCCGTTCGCCCCTTGCAGGAGCTGACGGGGGCGAAAACCTACCTCGGGCGCGGCGATCTCGATATGGTAGAGAAGGGTCTGCTCACTTGGACGGAAGAGCTCGGAACCGATTACAACGAGCACTTTTCGCCCGACGTGCTTTTGGATGACGGGGATCACGTCACCCTCGGCTCCACGGATATTCTTTGCCTTTCCACCCCGGGGCACACGCCGGGAACAATCTCCTTCTTCTTTGATGTGACGGACGGAAAGGAAACCTATCGCGCAGGAATGCACGGCGGCGTCGGTGTCAACACGCTGAACGGAAAATATCTTAGAGAAAAAGGCCTCCCCTTCGAGGCGCGCGAGCAGTTCCTTGCAGGAATTGAGCGGCTGAAGAAAGAGCGCGTGGAGCTTTTTCTTGGCAACCACGTACCGAACAACGATACCGTCGGAAAGCTGGATCGGGTGCGCGCGGGCGACCGTCTTGCCTTCGTCTGCCCCGAGGAATGGGTACCCTTCCTTGAGGCGCGCGCCGCCGCATTGAGAACGCTTATCGCGAAAGAGGAGCGCGCGGAAGAGGCCGTTCGCATCATCGAGGAGGAGAAGATCGTGATGATCGTGCGCGGTGTCGCTCTGGATCAGCTGATCCCCCTTGCAGAGGCAATGTATCGCGGCGGTGTCCGCGCGATGGAATGCACCTATGATGCAAGCGGAAGGATTCCCGACGAGGAGATTGCCGCCGCCATAGGTGGACTTGCCAAGCACTTCGAGGGCAGAATGCTGATCGGTGCGGGAACGGTTTTGAAGGAGAGCCAGGTGGTGCTGACGGCGAGAAACGGCGGCCGCTTCATTGTTTCTCCCGATACGAACGAGGCTGTGATCCGCAAAACGACCGAGCTGAACCTCGCATCCTTGCCGGGCGCGCTCACGCCGAGCGAAGCCACCGCCGCATATCGCGCGGGCGCGGATTTTGTTAAGCTCTTTCCCATTAGCACCCTCGGTGCACCGTATCTGAAGGCGATCACGGCTCCGCTTTCGCATATTCGATTCCTCGCCGTTGGCGGCGTGCGCCTCGAAAATATGCAGGATTATATCGCCGCAGGTGCCAAGGGCTTTGGCATCGGCGTTACCGATGCGGATAAAAAAGCAATCGCGGAAGGAAACTTTGCCGCCGTGGAAGAAAAATGCCGCGCCTATGTTTCTCTCGCTAAAGGAAAATAAAAACACATATTTTGTAAAGAATTATTTTCATAAAACAAAAAAACGGAGATTCAAACGAATCTCCGTTTTTCTATTGAGTGCGCTTGGCTTGCGCAAAATGCCTTCAGCTTTTGACCGCGAGCTTCACAATGATCTTTTTCACGGCCTCCGGGGCCACGCCGTCGGCACGGCGGCCGGGGCAATGCAGATCCTGCGGCAGAAAAATCGCAAAATCTCCCTCAGAGAGAAGAATTTTGTGCGCGGGCTCGTTTGCCTTGAAGAATGCGGCCTCGATCTTTTCATCGTAGCCCTTCGTTTCTGTGGCCTTGGAAATGTCGATTGCCTCGATTCGCTCGCGCCCCTTGGCAATAAACTGCAGATCGATATATTTTTTGTGTCCCTCAAAAATCAATTCGCCGTCGGGATGGGTTTCGTATTCCTGAATGGATGCATAAAGCGCATCCCCCTCGATCTCGTAGCGGCCGGGTGCAAGTCCCTCCGAAACGGCGCGTCCAATAAAGTCGGCCGCCGCAAGAAGCTTTTCGTGCACGCCCGCATAGGCCTGAATGTTTTGAATTTTGCCGATAATCATAGCTATTCTCCTTTGTTGCTCGCGCTCCTTCGATAGCGCAGAATGCCGATGGCGGAGGAAATGATCGCAAGCGCCTCGTTTGCAATACCGCCAACGGAGAAAACGAAGCAGTTATAGATCAGCACCGCCAAAGAGGTGAGCAGAATGCTTTTTCGCAGGATTTGCGCGTTTCCGAGCGAAAGAAAAACCGTGTTTGCCGCAAGTGCAAGCATAAGCAGAAGGGAGATCGCTCCCTGCCAAGAAAGCGCACCGAGAAACAGCATAGCCGCCGCGAAAAGGCTTGCGCTGATATAGCAGGCGCGCGTGCGCTCCTTTTGAAAGTAGAAGGTCAGATTTCTCATAATGCAAACGATGTTCAGCACAGCCCCCGTGCTTGCGCCGAGAAAAAAGTAACTCACGCAGGTGAATGCCGTTGCCGCCGTTTGTATAAAGAGAACGCTTCTTTTTGTGTTTGCCTGATAGGATAAAAAGGTCAGCGCCGTTGCAATAATGCCAAAAATTTGTCCAATGATCAAGTCTGTCATAAAAGCTCCGCAGGGTTAGCAAAAATCAATGATCAGTCGGGAAACATTGCGTGGAAGGTGTAAATTCCGTAGCGGATCATACAGAAGGTGATAAAAACGATCAGCAAAAGCTTCACGATCTTATTGAGCGCTCCGCATTCTCTGAAGGTACGAATGTAGAAGAAGATTGCGGCGGGAGCCAAGGCAAGGGGAATCAGCCAGATATAGGCGGCCTGGAGCAAAAATGCCGCAATCATCAGCACGATTGCCAAAACCCAGCCAACGATCATCAGCAAAAATTCCAGCACGGCCGTGATAACGATCAGAACCACCAAAAGCAAAATCACGATAAAGCCGCTGTCGGCAAAGAGGCCTGCAACCGCGCCCGTGAGAAGATAGGAGGCGGAAAGCTCAAAAAGCCAGTTGGGAGCGCAGTTGAAGGAGAGAAGCTCCATAATATTGAACTGCGCAAAGATGAGGTAAATCAAAGCAACGCCCGCGCCCACATAAGTGATAAGATTCGATAAGCCCATGGCGGAGGAGAGGTCCATATCCATATGGAAGCTTATGCGATCGCGGCTTCTGTAAGAGCGCTCACGCGCGGCACGGAAGATCGAAAGCCCCGGAACGATAACGAAAGAGAAGAAAAAGTGCAAAACGCGTTGCACAATGCCGAGCGGCACGTCGTCGTAATCAATACTGCCAACGCAGGAGTAGATCGGCCCGATCAAAAGGGAGAGGAAGGAGAAGGCCAAGCCGATAAGATAGGTGAAGGCAAGGAAGGGGG
>JAZTWU010000118.1:0-12539 GCA_045636085.1 Eubacteriales bacterium
GCTTCCGCGAGGTGCACCCGATGGTGTATTCGGGTATCTATCCCGCAGACGGCGCGCGTTATGGCGATTTGCGCGAGGCGCTGGAAAAGCTTCAGCTGAACGATGCCTCCCTCGTCTTCGAGCCCGAAACCTCCGTGGCGCTCGGCTTCGGCTTCCGTTGCGGCTTCCTCGGCCTTCTTCATATGGAGATCATCGAGGAGCGCCTTGAAAGAGAATTCAATCTCGATTTGATCACCACGGCCCCCTCGGTTATTTATCAGGTCAAGCTTCGCGGCGGCGAAACGGTGATGATCGATAACCCCTCGAAGTTCCCGAGCCCCGATGCGATCGATACGGCCTATGAGCCGATTATGAAGGCAACCATCATCACTCCCACGGCCTACGTTGGCGGTATTATGGAGCTTTGCCAGGATCGCCGCGGCACCTTTATCGATATGAAATATATTGATACGGAGCGCGTGGAACTGCATTATGAGCTTCCCCTGAACGAGATTATATACGATTTCTTCGATGCTCTTAAGAGCCGCTCCAAGGGCTATGCCTCCCTCGATTATGAATTGAAGGATTATCAGCCCTCGCGCCTTGTGAAGCTGGATTTTCTGCTCAATGGTGAGCTTGTGGATGCGCTTTCCTTCATCGTTTTTGATGAGCGCGCCTATGGAAGAGCAAGAAAGATTGCAGAGAAGCTGAAGGAAAATATTCCGCGCCAGCTCTTCGAAATTCCGATCCAGGCCGCCATCGGCTCGAAGATCATCGCAAGAGAAACCGTCAAGGCAATGCGCAAGGACGTGCTTGCCAAGTGCTATGGCGGTGATATCACGCGTAAAAAGAAGCTGCTTGAAAAGCAGAAGGAAGGTAAAAAGAAGATGCGCAAGCTCGGTAGCGTTGAGGTAACGCCCGAGGCCTTTATGGCAGTTCTGAAGCTGGAAGATGAATAAGGATCGCTTAGGGCTTTATATCCATATCCCGTTTTGCGTCAGAAAATGCAATTATTGCTCCTTTTGCTCCTTCGCATCGGATGAAGAAACGAAAAGGCGCTATACGGATGCGCTTCTTTTGCAGGTTGCATCTGCGCCCTTGGATGCGCGCGCGGTGGATAGCGTGTTCTTCGGCGGGGGAACGCCCTCGCTTCTTTCCTCGGAGGACTTCCGTCGGATTTTTTTCGCTCTGCGGGAAAAATACCGCTTCGCACAGGATGTGGAGATCACCGTGGAGGTGAATCCGGGAACGCTGAGTGAAGAAAAGGCAAGCGCGCTTTATGCCCTTGGCGTCAACCGTATCAGTATGGGGCTGCAGTCTGCGATCGATTCCGAGCTTTGGGTGCTTGGCCGCATTCATACCTTTGCGCAGTTTCTTGAAAGCTATCAGCTTCTCAGAAAAACGGGATTTGATAATATCAATATCGATCTGATGTATGCCATTCCGGAGCAAACGAGGGAGAGCCTTGAAAAAACGCTTTCCTTGGTTACCTCGCTTTCTCCCGAGCATATATCGGCATACAGTCTCATCATCGAGGAGAATACGCCCTTCGGAAAAAGCAAAGAAAGTATTTCGCTTCCGAGCGAGGAGGAAGAGGCCGAAATGTATACCTTGATTTGCAAAATGCTTGCAGATGCAGGGTATTCGCACTATGAGATCTCAAATTATGCAAAGGAAAATAAGTCCTGCCGCCATAACCTTCGCTATTGGCAGGGCGGCGATTATCTCGGCTTCGGCCTTGCGGCGCACTCGCTGTATCGCGGCGAGCGCCTTGCTATGACGGAGTCGTTAAACGGTTATCTTGCGGCGCCCACGGTTCCTGCAAGCCGCGAGGCACGGGATTCTTTTGCCGAGGCAGAGGAATTTGTAATGCTGGGGCTTCGCACCTCGGAGGGGATTTCTCTTTCCGAATACCGCGAGCGCTTTTCCGAGGATCTGCTTTTTGGCAGAGAAGAAAGGATCGCGCTTTATCAGCGCCTCGGCTATCTTCGCATAACGGAGGATCGTCTTGCCTTGACGGAGATGGGATTCTATCTTTCCAACGCTATCATCTGCGAGCTGATCTGACTGCGGAATGAATTTTTTTCGTTTCTATTGACTTTTTCCCTCGTATAAGGTACAATAAGATTACAAACAATACCCATAACAAAGATTGGAGATAAAACAATGCAGGAAAATCTGAATAAGGAAATGGCTCCCGATGAGGAGGAGGTAATCGTTTATACTCTCACGGATGAGGATACGGGTGAGGAGTGCGATTACGAGCTTCTGGCAGAGGCAACGATTGACGGTCAGCTGTACTATGCTATGGCTCCGGCAGACGATGAGGAGGCAGAGGAGTACGTAATTCTTCGCGTCAATGAAAAGGGCGACGAGGTGATCTTCGAAAGCATCGATGATGACGATGAGTTCGAAAAGGCCGAGGATTATTTCAACGATCTCTTCTTTAGCGAAGTGGATTACGATAACGATTAATTCTTGAAATTCAACCTGCGTGGTGCGTGATATTGCGGTATTTGGACCTACGCATTTATTTAGGGAATCCGGACTTCTGCTGTGGGATGCAGGTCTCCCGCCCGGGGCTGTCTTCGTACCCCCCGCAAGCGGACGTTGAAAGCGCAAAGCAGCAGAGAGGATACCCACCTGTACGAACAGGGTTAAAAATTGCTTTACACGGCCATGCGGGGAACATACGAAAAGCGCCCTTGCTCGGTGCGTTATCCTTATTTGGGATTTCGTCGGGCAAGGGCGCTTTTTTTCTTTTCCGTATCGATATATATTGACATTTTTCGCGCTATGATTTATAATTAAATCATAAATATTTTGTACAAGGAGTTTTTTCTATGAAGGAATATATCGCAAAGAAAATCGACCGTGAAATGACGGTGGAGGACGAAAGATGGCAGAAGGTTGCTCCTGCCGTATTGGACTACGTTTGGGAAGAATATCGTCCCATCGTGTATGCCACCGAGGCGAGAATGGTGCATAGCGAAAAGGGCATCACCGTCCTGCTTTCCACCACCGAGTGGCCGATCCGCGTAACGGAGATGGAAAACGGCGGCCGCGTTTGCGTGGACAGCTGTATGGAGTTTTTCTTCACGCCGAATGAGAGTGAAATAAAGTATCTCAATTTTGAGATCAACCCCGCAGGCACCTGCCATAGCAATATCGGTGAGCGTCGCGGCGAAAGAACGCACGCTTCCATCGAGGGTAAGGGCGTTGTGATACGCACGCTGATCTCGCACGGTGAGGGCTGGAAGGCAATGCTCTTCATTCCTTATACCTATATCGACGAGCTTTACGATAAGAGAGAATCCGTCTTCAAGGCCAATTTCTATAAGTGCGGAGATCTCACGGTGAAGAAGCACTTTGCGGTCTGGAACCCCATCGAAACCGAGAAGCCCGATTATCATCAGCCCGCCTATTTCGGCAGAATCGTTCTTGCTGACGAGGCGCTTTAATCCGAGCATAAATAAAAATTTCGTGCCGAGATCTCTCTTGAGGTCTCGGCACGAGAAAATAATTGAAAAATCAAATGGTTTTCAGTATGCGGATGCGATAGATCAAAACGTCGTGCTTTTTCTCTGCGCGCACGGCAACATTCTCAAAGGAGATTTCTTTTTCGGGGGCTTTCGCGAGAATTTCGTCCGCCTCCTCGGGGCAAACGCCAAAGCAGAGAAGCGTTGTGCGCACGGCTCTTGCCGCTCCCAACGTTTTAGAGCGGAAGAGATTGATCTCCCCGCAAACGTCGCCCGCCCAAGGCAGAGAGGGCGCGCTGTCCGTTCCGCCGTAGAGCTCAATGGTGAGGCGCTTTTTGCTTGCCAGAGTGAAAACCAAGGTCTTTCCCTCGTCGATCATTGCCTTTTCCCGATTGGTGAAAAGGCCGATCTGGCGGATCTCATCCTTCGTGATGAGAACGGCACGGAAGAAAAACAAAACGATCAGCACGGCAAGCGCGCCGAGCGCGATCTCAAGCGGATAGTATTTAACGATGGAGGTTGCCGTGTCGTGCACGGAAATAACGATGCCGAGCAGAGTGAGCACCGGAATCAAGGATAAATAGACCCGCAGGCGCGAGCTGAAGAGGAAGACCTTTTTCATAGAGACCTCATATCTTTTTTATTGCTATTGTAGCATAAAGCGCGCGAAATTGCAATAGCGAAACGGTGAACAATTTCAAAAAAGCGCGCCAAGGCAGATAGGGCCCGAGGCGCGCCTTTTTTTAATAGTGAATTCTTTCAAATTCCCTGAGTGCAAGATAAAGTCGGTCGAGTGCGCTCTTCTTCGTGAGAAAAGAAACGCCTGCGCGCACGGCACCGCTCCCCTCCGTCCCGTAGGCGGCGTGTGTCAGCGGTGCGCAATGCAAGCCTGCGCGCACGCATATGCCGTGCGAGTCAAGAAAATCGCCAACGGCGGAGGATGGAAATTTCTCAGCCGTGAAGGCCGCGATGCCGAAGCCCTCGCGGCAAAGCAGGTGCATATGGCGAAGCGAGTCGAGACGGTCGTAGAGCTCCTCGGTGAGACTGCCGATGCGCGCAGAAACGCCGTCCATCCCTTCCTCGCAAAGAAATCGTATCCCCGCGCCAAGCGTTGCGATTGCAGGTGTGGCAAGCGTTCCCGCCTCCAAGCGCTCGGGAAGAAATTTCGGCATTTCGGTGCTTTGGCTGTTGCTCCCGCTGCCGCCATAGGCGAAGGGGGTGCAGGGGAGATCGGTCGCAAAGGCGGCAAAGCCTGCGCCCTGAATACCAAAAGGCGCCTTGTGCCCGGGCGCACAAAGGATATCGCAGATCTCCGTGTTCAGAGAGAAGGGGAGATGCCCAAGCCATTGCGAGCCGTCTAAAATGATGCGCACGGAAGGATGCCTTTTCCGAAAGAGCCTCAGCGTATCAAGCGGAAAGCATTCTCCCGTCACGTTGGAGCAAAGGGAGAGAATGCAAAGATCGGTATTTTCCCGCAAAGCACTCTCCATCGCAAAAAGGGGGTCGCCGCCCGACTTGAAAACCGTATATTCCGTTCCCTCGGCGCGCAAAGCCTCCAAGGGACGGATCACGGAATTGTGCTCTCTGTCGGAGCAAATGACGTGTCGCGGCCTCGGTGTGAGCGCGCGAAGCGCCGTGTTGATCGCATAGGTTGCGTTTTGCGTGAAAACGATGCGCTCCGGTGCATCAAAGGAGAGAAACGAGGCAATGGCCTCTCTTGCGCTGTATATTTCTTCCGCCGCCGCAAGTGCCGCGCGGTGCGAGGATCTTCCGGGATTTCCAACGGCACGATGGAGGCATCGTCTGAGCGCAGTGTAAACGCATCTCGGCTTCGGATAAGTGGTGGCGGGATTGTCAAGATAAATCATTGGGTCGCTCCGCGCCACCTTTCAAAGGCGATCTGCTTCTTGGAAAGCTCCGCCATTGCTTCAAAAAGATAGCGATTCTCAAAAAAAATGCCGTATCGGCATCCGCCTTCGACGGTTTCGGAATTCACTTTTTTTATCGCCGCACGAATCCCTATGGCTCCAAGGGCGCGTCGCGCCTTGATCGCATAGGTGACGGAATCCACTAAAAGGATAGCGGTATTCATATGAGGCTTCCTCCTTGCCTCCGAAAAAAAGGAGGCATTAGCAGTATATGTAAAAAAACAAAAAACGATAGGAGAACTCCTAAAATGAAACGGATTCGTTTTTCCTTCTCGGTTCTTATGATTTCTATGCTTGTTTTGCTCACCTCGTGTGCGGGAACAACCGTGATCCCTCATATCGGCACAAACGGAAATTGGTTTGTCGGTGCAACGGATCTCGGTGTCAGCGCCACGGGAGCGGCAGGCGAGCAGGGCCCGAAGGGGGATAAAGGCGAGGTCGGCGAAAAGGGAGAGGACGGTGAAATCGGAGCGACGGGTGCCAAGGGAGACAAAGGCGATACGGGAGCCCAAGGCCCACAAGGAGAGCAGGGACCCAAGGGCGATAAGGGAAGCACGGGCGCCGCAGGAAAAAACGGTCTCACGCCCCATATCGGTGAAAACGGCAATTGGTGGATCGGCACGGAGGATACGGGTGTCTATGCAGGCGCATATGAGGAGGCCTGCACGGACGGTCTTGAGTTTTCTCTTCGCACGCACGAGGGTCGGGCGGGCGCGGTCGTAACGGGATATTTCGGCGAGGAAACTGAGGTCGTGATTCCGAGCTTTTTCGCATCCTTTCCCGTGATCGGAATGGATGCAAGCGCCTTTTTTGGAAATGAGAAAATCACATCCGTTCGCCTCTCCTCCAATATGCTTTCGCTTCCCGAGGGAGCCTTCAAGGGATGTGAAAATCTCGCCTCCGTCGATTTTAACGGAGCAAAAATCACGGAAATTCCCGCCGATGCATTCAGCGGAACTGCGATCGGTTCGCTCGTGCTTCCAAATGGCGTGCAAGCCGTGGATCTTGGTGCATTTCCTTGCGATATGAATACAGTTATTTACATTCCAAAGAGCGTAACCACAGCAAAAGGCTCTTTTTGCGGTGCTCTGCATCTTGCCTTTGAGGCGGATTCGCTTTCATCCTCCTGGTCGGATGCGCTTGCGGATGCACCCAATGTGCGCTATTGCCTCGGACTTAAAAATTCGGAAATTCTTTTTGATGCAGAGCTTTCAATGCATCTCGTCTATGAGGACGGCGGATATTCGATCCTTGCATATGATCCCGCGCCCGTGGGCATCCTCACCTTGCCGTCGGTATATAACGATGCGCCCATCCGCCGCATCCGCTCGCAGGCCATCCTGCTTTCGGAGGAAACGAAGGATTTGATCCTCTCGCCTTGCTTGACGAGACTGGATGCGGAGGCGATCACGGCTGTCTCGCCGCTACGCGCGGTGTATGTTCCCTCGTCCGTTGGGGAGGCCGCGCCCTCCTCGCTTTGTCTGCTTGCGGATCTGTATCTTTTTGAAGCTGCTTCGCTTGCGGATGGGATTCACGCGGATATGGCGGAAGAATTCTCCGAGGCCGAAAAGCTCTTTTCGATTCCCGTCGGAACGCTCGGCGCAAATGAAGACTATCTTTATCTTCTGCACACGGAAGGCGTAACCCTGCTTCGCTATCTTGGAAATGCGGATACCGTTGTGATTCCCGATCGGATTGAAAATAAGCCCATCGTCGCCATTCAGAGCGGCTTCCTAAAAACCTACTACACAACGGCGATCTCCGTACCCGAAACCGTCACCTTCGTTGGCCGTCACGCCTTCATTTTTCTCCCGTATGAAAACGGGGAAGGAGAGAAAATGTATTTTCCCTGCACGATCTCCTTTCCCGTGGATCATCCGCCCGTAGGCTATGATCTCGAGATGATCCGAAAGGACGAGGAGGATCTTTTCCGTAAGACTGTGACCTTCATCGGAACGGCGGATGTCTGGGGCTTCAGTAAATAGAGCCGCGCATCTTGACAAATGCAATCCTTTGTGTTAAAATAATTAAGATATTTATGTTTTGGAGGCGGAAATGGCAAAGTCTTTGGGAAAAACAACCGAATATAATAATGCCAGCATCAAATCCTTAAAGGGAGCGGAGCGTGTTCGCTTGCGTCCTGCGGTTATCTTCGGGTCGGACGATCTGGAGGGCTGTCAGCATTCCTTCTTCGAGATCCTTGCCAACTCGGTGGACGAGGCGCGCGAGGGCTACGGCGACCGTATTATCGTGAAGAAATTTCTCGATCTTTCGATTGAGGTGGAGGATTTCGGCCGCGGCGTTCCTCTCGGGTATAACGAAAAGGAGCAGCGCTATAACTGGGAGCTTGTCTTCTGCGAGCTGTATGCGGGCGGTAAGTACGATAATAACAACAAGAACGCCGCATACGAGTTTTCGCTCGGCTTGAATGGTCTTGGCGCAACGGCAACGCAGTATTCCAGCGAATATATGACGGTTGAATCCTATAATGGGACGACGGTTTCCAAGATGCGCTTCAAGAAGGGTGAGCCTGTGGGAAGCCTCACGGAGGAGCCGATCGTGCAGGGAGGAAAGCGCCGCGGAACGGTGATCCGTTGGCTGCCCGATCTTGCCGTTTTCAAGGAGATCGATATTCCCGTCAGCTTCCTGGATGCCACGCTGCGCAGACAAGCCTTCGTCAATGCGGGCATCCGCTTTGTTCTCGAAAACGAGACTGCTCCGGGAAAATTTGAGAAAACCGAATATTTTTATAAAAACGGCGTTGCCGACTATATGGGTGAGATCACGGAGGGTATTGCAACCACACCGATCACGCTTTGGCGTATGGAAACGCAGGGAAGAGACAGAGAGGACCTTGCCGAATATAAGGTGAAGGCCGAGATTGCCTTCTGCTTTTCCAAGAGCGGCGCGGTGGAATACTATCACAACTCGTCCTTCCTTGAATACGGCGGCGCACCCGATAAGGCGGTGAAGTCTGCCTTCACCTATGCGATCGATAAGTATATCAAGGCGCAGAATAAATACGGTAAAAACGAATCCCGCATTTCCTTTGCGGATATTGCGGATAACCTCACGGTCATCGTCAACTCTGCTTCCACGCAGACCTCGTATGAAAACCAGACGAAAAAGGCGATCACCAATATCTTCATCCAGAAGGCTCTGACGGAGTTTCTGAAGGAGCGCCTCGAGATTTTTCTGACGGAGAACGCAACTGCCGCAGGCGTCATTATGAATCAGGTGCTGATCAATAAGCGCGCCAGAGAGTCTGCGGAGAAAACGAAGGTCGATATCAAGAAAAAGCTTGCGGGAACGATGGATGTCTCCAACCGCGTGGAGAAATTCGTCCCCTGCCGCTCGAAGGATCCCTCAATCCGCGAGGTTTATATCGTGGAGGGAGATTCGGCTATGTCGAGCTGTAAGCTTGGTCGAAATGCGGAGTTTCAGGCAATCATCCCCGTCCGAGGAAAAACGCTGAACTGTATGAAAAGCACCTACGATAAGATTTTCGCCAGCGATATTATCGTGGATCTTCTGAAGGTCATCGGATGCGGTGTTGAGGTGAAAACCAAGAAGCCCGGCGATCTTGCAACCTTTAATTATGAGAATCTCAAATGGAATAAGATCATCATCTGCACCGATGCGGATGAGGACGGATTCCAGATCCGAACCCTGCTTCTCACGATGTTCTACCGTCTCTTGCCCACCCTGATAGAGAAGGGCAAGATCTATATTGCGGAGTCGCCGCTTTTTGAGATCACGGCAGGATCGGATACCTATTTCGCTTATAACGAAGCGGAGAAGATCGAAATCATCAAGAAGCTGGACGGAAAAAAGTACAACCTCCAGCGCTCCAAGGGACTTGGTGAAAACGAGCCGGATATGATGTGGAGAACGACGATGTGTCCCCAGACGCGCCGTCTCGTCGCGATCACGCCTGCGGATGCGGAGGCAACGGCAAAGATGTTCGACGTGCTTCTCGGCGATGCCCTTGCAGAGCGCAAGGAATTCATCCGCGAAAACGGCCACCTTTATGTAAACGAGGCCGATATCTAAAGTCAATTTTTATGTTTTCAATATACGAAAGGGAAAATTTATGGCACAACTGAAAAAAAGCAAAGCATTCGAGGGCGTGAAAGGACCGCTTCTCACCATCGTTATGGACGGTGTCGGTATCGCTCCCGCAAACGCGGCAAACGCCGTTGCAAAGGCGCATACGCCGACGCTCGATGCCCTGATGGCAAATTATCCGACCTTGAAGATCCGCGCGCACGGCACGGCTGTCGGCCTCCCCTCGGACGACGATATGGGAAATTCCGAGGTAGGACATAACGCACTTGGCTCGGGACAGGTATTCGCGCAGGGAGCAAAGCTCGTTTCGCAGTCGATTGAAACGGGTAAGATCTTCGCATCCTCCGCTTGGGGCGAGCTTGTTGGCGGCGTGAAGAAAAACGGATCCACTCTGCATTTTCTTGGTCTCTTCTCGGATGGAAACGTGCATTCGCATATCGATCACCTCAAGGCCTTGATCGAGGGCGCAAAGCGCGAGGGCGTTCAGTGCGTTCGCGTTCATATCCTTCTGGACGGCCGCGATGTTGGTGAAACCTCCGCTCTGGATTATATTCTGCCCTTTGAGGCATATCTTGCAGATCTTCGCAGTGAGTCCTTTGATATCGCTATTGCATCCGGCGGTGGCCGTATGCAGATCACGATGGACCGCTATGAAGCAAACTGGGCTATGGTTGAAGCCGGCTGGAAAACGCACGTTCTCGGAGAGGGAAGAGCCTTTGCTTCTGCCGCTGAGGCCGTTGAGACCTATCGCGCAGAGCTCAAGGTGATTGACCAGGATCTTCCTCCCTTCGTAATTGCAAAGGACGGTAAACCCGTCGGCACCGTTGAGGATGGAGACAGCGTGATCTTCTTCAACTTCCGCGGCGACCGCTCGATCGAGATCTCCAAGGCCTTCGAGGGCGGTGCGGATTTCGCAATGTTTGATAGAAAGCGCGTTCCGAGCGTTCTTTATGCAGGTATGCTGGAGTATGACGGTGACCTTCACATCCCCTCCCGCTTCCTTGTCAATCCCCCCGAGATCACGAATACGATGTCCGAGTATCTCGTGGATAGCGGCGTGAATTCTCTCGCTATCTCCGAAACGCAGAAGTATGGCCACGTAACCTATTTCTGGAACGGTAATAAGTCGGGCAAGTTCTCCGAAACGCTGGAAACCTATATCGAAATCCCCTCGGATGTGGTTCCCTTTGAGCAGAGACCGTGGATGAAGTGCGCAGAGATCACCGATAAGCTGATCGAGGCGCTGGAAAGCGGAAAATATCAGTATCTGCGCGTGAATTTCCCGAACGGTGATATGGTGGGACACACGGGCTCCTTCCTTGCAACCGAGTGCTCGATGGAGGCTCTGGATCTCCAGCTTGCGAGAATCCTCAAGGTAGTGGATAAGCTTGGCGGTGTGGCTCTCATTACCGCAGACCACGGAAATGCCGACGAGATGTACGAGCTGGATAAGAAGAGCGGCGAGCCCAAGAAGAATAAGGATGGCTCTCTCAAGGCAAAAACCAGCCATACGCTCAACCCCGTTCCCTTTATTATCTACGACAATTTCTATAAGGATTCCTATTCCGTGAAGCTCGGCAGAGAGGACTTCGGTCTTTCCGCCGTTGCCGCAACAACCGTAAACCTCCTCGGCTTCGAGGCGCCCGAAATGTGGGATGAGGGAATGGTTGAGCTGAAATAAGTGATCCGTTTTGTAAATAAAAGGCGGAGGAGAGCTTCAATCTCTCCTCCGTGATTTTCGTAGTGTCTCTTATTGGATCGAATGCATTTTTCGTTGTCTTTTTGGCATCCTAATGCATAGAATGCTTATAAAAACGGATATATTTTTCTTAAAAAGCATATAAAAAGAAAATAATACCAAAAAATCATAATATGTTCATACTTTGGAAATAATTATCTGTTACAATACAATGCACTCTGTTATATGAGTGAAAAGAAAAACATAGGAGATCTGACATGCAGCTTGAAAACCTTGCAGTAAAACATAGAGCGTTTGGCGATGGGGTTGTGCTTTCGTGCAACGGAAAGTATTTTACCGTCCGCTTCGCATCGGCGACGAAAGTTTTCGTGTATCCCGATGCATTTGAGAAGTTTCTGAGTCTTTCTGAGGGGGAGGTTCCCGCAGAGATCCTTGCCGATATTGAGGCGAGCCGTGCTTCCAAGGAGAAGATCCAAAAGGAGAAGCGGGACGAGAATATGCGCGCTATGGTGAAGGGCATCGTGATTCCCGGTAAGGAGATCGTTCTCGAGGCGAAGGACGACGAGCAGCACGAGGAAACGGAAGAGATCTGATACGGATAAAAAGCGAGATTGCGTCTGTGATTTCGCTTTTCGTTTTTTAAGTAAAAGGATTTTTGTATGATTTTCAAGGGATATCTTTTTTCGCTTTTGTACGGAGGGCTTTGTCTTGCGCTTGGCCTCTTTGCGTACAAGCTCGGAATGAATAAAAAATATACGAGAAAGCTCGTGCATATCCTCGTCGGCTTCGAATGGGTGATCCTGCATCACTTTATGGGCGGAGGATTACATTTCTTTCTCGTCTGCCTTGCGTTCACAGCGCTTTTGCTCGTCTCGCATCTGCGTCACCTGATGCCGATGATCTCATCGGAGGGTGAGAATTCGTCGGGAACGGTGTATTATGGTGTCTCAATGACGGTGATGTCTCTCGTCAGCTGGGTGCTCCCCCATATGATGCTGCCCTTCGGTGCCGCCGTTATGATCACCTCGTTTGGAGACGGGTTTTCGGGCATCTTCGGCCAGCTAATCACGAGGAAAAATCCGCGCATCTGCGGAAATAAAACGCTTTTTGGAACGCTTGCGGGCTTCGCCGCGACCTTTTTGTCGCTCTTGATTTTTTCTGCCGCGTATCGGATGCCGCTTGCCGTCTGGCAGATGCTTTTTGTCTCGCTTCTCGCCGTGCTCCTTGAATTGATCACGAGAAACGGCCTCGATAATATCAGTGTGCCTCTTGCAACGATGCTCTTTATTTACGCCTTTCTCTTTTTCCCGAGCATCGGAAATTATATTTGCCCCATCGTTTTAACGCCTGCGGTCGTTTGGATCGCGGGAGAAAAGAAGGTGCTGA
>JAZTWU010000119.1:0-18886 GCA_045636085.1 Eubacteriales bacterium
AAGGCAAAAAAGAGAAAAATGCAGTAAGATCTATAATCTTGGCGGATTCTTAATGAGAACAGACCGGGGGGCGAACGGATTTAGAGGAGAAATCGTCGGATGACGAGTGAGAGGTGTACAAAGGTACACCGAGCGAGGAAACGGCGATAGAATAAAAACGAATTCAAACGGAGAAAACCGTAGGTTTTCAACCTCGATACCATTTAAATACCTATATAACAAAAGTGGAGGCACTACTGATATGCACCCCAAAAGTTAGATACTTTTGGAGGTGCATATTTTTATGGGTAAAACAGGGAAAAAATACAAAAACTACTCGCCAGAATTCAAAATTCGTGTTATAATGGATATGCGAGAACACCATATGAGTTATTGCGAAACGGTGAGAAAGTATGGTTTAGGATCCGTACAGACGGGAGCAGCATTCACTACATTACACAGGTGGGAACGCATATTTTTGGAAGAAGGAGCCGAAGGTCTGATGAAAGAACGCAGAGGTAAATCCTACGGAAGCAAAAAAGGACGTCCGCCGAAGCTCGACAAGAAAGTAGAAGAAGATCTGATTGCTGAGAACCAACGTTTGCGAATGGAGATTGAATACTTAAAAAAACTGAGTGCCTTAGTTCTTGCGGAAGAGCAAAAGAACGGCAAAAAGCGTTCATAATTGCTGAACTAAGGCAAAAGTATCCGCTTAAAAATTTGTTAGAGCTTTCCGGGATAGCAAGAAGTACGTACTATTACTATCTAAAACAGAAGGATAAAGACAAATACGAAAGCGAAAAACAAGATATATTGAAAATCTACAATACTCACAAAAGCAGATACGGATACAGACGCATTTGCTCTGAATTAAGGGAAAAAGGTTATACTACCAACCATAAAACAGTATTGAAATTAATGAAAGAGCTTCATTTGCGTGGAAAACAGAGCAAAAATGGGAAATACCATTCTTACAAAGGTGAGGTCGGTAAAGTGGCAGATAACCTATTGAAAAGAGATTTTCACGCAGACAAGCCTTTTGAAAAATTAACTACCGACGTTACTGAATTCAAGATCGGTGATGAGAAGGTCTATCTTTCACCTGTCCTCGATATGTTCAACCGTGAAATTATATCTTATTCTATTTCTACAAGTCCTAACTTGCAGCAAATTAGAGATATGCTGAATGGGTTGTTTGAAAAACTTCCTGCTGATGCACGACCTCTGTTTCATTCCGATCAAGGTTGGCAGTACCAACACGCCGAATACCAAAAGCTTCTTGCCGAGCACAACATTACGCAAAGTATGTCCCGAAAAGGAAACTGTATGGACAACGGCATAATGGAAAACTTCTTTGGCAGGTTGAAGGTTGAAATGTATTACGGCGAAAAATTTGAATCCCCTAGGGGATTCATTGAAAAGTTGGAAGAATACATGCATTACTACAACAATGAGAGAATTTCTCTAAAACTAAAAGGAATGAGCCCAGTGCAATACCGAGCTCATTCGCAAATATCTTAATATTTGTCTAAACTTTGGGGTTCACTTCATACTTCAGTGTCTCCACTCGTTTTTTATTCGGTTATCCCTAAATGCGACAGCCCCTTGCATTTTTTGTTTGGTTCTGCCTGAAGACGACAGCCCCGCCTCAATGTAATTCTTTATCTACCGCAAACCTCTCCTCTGCGAGGAATCCGTCCTCGCCGAGCAAAGCAATCCTCGCCTCTCCGTTTTCAATCTCCACGACGGTGAGCGAGGCATTGGAGACCGTGGGCGCCTTTTCCACAGATTGCAGAGGAATTCCGAGCGCCGTGGCAAGGTACATACGGATCGCGCCGCCGTGCGATGCAACGGCCACCGTTTTTCCCTCGTTTTCCGCGATAATCTCGGCAAAAGCCGCCGTCACGCGGCGGTGCATCTCCTCATAGCTTTCGCCGCCATCGTAGCGAACGCGCCATTTTTCCGTTTTCAGAAGAGCGCAGGTCTCGGGAAAGAGCTCCTTCACCTCTGCATAGGTCTTGCCCTCCCATTCTCCCATTGCAAACTCGCGCAGTCCCGCATGCTTACGGATCGGCAGAGAAAGGATGCGCCCCAGCGGCGCAAGCGTTTCCACGGCGCGGCAAAGGTCACTCGAATAGATCGCATCCACCGAATAATTTTCAGCAATATAGCGCGAAACCGCCTCTCCCTGTGCGAAGCCGAGCGGTGCGAGCGGAACATCCGTTTGCCCCGTGTATCTTTTATCCTTATTCGTCAGGCTGAGGCCGTGGCGAACGATCAGAAGCCCAACCATATTTTTTCCTCCTTTGCCGAAAACGGCAATGCAATATAAAATGAGAGGCGCAAGCCGCGCCTCTCAAAAATTCCTTCACTTCAAGACCTTCATATAATTCAAAACAGAAAGCACGATGCCGACGAGAATATAAAGGTCAACAAGGCCTCCGAGAATACCAACGATCCAGCCGATCAGAGGAAGCTTTGCAACAACGCCGATCACAATGCCGATCAGCACGCCGACGAGAAGCTGAATCAAAATATTGATAAGCAATTCCGAAAGCTTCTTTGCGGGCTTAAAGGAAAAGGGGAAAACCTTTTTCAGCATATCCATAACGAAAAATCTCCTTCTGTTTACTTTAAGGAAGCATCCTTATATTTTAATTATACTCAAAAATTCCGCTCTTGTCAACACAATTCGGCGAACGCGGTGAAAAAAGGTTGACAAGACGGGGTGCACTATGCTACAATGGCAGGGAAAAGAGCCGCAATCGGGCGGCAGAACGGAGACCTTTATGAAAATCGGTATCAGACTCGGAGAATACACAAAGCATCTTCCCTTAGCCGAGGCGGCAAAGGCCCTCGCCTTAGATGGATATGAAGCGATCGATTATTCCGACCCTTGTGATGTGACGGGCAGAATCTATACGGAAAAGGAAAGTCTTGTGGAAAAGGAGCTTCTCGAGCAGGCGCGCATTTTTGCGGAAAACGGCCTTGCGGTGTCGCAGATCCACGGTCCTTGGCGCTATCCTCCGCTGGATGGTGATGCGGCAGAGCGCGCCGTTTGGCTGGAGCTTATGAAGCGGAGCGTGCGTGTGGCGGCCTATCTCGGCGCGCCCTATGTTGTCGTTCACCCCTTGATGCCCTTCGGGGCAAACAGCCCGCAAAACCCCGGCAAGGTGATCGACATCAATGCCGAGCACTACGCTCGCCTTTGCGACTATGCAAAGGGTTTCCCCGTTTCCGTTTGCCTTGAAAATATGCCCTTCCCCGACCTTCCCCTTGCGCACGCGGAGCAGATCCGCGATTTCGCGGACGGACTCGGAAGAAAGAATCTCAAAATCTGCCTCGATACAGGGCACACCAACGTTTGCTCCCTGCAACCCGGCGCGGCCGTGCGCCTTCTCGGCAACCGCCTTGCCACCCTGCATATTCACGACAATCACGGCGACCGCGACGACCATCTTTCCCCCTACGAGGGCACGGTGGACTTTCGCGATTTTGCCGCCGCTCTGCACGAGATCGGCTTTAGCGGATCGCTCTCCGCAGAAACGAAAGCTTGCGCCGCGGCCGATAAAAGCACCTTCCGATCCATCGGCAAAAGCATTGCCGCAGATCTTATAAAGATGGCAAAAAACAATTTTTCTTAAAACATTTGTTTACATAAAAACGTTTTTTCGTCTTTTGCGCTTTGGATGCAAAGGATACAAAAAAACAAAAAGGAGAGAACTATGAAAACGAGACGCTTCGGAGAAATCCGCTTTATCTTTCCCGATGACGGCGTGATGCTCACGCGCGCCACGGGCGAGCCAATCGAGGGAGGCATCCGCATTCTCGCAAGAGTGGATGCATCGAGCGGCAGGAAAATGACGCTGAACGGCATTCCGATGAAGGAGGAGCTTTTCGGCATTTACAGCTGTCCCGTGGAGCTTTCCTCTTATAAAAATCCCCTCGTTGCAAGAGATGAGCAGAGCGGCGAGGAATGCAGAATCGATGCCTATTACCTCAAAAACGGATATAAAAAATACCGTTTTTCCTTGGACGACAACATCTGGTTTTTGCAAAATCTCACTCTGCATAAGGACGAATACGCCTCTATGTTTGAGGATCCCTATCTTGCAACGCTCAAGAGGATCCACGATCTGCACGGCTCGAAATTCCACGTTAACATCTATTACGAAACCCCGAAGCACGGCGGCTTCAATCTCACCGAAATGACCGACAAATACAAAGCGGAATGGAAGGCAAATTCCGATTGGCTTCGCCTCTCCTTCCACGCAAATGCCGACCTGCCCGACCGCCCCTATGCGCACGTAAGCTATGAGCAGATGCATTTTGAATGCGAGCGCGTGCACCGCGAGATCCTGCGCTTTGCGGGCGAGGAGGCCTTTGCAAAAACGGTGACGACCGTGCACTTCGGCGATTGCTCCCTTGAGGGCGCAAGGGCTCTGCGCGACCTCGGCTACCGCGCCTTCGTTTCCTCCTATAAGAAGACCGAAAGCGGCATCGATATCCGAATGTACCTCAACTCGGAGCAATGCGAGATCCTGCAAAAATACGGCTATTATTACGATAAGGATGAGGATATCATCCATTTCCGCTATAACGGCGGCATTCAGCATCGGGATATCGCCGCCTTTAACGAGGCCTTCGATCAGCAGGAAAAGGACTTCCCGAATTATCATTTCAAGGACTTCTGCCTGCACGAGCAGTATTTCTACGAGGATTATGAGCGCCACCAGCCAAACTACTTTGAAAAGCTGGATGTATGCGCGCGTTGGTGCCGCGCACACGGCTACGAGCCGACCTTTATGGACGATCTTTTTGAATTTCACACGCACTAAAGTCAAAAGGACGCTTGCCCGATTTTTCGCGGGCAAGCGTCCTTTATTTTCAATAAAAATCAAAGCTCTGCGGTCTTATTCGGCAAAAGCACGATCTTTCCGCCGTCCTCAAAATCAAAGCTCTCGGGATCGCCTGCGCGCTCACCGTAGAAGAGGGGGATCGCGTGCGCCGCGCCAAGCTCATAAGCGAAGTCTGCGGCATCCTTGGCGTTCATACAGCCGCCACGGCCGTTGATGGGAAGGAAGGCATAGTCCACGCCGTCCTCCACAAGCTCAAGAACGTCATCCAGAACCTCGTAGTTATAAAGCGTTTCGCCGCTGACATAATAGGTCTGATTTCCATCGTCCACAATGAAGCCAACGGCCTCCTTATCCGCGCTTTCTGCGCGCACGGCATAGAAGGTGATATTTTTCTCGCTCCAGACGGAATGCGCCGCCAAGGGAACGATATTGTATTTTTCGCAAAGCGCCCCTGCCCTTTCATAGGCACTGCGGGATGCAAGCACCACCGCATCGGGATTTTTCTCCAGCGCCGAGGCAAGAGCCTTTTCGGGGAGATGGCAAGCCCCCGTGAAAAGAAGAATATCCGCATCCCTCTCCCCTGTCGGTGCTCCATTGATATAGATGCGCACGCGATCGCTCTCAAAGCAAAGCGCCGCGCCTCCAAGCCAAGTAACCTTCATCATATAAGCTCTCCCTTCGCCTTTAGCGGCATAAAAATTTTATCCGTTTTTAAAGAGGGGTATGCGCCCCGTCAAAAAAGAATCCAAAGCCCCAGCACGGTAGTGACCGTGCCGATCAGCGCACCCGCCACAAGGTCTCTCGGAAAATGGATGCCAAGCAGATAGCGGCTGATCGCAAGCGCAACGGCAACGCCGAGCAAAAGGAAGGCAAACATCGCATCGAAGGCCAGCATCGCAACCGCAATGGCAAACGAAGAAAATGCGTGGCGGCTCGGGAAGCTCTTCCCCTTTGCGCGATGCGGCTTTTCCTCATAAAAGGAATAGACCTCATAGGGGCGCGGTGCCTGCACGACCGCGCGCACGATGCTCACGAAAACGAAGGGAACGAAGAGCACAACCGCCAGCCGAAGCGCATCCCAAGCGTTTTCCGTGAAGGAAAGCACCAGCATATAGGCAAAGGCATAAACCGAAAGAAGCGAGGCGCAAACCGAAAAAATCCGAAGCCCCTCTGCAAGCGTTCGGTTTTCATAAACCGCAAGAAGTCTTGCTTCTCTTTTATTCATACCGAAGCCCTCCACCCTTTTTCTTGATTCTTTTCGTACTATTATTATAATAAAAAAGCGGCCGCTTTGCAATAGGGTTTTTTAATTTTTCTTTTTCGCACCCCTGCCGTGCGCCACGGTGATACCGCCGCCAATCAGAAGAAAGGCCAAAAGATAGCGGATATCCCGGATATTTTCCTGCAGGATCAGAGCGCCGAGCAGGCAGGAGAAAAGCGGCTCGGAAAACTTGATCACGAAAAGAGAGGAAAGCGATCCGCTCTTCACAATGGTATACCAAAGGCAATAGGAAACCACGGAGGCGACGAGAATATAGAGGAATATGGGCAGAGCCTGGGGGGAGGATGCCTGCATTTTTCCGCCCATACCAAGTCCGATCACAAGGAGCACCGCGCCGCCGAAGGTCTGAGAAAGCCCCGTGGCGGTGATGGGATCCACACGCTCGAAAAGGCGCTTGCTGATCACGTTGGAGGCAACGGTGCAGACCGAGGCTAAGAGGATCAGAATATCACCGACCCCGAAATGCACGCCGCCCGCGCTGAAATTGATCGCGATCACGCCGAAAAAGCCGAGAACGCCGCCAAACACCTTGCCCACCGTTAATTTATCCGCCTTGAAGAAGAGCGGAGATGCGAGAATATAGATCAGCGCGCCGACCTGCTTTAGGATCGCGGTTTTTCCGCTTGCCGTCAGCGAAAGGCCGATATAGGTGCAGGCATAATGCAAAACGATGGCAAAAAAGCCCGAAAGCAGAAGCGGAAGAAGCGCCCCCTTCACGGGCGCAAAGCTTTCCCTTTTCCGAAAAAGCGCAAACGCGGTGATCACCGCGCCGCAGATCACGAAGCGAGCCCCTGCGAAAAGCAGAATATCCCCCGTGCTGACCACGGAAAAGGCGGAAAATCCGAGCTTTACCATCGGAAAAAGTGAGCCCCAAAGGAGCATCACGAGAAGGGCAAGAGGAAGGATGGCTTGTTTTTTCATTTCTCTCACCTATGGCTGACACCGAGGGTGCGACCGCCGTCCACGATCAGGTTTTCGCCCGTGATATAATCCTGCTCGGCAAGGAAGAGCACCGCATCCGAAATATCCTCGGGCATGCCGCCGTGGCCGTTTTCGCCAAGATGCGTCATATGCTCAAACGGCGCACAGCCCTCGCGCCAGATCGCGCCGGGACAAACGCAGTTGACGCAGATATTGTATTCGCCAACCTCCATTGCCAGCGCCTTGCTCATACCGATCAGGGCGGCCTTGGCCGCCGAATAATCCACGCGATCCACGAGGCCGACCACGGCGGCGATCGAGGACATATTTATGATTTTTCCGTACTTTTTTCTGATCATCGCGGGGAGCACCGCCTGCGTGCAGTACATCGCGCCCTTGATATTCGTATCCAGAACGAAATCCAGCGTTTCGGGCTCGGCATCCACGAAGTGGGTAAGCTTGCCGAGAAGTCCCGCGCTTCCGCCCGCATTGTTGACGAGCACATCGATCGCACCGAGCGTCTTCTCCGCCTCCTCAACATAGGCGAAAATCTTTTCTCTGTCGCGCACGTCGCAAACGGCGCACATCGCCCGTCCGCCCATTGCCTCAATCTCGGAAACGGTGCGCGCCGCATTCTCCGCATTATAATCGCAAACGACGACGGCCGCGCCCTTCTTTGCAAAATCCAAGGCGATCCTGCGGCCGATATTCGCGCCCGCGCCCGTCACCATAACAACCTTATTTTTCATTTCGTTCATCACAGTCTCGAAAGCTCCTCTATCATCATTTTTGCGCTACGGAGCTCCAGCTGCTCAGGCGTACTGCTCTCCGAAAAACGGTCCACGCAGAAGGCGATCTGCCCACCAAGAGCGGGGCAAAGCACGCGGGTGAGGCCGCCGTATTTTCCGGCCGCGTGGTAGCTGACGGGGGTTTTCACCTCGCGCTTGATCGCGCGCATCGTGTGAAGCGCCTCAAGCATATCCTCCTCGCTCTCGGCGATCGTGACGATCTTGATAATATCGGGATTCCTTTTTTCAAGGAAAAGCGCGAGATCCACGACCTGCTCCCGATGCATCGGAATACCGGGATGGCAGGAGAGAAGCACCTCTCGGCCCATACCGTGCACCTCCTCGATAAAGGCACATTGACGGTCGATCACGGCAGAATCCGTGACGATCTCCTTCGGATTTCCCTTCGTGAAGGAATATTTATCCTCACCGACGAAGGCGTTCTTCGAAGCAGGATCAAAGGTATAGCCCTGAATGTCCACGCCGGCCGCACCTGCGCGGATGGCCGTGCGGAAAAGCTCTGCGCGCTCCTCTTCCGTATAGGCCTTGGGCGTCCAATCGTATTCGCTTGCATAGTTCAGCGCCAAAACGGGCACGGGCGCTCTTTCGATGACGGCACGGATGCCCGCCTCGCTCTGATCCGTGAGGCAGGAGAGATGCAGATCGATCATCGTGGCACCGCCCATATAGCAGTTTTTCATTCCTGCCCAGGCCGCGCGCACGCTCTTTTCCCTCACAACGCCCGCAAGCGCAGGGGCGGGGAGACTTGAAAGTCTTTTCATTTGACGGTCATAACCACCTTTCCCGTATTTTCGAAGCGCTCAAGAATTGCCTGCGCTTCATTGACCTCTTCGATCGGAAGCACCCGATAGATCGAGGGCTTGATACGGCCGCTTTCCAGATGCGGCCACATATCGCGCACGAGAGAGGAAAGGATCTCGGCCTTCGTCTCGTTTGTGCGGTTGCGAAGCATACTGCCAACGAGATGCAGTCCCTTCGTCAGAAGCGGGCGCAGCTTCACCTGCGTTTCAATGCCCGCCAGCGTGGAGATCACGATCCAATAGCCGCCGCGCGCCATATAAGGCATCGCCGCTCCGAGATCCTCGCCCGAAAGGCAGTCCATACAAACGCAAACGGGGCGCCCCTCCTTCTCCAGCCTTGCAAAGGCATCGGGGATGCTCTCTCTTTCCTGCACGATGATCTCGTCTGCCGAAAGATCCCGAATCTTCTCGGCCTGCGCCTCGGTCTGCACGCTCGTCACAACATAAGCCCCTGCCGCCTTTCCCATCGGAATGGCCGCGCTGGCAAGACCGCTGGCACCTGCGGCAACATAGAGAACCTGCCCCTTTTTAAGATGCCCCTCGTAAAAGAGATTGAGATAGCTCGTGGCATAGGCCTCGGAAAGTGCGGAGGCCTCCGCAAGCGAAAGCCCCTTCGGCACGGGCATCAGAAGACCGTAGGGCACGGCAATTTTTTCCGCATATGCACCGCCGCCAACGAGGGCGCAAACCGCATCGCCGATGGCAAAGCCACTCTTCTTTTTTGCCTCGCATCCCATATCGATCACCTTACCCGCGAGCTCAAGGCCGGGCCATTCGGGCCAGCCCGCAGGGGAGGGATAGGTTCCCTGCTTTTGCAAAAGATCGGCGCGGTTCAATGCCGTAGCGTGTATTTCAACCAGAACGTCGCCCGCGCCCATCACGGGCTCGGCAACCTCTGCGAGTATCATTTTCTTATCCTGAACGATGGCTGCTTTCATTTTTATCTCCTTAAAACTTGATTTTTCGGATCGCTTTCGCAAGATTTTTTCCGTAAAGCTCCATTCCGAGCGCATTCGGATGCACAAAATCCTCCATATAATAATCCGCAAAATGCGGGATCATATCGTAAGCATTCACGATCTGAACATTCGGATACCGCCCTGCAATCTGCGAAATCGTCCGGCTCAGCCTTTTATATTTTTCCTTACGGTCGGAAATCGAGGGATTTCCGCAATAAACGGGAAGAAGCACGAGCTTTTTCATATCCCCGTATCTTTCGGTCAGCGCATCGAAAAACGAGGTGATGCGCGCGCGGCTTTCCTCCTCGCTGAGGCCGTGATGGTTGGTTCCGAGCGCCACGACGATCTTATCGGGGGAAAACGGCATTTCCTTCACAAGATTGTTTTCAAAAACATAGCCGCCAATGCCGAGATTGAGGATCTCATAGCCCATCTCTCGCTTCAAAACATTCACGTAGGTCTGGGCGCTTCGCTTGGAGCCGCCGCCCTGCGTGATCGAATCGCCGAAGAAAAGCACCTTGGGCTTCTTTTTCGTCACCGCGCGGTATTTTCCGTTTGCGAAGAAATCCTTGATTCCGACCTCGCTGTAATTCGGCAAATAGATCTCGATATGCTTTTTTCCGCCTTCAAACGAAAGCGAAAGCCTTCCCTCGTCAGCAAGCGTATCATCATAATAGAGGTGAGTAAGGCACCCGTTCGTATATACCTCAAAGGTGCTGAGCACTCCTGAGCGCATCAGAAATTTATAGGAAAAGGAAATCTCGGTTGCCTCCGTGCAAAGCTCGATCGTGATCGAGGCCTGACAGCGCGTTCTTTCAAGGAAAAACGCCTCGTACGAAACGGCATCCATCTGCGCGCGCGTAAATCTTCTTGCAACGAGATAGCCCTCTGCCTCCTCAAACCAAAGCGCTCCGTGAAAAAGCTTTTCGTTCTTCTTCATTTTTTCACTCCTTTTATCCCTTTTTCGGCGCAAAAGCGCCGCGGATCCATCAGTCGCTTCCCTTCTGCGACAGTCTGCGGCCGCCGTCAATAATATGCTCGGCACCGGTGATGAAGTCTGCCTTTTCCGAAACAACGAAGGAAACGAGATCCGCCACCTCCGAGCCAAAGCACTTTCGGCCGAGGAAATTGGAGGTCTTATAATGCTCCAAATCGGGATCGGTGGGGCGCTGCACAAGGCCGGGCAAGATCGCGTTCACGGTGATACCGTGCGGTCCAAGCTCCTTGGCAAGCGCCTTGACAAGGGAGATCACGCCGCCCTTTGCCGCCGCATAATCCGCGCAATGTGCAAGTCCGTTCTGTGCAATGATCGAGGAGAAGCAAACGATCCTACCGCCCTCTCCCTGCTCGACCATCACGCGTGCCGCCGCGCGGCTCACCCAGATCGCTCCGTAGAGGTTGACCTGCAAAACGCGGTCAATCACGCGCGGATCCTGCTCGTGAAGGTCTACGTATTTTACATCCTTGCCCGCAATACGCGCGCTACCGCCCGCCACGTGAACGGCAATATCAAGCCGTCCGAAATCCCGAGCGACCTCTTCCACCACGCGGTTTACATTCTCGGGATCGGTCACGTCGATCACATAACCCTTCGCCTCACCGCCAAAGGCCTTGATTCTTTCCACCGTGGCGGCAATGCCCGCCTCATTTATATCGCAAACGGCAATCGTCTTTCCCTCTTTTGCCAGCGTTACGGCGCATTCGCCGCCAAGATATCCGCCTGCGCCCGTAATCAGGGCAACCTTCTTCTTGTTTTCCATCGTTTTATCTCCTTAAAATGTATATATTTGTTTACTTAAATTCCGTTTCTGTAAAGAATCTGTCCGTTTTTCAAAGTCATCCGGCAGGTATAACCCTCGTTTATCACAAGGCGGTTTTGCGCGCCGTCCACGGTGTCGATCTTCACCGCGCCAAGGGAAAGCACCGCAAGATCGGCCGCTTGGCCGACCGAAAGATTTCCCCACCGATCCGCTCTTTTCACGGCTTTTGCCGCGGAGGAGGTGACGGCGCGAAGAATATCCGCCTCGGCCATTCCGAGCGCGCGGCAAATGCTCATACACATCGGAAGTCCGTAGATTCCGCCGCGCATATAAGCGCTGAACTGCGTGATGTCCGTGCTGATCACATCGGGGAAAAGCCCCTTCTCAAAAGCGCGGGCAAGAACGCCGAAATCCGTATGCACCGATCCTGCCATTCCCGCATCGATGACCACGCCCTTTTCCTTCGCCAAGCGATAGGCCGCATAGTCCTCATCCTCCACCGTGTGCGTGCCGCCGTGATAGGCGTGCGTGAGAATATCCCCGCAGGAAAGCGCCTCGACGACGCTCTTCATTTTTGTTGGCGAGCCTGCGCAATGCACCATCACGATGCCGCCCTTTTTATGCGCATAGGCCGAGGCCTCGGTAATCTGCGGAAGGCTTGCAACGGCGCCCTGCGCCTCGTCATAATAGATCTTCACGCCGAGGGCGCGCGCCCCGTAGGCCGCAAAGCCGCGATCCAAGGCGGCAAAATCGGTTTTTCCGTCCGAAAGCGGAAGCGAAAGAAGTGCCGCCGTTTCGATCGGGAGCGCATCCGCATTTTGTGAATTGCACGTCGCGGCACTCGCATCCACCGCCGCCGTCACCCCAAAGGGCACGGTGGCAAGCGCGGCGGGAAAGCCGAAGGGAAGTCCCGAAATCTCCAGAAGGTGCGTATGAATATCCACAAGCCCCGGACAAACGGTACAGCCCTCGGCATCGATCACCACGCTTTTTTCATCGGTCACGGGATCGATCTGCCCCATTTCGGCTATTTTTCCTTCCTCGATCAGCACGCTTCCGTAAAAAAAGCGCTCGCCGTCGAAGATCTTACCATTTTTCAATAGGATCCTTGCCATTGAACCTGATACCTCCCACGATTTCGGAAAGCACCTCCTGCACGGCATAATCGTGCTCATAGGTGAAGGGATTTTCTTTTTCGCCAACGATATAGGAATAGAAGTCGCGCATCATATCGTCATATCTTGCGTTCATAGCGTCCTCTGTTACCGCAATATCCTGCTTGCGCTCGGCATAGGGGCGATCCGCGATCTCGGTATCCGAGATCCACATACGGCAGGGATTTTCGATCGGCTGGATCTGCACCGTGCCCTTGCTGCCGGAAACGACGAATTGGCGCCTTCCGTAGCCATTGACCTCCACCGAAGAAATATAGATGCGCGCCAAGGCCTTTTCATATTCCAGCACGGCAAGATTATTGTCCTCAAAATCCACGCCGTCAAGCCCCGTGTGCTTCAAAAAGGAATGCACGCGGTCGGGCTTACCGAGCAGATACACGATAAGATCCACCATATGACTTCCGAGAATATACATAATGCCGCCGCCGAAATTGCCGAGCCACTTCTTATAATTTGCGGGATGATAGGTGCTCATCTCCGCGTTGATTGAATAGATCTCGCCAAGTCTTCCCTCGCGATAGGCCTCAATGCACTTCAAAACCGCGGGATTATAGCGGTACATATAGCCGAGCTGAACGACGAGATTTTTCTCCTTCGCCATATCGAGCACGCGCTTATAATCCTCGAGCGTTCCGCTTGCGGGCTTGTCCATATGGATATGCTTTCCCGCACGGATGCACCTCTCTGCCGTCTCGGTCAGATCCCAGACGTCGGTCTCCACCAAAATTGCATCGCAAAGCGGCAAAAGCTCCTCCACCGTATAGCGGCGAAGCCCCTCGTAGCCGGGTTTTTCTGCACGCTCTTTTATCCAATATTCGCTCGGCTCCGCGTATCCAACGACCTCAAAGAGGTCGGGAAACTTGCGCACGGCCTTCATCTTCTCCTCGCCGTGGTTATGGCCGATGCCGATCTGGCCAATTCTGATTCTTCTCATATCGATTCCTCCGTTTCGGATAGGGGCAAGCGCCCTTCTTTGAAATCAGTATATCATCCGAGAGAAAAAACCGCAATGGCAAAAATGCTCCATTTGTCAGATTTGATACTCTTTTTTTCAAAAAGGCATTGACACGGAGAAGAAATTTATGCTACAATAGGCCATAAAAAAGAGGAGACACGCCGAAAATGACCGATATTCTCACAGAGCTGACCGTCCTTCGACCGCGCGCCGCCTTCAATATTTATACGGAGCCGGGAAGGCCGACGGAGCGCAAAAACCGCGCCGCCTTCTCGATCCTCTATAAATACGAGGGCGAAACGCACTATGAATGCGCAGGGCGCACCCATATCTCAAACGCGGGAAACGCCATCCTCCTGCCCGCAGGCTCCTCGTATCTCTGGTGGTGCACGCAGGGCGGGCATTACTGCGCGATCGAATTCGAGGCCGACTGCACCTGCGAGCAGATCCGAAGCTTCCCCCTCGGCGGCGAGGGCGAGCGGCTTTTGCGCATTATGCGCGAGGCGGAGCACAAATACAATCTGCGCGCCCCGGGTTACCGCTTAGAGCTGATGCGGCTGATCTATGAGGCGCTCCTTTTGCTTGCAGGCACGGGCCGCAAGGAATATGCGGACACGGCGCATCGAAAAAAGCTCGCCCCCGCGCTCGACTATATCTCGAAAAACCCCTCCGCTATGCCGAAAAACGATTTTTTGGCCTCGCTTTGCGGCATCTCCACGGTGTATTTCCGCAAGCTCTTTCCCCGCATCTCGGGATGCTCGCCCATCACCTATATCCACCGCCTGCGCATCACGAAGGCCAAGCGGATGCTGGAGAGCGACTGCGAGCGCATCAGCGAGATCGCCCTCTCCCTCGGCTATCCCGATATTTACACCTTTTCGAAAACCTTCAAAAAGCATACGGGGCTTTCCCCCACGCAGTATATGAAAAAGAAAACCGATAAAACCGGGCAATAAACGAAAGAAAAAAAGAGCGAAGCACTCCGAAAAAAATCTCGGAATCCCCGCTCTTTTCTTGTTTTTTGACTATATTTGTTTACATTAAATTTCCCATCACGTCTTTCGGGCAATTTTTCTTTCCTAAAAAAGGAAATCAAATTTCTGTATTTTTCTTAAGATCTTCCTCACGAAAAATAATTTTCCAAAACGAAGCGCATCACGCCGTCGCCCCCCTCGCCGGCCACTGCGTCCGCGACCGAGAGAAGCGCAGGGCTTGCATTCCTCACGGCGAGGCCGAGGCCTGCCGCGCGTGTCATTGCCGTATCGTTATCACTATCGCCGACGGTGATCATCTCGGCAAGAGAAATTCCCGTATGCTCCGCGAGGCGCAAAAGCGCCCGATCCTTGCCCGCCCTCAGATCGAAGACCTCGAAATTGCCTGCGGCGGTATAGGTGATATAAAGACCGCCGAGCGCCGAAAGCCGCGCGGCGCAAGCAGAAAGCGCCTCGTCATTGCGAAAATAAAGGCTAAAAACCTCCACGGAATCCGCATGGGCGCGCATGAAATCGAAAACATTCTCCATCGCACGGCTTCCGCCCAGAACGCAACGGATATAGGTATCGGGAAGATGGAAATATTCCTGATATTCGCGCAAGGGGTATCTTGCATCGTAATAATTTGCGCCATCGATATGAACGCAGATCTGCACCTCGTATTCTTCGAGGATCGGGATCATTTGCAGAAGCGTTTTTTCCTCAATGCAGACCTTGATCTGCTCGCCGCTTTTCTTATCCAGAAGCACGGCGCCGTTGGAATAAACGATATAGCGGATCTCGGGGCAATTGCAAAGCGCCTCGGGGATCTCGCTGTATGCGCGCCCCGTGGCAATCGCGCATTCCACGCCCCTTTTCGAAAGCTCTCCGATCGCGGCAAGGGTATCGCCGCCAAGGCTTCCGCTTTTATCCAGAAGCGTGCCGTCAAGATCGGTGGCAACCAATCGGTATTTCTTCATTCTTTTCCTCACGAAAAATATTTTTCAAGGACGAAGCGCATCACGCCGTCGCCCCCCTCGCAGACCGTCCCGTCCGCAACCGAGAGAAGCGCAGGGCTTGCATCCTTCACGGCAAGACCGAGGCCCGCGGCCTTCGTCATCGCAATATCGTTTCCGCTATCCCCCAGCGTGAGCGTTTGCTCCTTGGAGATGCCGAGATAATCGGCAAGTCGAAGAAGCGCGTGATCCTTGCCCGCCTCGCGATGAAAGATCTCGTGATTCGAGGCGTAGATCGAAACGATGTGCAGTTCCCCCAGCGCTGAAAGCCGCGCCGCGCATTCCCTTCTCTGCTCGTCGCTATGGAAATAAAGGCTGAAGACCTCGACCTCCGAAAGACCGCAGATAAAATCAAAAAAATTCTCCTTCGGATGGCCGTGCGCGCCAACGCAAAGCACGTGGTTTGGATCGATGCGAAAATATTCGCTGACCTTCGGATCACAGATGGGGTATCTGCCGTCGTAATAGCAAGCACCGCCGTTACGCGCCGTGATATGCGCCTCATAATCCGAAAAGATCTCCATCATCTTTATCGCGGTCTTTCGCGGAATGCAGGCGGAAAGCGTTTTGCCGCTCTCCTTATCCAGAACGACGGAGCCGTTGGAATAAATGATATAGCGGAAATCGGGGCATTCGCGCAGAGCCTCGGGAATCTCGGTATAGGTTCTTCCCGTGGCGATCGCGAGAGAAACGCCTCTCCTTGCAAGCTCCGCCGCGGCGGCAAGCGTATCCGCGCCAACGCGGCCGCTCTTATCCAGCACCGTGCCGTCAAGGTCGGTGGCAATCAGCTTATAGCGTTGCATTTTTCTCCCCCTTATCTGCAAAATCTCGCTCTCAGCCAAGCGAGGAGCATTTCCGTCCAGCGCGCGGCATAGGGATCCAGCACCGCCGTTCCCTGCCCGTGCGGGCCAAAGGGAAAAATATGCATCTCGCAGGGCACGGAGGCCTTGCGTAGCGCCGTGGCATAGGCATAGCTGTTGATCACGTTGACGGCGGCATCCTCCGCCGTATGCCAGAGGAAGGCCTCGGGCGTTTTTTCCGAAACGAGAAGCTCGGGGCTGAATTTTTCCTTCTCCGCATAGCGCTCCGAAAGCAGATTCTGATACGAGCCGATATGGCTGATCGCCTCGTCCGAGCTGATCACGGGATAGCAAAGGATCTGCCCGTTCGGAAGAAAATCCTCTCTGTCCGTTTCATCCGCGCCCTCTCCCTCGATCGGATCGGTATAGGTGGAGGCAAGGGCGGCCAGATGTCCGCCCGCAGAGGAGCCCATCACGAGGATCTTATCCTTGGCAATGCCGAATTCCTCCGCCCTTTTGCGAACGAAGCGGATCGCGCGCCGCGCATCCAGAAGCGGAAGGGGAAAGCGGTCGGGCGCAACGCGGTAATCCACCACGGCGGCAAAAAAGCCGTGCGCATTCAGAAGCTCGGCATAGCCCTCGCCCTCGTGGGGCGCGCGGTGATGGTATCCGCCGCCGGGGAAGATAACGACGCAAAGATCCGCGCCGCGCTTCAGCGGCTCGTATATATGAATGAGCGTTCCGTTTTTCTCATCGTTTTCCCAAAGTGAAAAGGTCTTTTTCATTTTTTCTCCTCTGCCGTCGCATCGCGCACGGGCTTTCGCGTTTTTTTCTTATCTATTATAGCAGTTGCGCTCACAAAAATCAAGAGCGGCCGCCGCATTCGAGGATTTTTTCAGCCTTTTTCTTCTTGCATTTTTCCACGCGCTATGCTAAAATATTTTCAACCGACAATCAAAAAAAGGAGACCCCTTCTATGATCAAGTATCTCAAATGCACGACGGATAAAAATCCGCTTTCCTATCGGTGCGGCGAAAAAATGGTCTTCACCGTGCAGGCAAGAGAAAAATGCCAGCCTGCCACCTACGAGCTTCTGAAATGGACGCTCGCAACCGATGACGGAAAAAAGGCCGAGGGCATCTATCATTACAATAACGGCAAGCCCCTCGTTTTGGATACCTTCCTTGATCGCCCGGGCTTTGCGCGCCTGACCGTGAATGCCTACGGAAAGGACGGCACCGAGATCGCCGATCCCTTGGAGGCAGGCGCGGGTGCGGAAATCGAAAGGCTTTCCTATCTTGACGAGATTCCCGAGGATTTTGATGCCTACTGGGGAAAAATCGAGCAAGCGATTGCAGAGCACGAGCCAAGGCTTCTCTACGAAAAGGAGCTCACGCAAGACGTGCCGAGCGGCTTTCGCGCCTTTGATATAAGGATCAGCGCCCCCTATGAGGGTCCGCCCGCCTCCGCCATTCTCTCGGTGCCGACCGCCGAGGGAAAATATCCGCTGGATATCTCCTATAACGGCTATTCGGTCTGCGGCGCATCTGCCATTTATAAGGAAAACACGATCTGCCTGCGCGTGAATGCGCACGGTATCGAAAACGATCTTTTGGGCGTTGAGGCGAATGTAACGCACGCCGAGCTCCGCAATTACGGCTTTGACCGCGAGGAAAATTCCTCTCCCGAAACGACCTATTGGAGAGGGATGATGATCCGCGACCTTGCCGCCGTTCGGTATGCAAAGACCCTTCCCGCCTGGGATGGCAAGGGGCTGACCGTATGGGGCGGAAGCCAGGGAGCCCTGCAGGCCACCACCGTGGCCGCGCACGACAGCGCCGTTTCCTACCTTCAAATCAACATTCCTTGGTTTTGCAACCTGAAGGCGGAGGCGCACGGCTATATGGGCGGCTGGCGCCCGAAGGCGGACGAGGGCCTGCGGTATTTTGACACGATCGCACAGGCAACGCGCGTGCGCTGTCCCGTGGAGATCCATCTGCGCCTTGGCGACTATATCTGCCCGCCCTCCACAACGGTGGCGCTCTATAATTCCTTCAAAACCGTGAAGGCAATGAACGCAATGCAAGCGGGAACGCACTCCTATATTCCGCACGAGCAGGATATTTTCCGTCTGCGCCACGATCCCATAAACCCCACGGGCGAGCTGAAGGTCGGAAAATACCGCCACTATAAGGGCGGCAAATACGAGCTTCTCTTTATCGGCAAGGATAGCGAAACTCTGGAGGAAACGGTGGTTTACCGCTCGCTCTCGGGCGGAGGCGTTTGGGTGCGTCCCAAATGGATGTTCGAGGAATACGCAAATATCAAGGGAATCGCAACCAAGCGCTTCACCTATATCGGTGCATTGGAAAAATAAAGAATTTTGGGCAAGCATTTCGCCCGATCGGGCGGAGAAAAAAAGAAAAGAGGGGCTGTCTCATTAAGAATCCAATAAAATTAAGGCAAAAAAGAGAAAAATGCAGTAAGATCTATAATCTTGGCGGATTCTTAATGAGAACAGACCGGGGGGCGAACGGATTTAGAGGAGAAATCGTCGGATGACGAGTGAGAGGTGTACAAAGGTACACCGAGCGAGGAAA
>JAZTWU010000120.1:0-3162 GCA_045636085.1 Eubacteriales bacterium
GTCGTCTTTTTGGAAAAACTTTCCCGACAGCTTTGGCTTGCCGCGGAGGCTTCGGCGGTGGGTCGCGCTCGAAAAACCTTGCCGAAAATCCGTTCGCCCCGTGCTGTCGTCTTTTGAAAATCTTTCCCGACAGCTTCGGCTTGTCATAGGCATCTATGGCGGTGGGGCGCGCTCGAAAAAATAAATACAGATAAAAAGAGAGGGCGGCTTGACAATGCCGCCCCTTTGTGATACAATAGAGAATATTTTTACGGAAAGAAAAAGAAAAAATGAAAAAACAAACGATTTCCTCGCTTCTTTGCCTTTTGGCCGCGGCGATCTGGGGCTTTGCCTTCGTTGCGCAAAAGGCGGCGATCGCCGTTCCACCTTTCACGCTCACGGCGGTGCGCAGCTTCATCGGTGCTGTCTTTTTGATTTTCGTGATTCTTCTTTTTGACCGCTTGCGCGGTGACGGACGCCGTCTTTTCTCGAAAAACGGACTCGGCATCACGCGCACGGAATGGCTTGGCGGTTTGCTTTGCGGCGCCGTGCTCTCCTCGGCGGCGCTTTTTCAGCAGTTCGGCATCGTTGGCACCGATGCGGGCAAAACCGCCTTTATCACCGCGCTTTATGTGGTGATCGTTCCGATCTACGGCATTTTTCTCGGCCGCCGCTCGCCCGTGCACGTCTGGGTCAGCATCGGAATTGCGGTCGTTGGCTTCTATTTTCTTTGCATCGGAGAATCCTTCTCGCTTGCGCCCTCGGATCTTCTGGTTCTGATCTGCGCCTTGCTTTTTGCTCTTCATATCACGGTTGTGGATCGCTTCGTCGATCGGTGCGACGGCGTTCGCATTTCCTGCATTCAGTTTTTCACGGTTGGCTGTATTTCGACCGTTTGTGCCCTGATCTTTGAGCGCGGCGTTACGGCCTCTCTCATTTTCGAAAATCTGCTCCCGCTTCTCTTCCTCGGTATCGGCTCCAGCGGCATTGCCTATACGGCGCAGATTCTCGGCCAGAAGGGGGCGCACCCTGCGGTGGCCTCCGTGCTCCTTTCGATGGAATCGGTTTTCGGCGTTCTCGGCGGCGCGCTTCTTTTGGAGGAAAGGCTTTCTCCGCGTGAGCTTGCGGGCTGCCTGATCGTCTTCTTCGCCGTGATTCTTTCACAGCTCCCGATCAACGATTGGATCAAAAACAGAAAAAACGGTAAACAATAATAGTCAAAAAACGATAAAGGAGTCGAAAAAATGGAATTTCTTGCTTATATGCAAAGCCTCAATCACGTAACGGTTTTTGTCCGCATTTTTCTTGCCTGCCTTGCGGGCGGCATTCTTGGCGCGGAGAGAGGTAAGCACGGGCGCGTTGCGGGAATGCGAACGCATATTCTCGTCTGCACCGGCTCGGCGCTGACGATTCTGATCGGCCTTTTCGTTGTCGGTGAGCTGGGCATCGGGCAGGATGCCACGCGCATTGCGGCGCAAACGATCTCGGGCATCGGCTTCCTCGGCGTTGGCACCATTATGGTGCGCGGAAAGAGCCAGGTTATCGGACTCACCACCGCGGCAGGTCTTTGGGCGGCGGCGGCCATCGGTCTTGCCTTTGGCGCAGGCTTCTATGAGGGCGGTATCCTCGGCACGGGCGTTGTGATCCTGATCAATATGCTTTTGCCGAAGATCGAGTATCGCTATAAGCTCAGCCGCGTTTCCTATGTGTTTTACGTGGAGATCGCCTCGGTATACGATGTGCAGTCCTTCGTTGATTTCGTTGAGAAAAAATATCCCATCCAAGAGGTGGAGATCACCAAGCCCAACAGCGGTCACAGTGCGCACGTGGGCGTGAACATCATCGTTTTTGCAAGACAGACGAGTCTTTCCGAGGAAGAGATCCTCGCGGAGCTTTCCGCGAAGGAGGAAACCGTTTTCGCCATCAAGACCGTGTAATCCGTTGGCGTCCATACAGAAAACGAAAAAAGGAAGAAAACGATATGAAGCTGACAGCAGAGCAATTGCGCTCCGTGGCACTTGGTGCCGAGCGCGTTGAGGAGAGCGCGGAGGGCGTTTGCTTTTACCGCTTCACCGAGGCGGAGGAGGCACTTTACCGCCGCCGCGATTCGGAAAACGGAAAATTTTATCACGACCGTGCGCTTTGCTCCTCGGGTGTGAGACTGCTTTTTAAGACCGACAGCGAGGTGCTTTCGATCTCGGTGGAGATGGAGAAGCGCTCCTCGCGCACCTTCTTCGCCTTTGATCTGAGCGTGAACGGCGCATACCTTGAAAGTCTTAAAAACTTTGAGGAGAAGACTCTCCCCGCAGGCTATACCGCCGCAGAGATCCCTCTGCCGCTCGGCCGTTTTGAGAAGGAATTCTCGCTCGGCGCGGGCGAAAAAACCGTCAGCCTTGATTTTCCCGCGCTTGCCTGCGCGAAAAACTTCTCGCTTTCTCTCTCGGACGGCGCAAGCCTCATTCCCGTGAAGCCCCAAAGGAAGCTTCTGATGTACGGCGATTCGATCACGCAGGGCTACGATGCGCTTTTTCCCACCCATCGCTACGGCAGAATGCTCGCCGAGGCGCTGGATGCCGAGGAGCTGAATAAGGCCATCGGCGGCGAGACCTTTTTCCCCGACCTCGCCAAGGAAAGGACGGATTTTGATCCCGATATCGTCACCGTGGCGTACGGAACCAACGATTGGTCGGTGACGGACGGTCTGCGTTTTTCGGAATATGCGCGCGAATTCTACGGCGCGCTCGCAAAGAATTATCCTAAGGCGAGGATCTTCGCCATCACGCCGATTTATCGCAAGGATATGGGCGCATCCAAGCCCTTCGGTCGCTTCGAAACGGTGGCCGAGAAAATCGCGCTTGCCGTGAAGGATATTCCGAGCGTCACCGTGATCGACGGTATGGCTCTCGTGCCGCAGGATTATCTTCTTTATGCAGATTTGCGCCTCCACCCATCGGATGCAGGCTTTATGCATTATGCAAAAAATCTTGCCGAGGCGATCAAAAAAGCACTTTAATGCAAATAAAACATAGCAAAATAAAGGAAAAGGGGCTGTCTCATTAAGAATCCAATAAAATCAAGGCAAAAAAGAGAAAAATGCAGTAAGATCTATAATCTTGGCGGATTCTTAATGAGAACAGACCGGGGGGCGAACGGATTTAGAGGAGAAATCGTCGGATGACGAGT
>JAZTWU010000121.1:0-5535 GCA_045636085.1 Eubacteriales bacterium
CTGTCAAGCCTTTACGGGAGGCGGCGGCTGGCCCACCAGTATCTTTATGACAGCCGATCAGAAGCCGTTTTTCGCGGGAACTTATTTTCCAAAAACCTCGCGAGGCGGTATGGTTGGGCTTAGGGAGCTTTTGCTCGCCATTCACGAAAAATGGGTGATCGACCACGATATGCTTTTGCAAAATTCGGAGAAGATCATCAAGCATCTGAGTAAGTCGGAAATTATGGCAAGCACCGCAAATATTGATCCCACTCATTTAGCCGTTCGGCAATACGAGCGCATTTATGACGAAAAACACGGCGGCTTCGGGCGTGCACCGAAATTCCCGACACCGCACAATCTGCTCTTTTTGCTCGAATACTACGAGCGTTATAAAACAGCCTCGTGTCTGAATATGGCAGAGCATACGCTGATGCAAATGTATCGCGGCGACATGTTTGACCACATCGGCTTTGGTTTCTGCCGCTATTCCACCGATAAAGAATTTCTCGTTCCGCATTTTGAGAAAATGCTGTACGACAATGCGCTCCTGATCCTTGCCTATTGTAAGGCGTACACGGGCACGAAAATGGATATATATCTTGAGATTGCAGAAAAAACGGCAAGCTATATTCTTCGCGAGATGATATCGGACGAGGGCGGCTTTTACAGCTCGCAGGATGCCGACAGCGACGGCGAGGAAGGAAAATATTATCTGTTTACGCCCGACGAGGTCATCGGAATACTTGGACAGGAGGACGGCGAAGGCTTTAACCGTCATTATGATATAACCGACACCGGCAATTTTGAGGGCAAAAATATCCCGAACCTCTTGAAATGCGATCCTTTGGACAACTCGTTTGAGCCGTTTCTGCCTGTGCTCGAGGATTACCGCAAAAACAGAACTTCTCTCCACCGCGACGAAAAAATTTTAACATCTTGGAACAGTCTGATGATCGCCGCGATGTGCGAGCTGTATCTTGTCAGCGGGAAGGAAATATACCTTTCTGCCGCGCAAAACGCAGACAGCTTTATACAGAAATATCTGTGCGACGGCGACACGCTTCACGTCAGCTTTCATATGAAAAAACGGGGCGTAAGAGGCTTTCTCGATGATTATTCCGCGTATATTTTTGCACAATTCTTCTTATATCGCGCGACGCTCAAAAGCGAATATTTGGAGCGTGCAAAAAGCTTATGCGATAAGGTCATATCAGACTTCGGGGATACTACGGGCGGCTTCTATATGTACGGCAAAGATCACGAGGCGTTGATCCTGCGCCCAAAAGGAACCTACGACGGAGCAATTCCAAGCGCAAACTCGCTGATGGCGTATAATCTTGTCCGTTTATCTTTTCTCACCGACGAAGAAAGATACAAAGCGGCGGCAGAGCACCAGCTTCGTTTTCTCGCGCGAAGCGCGGCACAATATCCTGCAAATCACGCTATGTTTTTGACAGCGCATCTGGAACACGACAAGCCGCCAACGAAAATAACGGTAGTGCTCGACGAAAAGACAGATAAAAGCACCTTCCCCCTTGCGTTTCCATCAAACGCGATTGTCATACTTTTGGATGTCCCCACAAGAGAATATCCTCTCAAAGACGACAAGACCACTTATTACGTGTGCCGAGGGCACAGCTGCCTGCCGCCAACCAACGACCGCAAGGAATGGATTTGAATTTGCAAACACCGAACAGAAGAAAGGCGGGATAGATGAATTTTATATCTTCGGCAATATATTTTCCGCCGTTTTGGGAAATACTAACGGTGAAAACAAAAAACGGAGGTATTTATGTTCAAACACGAAAAACTTTTATTTCATCCCGTAGAGGTGGAGAGACCGAATCCGCAGTATGCGGTTCTCCTTCAGGAGCAGCTTGGCGGTGGCAACGGAGAATTGAAGGCGGCAATGCAGTATATGTCGCAAAGCTTCAGAATCAAGGATCCCGAAATCAAGGATCTCTTCCTTGATATAGCCGCCGAGGAGCTGGGACATCTTGAAATGATTGCGCAGACCATCAATCTGCTCAACGGTCATGACGTAGATGCGGCAAAGGTGCAGGCAGGAGAGATACAAGCACACGTTCAGAACGGACTTAATCCGGGGCTTATCAACGCTTCGGGATATTCTTGGACGGGCGATTACGTTACAGTTACAGGAGACCTGTGCGCCGATCTGCTTTCCAACATTGCGTCCGAGCAGAGAGCCAAGGTTGTTTACGAATATCTCTATCGTCAGATCGAGGACAAGAAGGTCAGAGAGACCATTGATTTCCTTCTCAACCGCGAGGAAGCGCACAATCAGATGTTCCGCGATGCCTTCAACAAGGTACAGCAAACAGGCTCAAACCGCGACTTTGGTACGACCAAGGCAGCGAAGATGTATTTTTCTATGTCTGATCCCGGACCGAATACGTTTGCGACGGGCGAAACACACGCGCCGTCGTTTAAGTAAACAAAGAAAGGCACCGTCATTGTTTGGCGGTGCTTTTTTGATTTGAGAAAACAGCTTATCATTTTTTTAAAATTAAGTTAATTTTTGTCTTCAACGCCTGCTGCCGCTCTTATATGATAGCAGGGTGGCAAATTTTGAGCGTTTTGCCGAAGGGCGAAAAAATTTTTATTTTACAAGGGATTTCGGCGATTTTTTGATAAAGGTTGCTCTTGCAGTATTGCAGCATCGGCCGCGAGATCCTCCATAAGATCCGCAACGGCATCGCCCTTTGACTGCATGGAGGCCGCCGTATACGGCATGCCTGAGGCCGAGGTGGGATAGATACCGAGCGTGTGATCCACGAAATACTTATCAAAGCCGCCTGCCTTGATTTCGGCAGGGGTGAGCCCCTTGGTCAGCTGATAAAGAATGGCGGCCACCATTTCCTGATGCCCGAGCTCTTCACTGCCGACATCCGTGAGCACCGCAATGGCCTCGGCAGAGGGCATCGTGTATCTTTGGTTCAGATAGCGGAGCGCGGCGCCCGTTTCGCCATCGGGACCGCCAAGCTGAGAGATGATCACCCCCGCAAGCTTGGGGTTCGGATTTTTGATCTTCACGGGGTATTGCAACTTTTTCTCATATATCCACATAGCTTCTTCTCCTTATCCGCGATCACCGCGAGGGATCTGCACGCCGTCTGCATCGGTCATATCCCCCGCCCTTTGCCAAGGCCAAGGGGCATCCACCCAATTCCAGCGCTCGCGGCTGGCGCCCGCCGTTGTGATCGGGCCGAAATTTGCCTCGTATTCCGCTACGGCGGCGTTCAGGGCATCCTGCGTTCTGTGAAAAAAGTCCAAGGCCTGCTTATTGCTCGGTGCGGCATCCAGAAAAAGCTCCGCTTCCGTTTTGGCAAAGGAGAGCGCCTGAATTTTTTCGAGAAGTGCTTCTTTATTCATTTTGTCCATCACACTTCCTCCAAGGGCTTATAAAGTTCTTCAAAGAGCGTTCCGCGGCGCAGAGCCTCCGCCTCCGAATAAAGCTTGCGAAAGGCCTGCTTCGGCGCATATACCATTGCAAGCTGAACCCCCTCGCACGGGCAGACGGGCATTTGCCCCTCCCCGTCGGGCAGGATCGGAATTCCGTTTTGGTTTTTATCCATTTTTCGTTCTTCCTTTTTTCTTTCTGACGGATTTTTCCGTCATTTTCATTGTATGCGAAAATGAAAAAAAGGGAAATTCGCGCGGCTTGACATTGCGAAAATCTTATGCTAAAATATGAAAAAAAGAAAACGGAGAAAAACGATGCCAAAGCTTCGCCTTATGACGCATAATATCTGGAATAATACCGAAAATTCTCCCGCCTGGGCGGCCAAGGGCTTCGACTGCTCAGCCGAGGCGCGCACCCCCTCCCTGCTCCGCGTTTACCGTGAGCTTTGCCCCGACGTGATCGGCGGACAGGAATTTTCTCCAAGGCTTGCCGAGCTTCTTTCACAGGCACTCGCCGAAAATTACGCATACATCCCCTGCGGCTACACTCCTATCCTTTACCGCAAGGAAAGGCTCCGCCTTCTGGAGACGGATTCCTATACTTATCCAGAAAAAATCGAGGGGTATGAAGGGATCTTCAACGATGCGAATTCAAAATCCTACTGCATTGCCGTTTTGGAATCGACAGAGGATCAAAAGCGCTTTATCTTCGCATCCACGCACCTTTGGTGGATGAAGAGCCCGACGGAGGATATGAAGCCGCCCTATCCCCGCAATTATCAGAGCGGATCGGATGAGGCAAGGATGCTTCAGCTGCAAGCGCTGATAAAGCGCCTGCAATTTTACCGTGAAAAATACGGTTGCCCGATCTTCCTCGTTGGCGACCTGAATGCAGGATACAACTCGACTGCGGTGCAATCCGCTCTTGCAAGCGGCTACCGCCACAGCCACGATATCGCCACGGAGCACTCGGACCACACCGTCGGCTACCACTACTGCTTTTTCGACGGCTTCGAGACAGAATATTACGACAAGCCCTTCGAATGGGCCATCGATCATATCCTTGCGCTTGATGCAGAGGGGATCGTGCGCCGCTTTGAGCGATACAGCCCCGATTATTATTTTCCGATCTCCGATCATTCCCCCGCGTATGTTGATATTGAGTTTTAAAAAAAGTGCTCCCGAGAATTCGGGAGCACTTTTTTTCATATAATTGTTTACTTTTTCAGAACTTAACCGTTATCTTTTCTCCGCATTTGAGATAAATCTTTTTGAAGTCGCAAAGAGACTTTTTCTCTTCTCCTTTATACTGCAAAACGGAATAATAGGTATCGTAGGGACCGAGATTTTCCACCGTGACGGTGCTCTCGCTTTCCCATTTTTCGCGGATATCCGAATAGGTGAGACCGTGGCCAAAGGGATAAACGGGCTTGCCCTCAAAGAAGCGATAGGTGCGGTTTTTCATCGAATAATCTCTGAAATCAGGAAGATCGGCATCCGAGGCATAGAAGGTTACGGGAAGGCGCGCAGAGGGCGAGCATTCGCCAAAGAGGATCTCTGCCAGCGCGCGGCCGCCGAGGGCGCCGGGATAGAAGCATTGCAAAACGGCGGCGCATTTTTCGTCCTGCTCCTTCAGGGCAAGACAGCTACCCGAAACGCTCACAAACACCATCGGCTTTCCGAGCGCGGCAATCTTTTCAAAGAGACGGCGCTGAACGGCAGGGATCTCGATGGAGCGCTTATCGCCGCCCTCGGTGCCGTAATCGCCATCGACCTCCTCTCCCTCCATTGCGGGAGAGATGCCCATACAAAGAACGATGACATCCGCGCGACTTGCCACGGCAAGCGCCTCGATCTCGGTGCGCTCCTCGTAGGGGCGAGGCTCGTTTACATATTCACAGCCCTTGGCATAAAGAACGCTCTCGGCCTTCTCCTTGATGCCGCGAAGCAGGGTGACCGTTTCGGAGGCGCGACCGCAATAGTTTCCGTACAGAGGCGCTTCGTCTGCCGCAGAGGGGCCGATCACGGCAATTTTTTTATCCCTTGCAAGCGGAAGAATACCGTCGTTTTTCAAAAGCACAATGCTCTCTCTTGCCGCCTGCAGGTTCAGCGAGCGGTGGCGCTCGCAAT
>JAZTWU010000122.1:0-61328 GCA_045636085.1 Eubacteriales bacterium
CGGGAATGTCCTCACGCTTGAGGAAAAAGACCTTATTCTTTAAAGCAATGGCATCCTCACGGGTTTCGATCCCCTCGATGCCGAGAAGCACGAAGTCGCCCGCAACCGAGCCGCGAGTGATCTTGCATTCCTTCATAGTGCCGTCCTTTTCGGCGAAGAAAACGCGCTTTTGCGCCGCAAGCACCTTCGGTGAGTCGCACCAGGCCTCCGTCTTCAAGAGTCCGCGGACGCCGTGCGCATTGCAAACACGGCCGCCCTCCAAATATTCCTTTTTCATAACATTTATTTTATCACACCCGCGCGCATATGTCAACTGTTTTCTGTATAGAGCCGCCGATACCCCTCCAGCATATGCGGGAGGGTGAACATAGCCTCGTAGCGCTTGCGCGCTCCCTTTTTCAGCAGTTGCATCAGATTTTTATCCTCCAGAGCCTTCTCAATCGCGGCGGCAAGCCCCTCGGCATCCTCGCTCCGAAAGAGCAGACCGCTGACCTCGTGTGCCACGCATTCGCGGTTTCCGCCGAAGTCGGAGGCAACGGTCGGGATACCGAGCGCGGCGCATTCGGAGGTGGCAAGGCAGGAGGTTTCCGTGCCGCGCGAGGGATTGATGTTCAGCGAAAAAAGATTCTGATAGATGTGCGGCGTCGGGGTATATCCGATGAATTTCACGCGGTCGGAAATTCCGAGCGCGCGTGCCTCGGCCTCCAGAAATTTGCGTCGGCTTCCATCGCCAACGAGCAGGAGCACGAGTGAGGGGCTTCTTTTCGTGAGTATATGCATCGCCTTCAGCAGAAGATCCTGTCCCTTCACGTTCTCAAGCCTGCCAACACAGCCGAGCACGGTATCCTTTTCCGCAATGCCGAGGCTTGTCCTGAGCGCGCGTTTTTCCGAGCAAGAGAGGCGGAGAGGCTCCTTCGTTCCGTTATAGATCAGGCGGATCCTTTCCTTCGGGATCCCCTCGCGCAAAAGCTCCTCCTCCGCCGCGCCTGCGGTGGCCACCGTCACCGTCGTCACGCGGTTATATAGCCGCCCGTAAAGCGGCGGCGTGCGCTTTTCACCCATTGCGCAATGGCGCGTGGAATACAGGCGCGGGATTCCCGCAAGTGCACCGCCGAGCCTTGCGCTGAAGGCGGCGTGGGTATGCAGAATGTCGCAGGGGTTTTCCTTGAAATAGCGGTAGAAGCGGAAAATGTCCTGCATAGCCCCCGATCCGTGCATCGGCAAGGGCGTGATGCGAATGCCCTGCGGAAGCCGCTCGGCAAGCCTTGAGCCCTGCGGCAAAACCACCTCGAAATCGAATTCCTCACGAAGCCCCTCCGTGATCAGGGAAAGCAAAATTCCTGCGCCCCCGATGTTTTCATCGCTGATGACCTGCGTGATCTTCATATCCTTCTTTTTCCTCACATTCTCTCTACGTGTATGTAAAAAATAAAAAATGCAAAGAAAAATATACAAAATAAAGGCGGAGTGGTCGGTCCACTCCGCCTCTGCAATTAGTTTTGGCGTTTTTGCTTGAAGTATGCGCGAAGGATGGAAAGACATTCGTCAGCGAGAAGTCCGCCCTCCACGGTCGGCTTATGATTGGTGGGAAGCTCGGCGAGATTGAAGAGCGAGCCGAAGGCGCCGAAGCGGATGTCGGGAATTCCGAATACCACGCGCCCGATGCGCGCGTTCACGATCGCACCCGCGCACATCGCGCAGGGCTCCATCGTCACAAAAAGCGTGCAATCGGGAAGCCGCCACCCGCCAAGAACGCGACAGCCCTCCTCGATTGCGAGAATCTCCGCGTGATGGGTGGCGCATTTGTTTTGCTCGCGGCGGTTATAGGCTCTTGCGATGATTTCTCCGCGATGCACCAGAACGGCACCGATGGGAACCTCGTCCTCATCCCTTGCCGCGGCGGCAAGCGCGAGTGCTTCGCGCATAAAGGCCTCGTCCTCTGCGGAGAAGGTGCTGATTTTTTCTTCTGCCATTTTTTCCTCCGAAAAGAAAAGCACTCACGCCGCAGAAAACCCGTGGCCTCTGCCGTAAGTGCTTTTTCGTAATTCCGTCTTTGGGCGGATCAGCCGAAGATACCGCTGTAATCGGTCAGCTGCTTCCAGGCATCCACGGCGGAGGTCTGGTTGTAATCGGGCTGAATGATATAAACGATGATAACGCAGAGCGCGAAAATCACGCCGACGATCTTCGTCCACTTCTTGAGGATCACATCACCGCGGCTTGCGCTGTCCTTACCGTAGAAGGTATCTGCACCGCCGGTGATCGCACCGGAAAGTCCATCCTCCTTGGTCTTCTGAAGAAGAACCGAGACAACGAGGAAGATCGCGCTGGCGAGAAGGATCGCCATCAGAATGTAGTTCAAAACTGTAAGCATAAATTCATCTCCTAAAGCATCTTTCGATGCAAAAAAATCTTATAGAGTGATTGTATCATATTTTTTCAAAAAAAGCAAGACCTTTTTGAAAAATATTTAATCTTTACAGTATAAGGGGGTGGAAAGGTAGCGCTCGCCCGTGTCGGGAAGGAGAACCACGATGCGTTTTCCCTCCATTTTTTCGCATCCCGCAAGCTTCACGGCGGCCGAGAGCGCCGCACCCGAGGAGATGCCGCAGAGAAGTCCCTCCGTCGTTGCGAGAAGGCGCGCCGCCTCGTAGGCCGCGGTCTCGGTCTCGCAGGCAACCTCGTCGTAAATTTCCGTATCCAGAACTGCGGGGATAAAGTTTGCGCCAATGCCCTGAAGCCCGTGCGCTCCCGCTCTTCCCTCCGAAAGCAGGGGGGAGGAGGCCGGCTCAACGGCAACGATGCGCACGCCGTTGCAGTGCTCCTTGAGATAGCGGCCAACGCCCGTCACCGTGCCGCCCGTGCCAACGCCCGCAACAAAGACGTCGATTGCTCCGTCCATTGCCTCGAAAATTTCGGGGCCCGTCGTCCGATAATGCGCATCGGCGTTGTCGGGATTATCAAACTGCGAGGGGATATAGGCGCGCTCCGCCTTTGCCTTCAGCTCCTCCGCCTTTGCGATCGCGCCCTTCATTCCGAGTGCTCCCGGCGTCAGCACGACCTCTGCGCCGTATGCCTCCATCAGAAGGCGGCGCTCCTTGGACATAGAGTCAGGCATTACGATGCAAACGCGGTAGCCGCGCGCCGCACCGACGGCGCAAAGGCCGATGCCCGTATTGCCCGAGGTCGGCTCGATCAGAAGATCTCCCGGGGCGATTTCACCGCGCTCCTCTGCGCCGAGGATCATTCGCAATGCTACGCGATCCTTGGCCGAGCCTGCGGGATTCATTCCCTCGGCCTTCGCGAAGAGCTTTGCCTTCAGCCCCAGCTTCTTTTCCAGTCTCGTCAATGCAAAAATCGGCGTTTGTCCGATCGATGCTTCCAGATTTTCAAAAATTTTCATTCTCTCTCTCCGATCCGTATCGGTATTGGGCAAAAAAGAACGCCCGATGAGGAGCATTCCCCATCGGGCTCCTCTTTATGACAGAAATATTCTATCACACGAGGCATTTAAAGTCAAGAGGCGGCGCTTTCCTTTTTCTCCTCGCCGTGCTCGCACAGAAATTGGGCAAGCAGGCGCGTTTTTGCGCGAAGGAAGGGGATCTCGGCCTCGGAAACGAAGAGATAGCCCTGCGTATAGCCGCGCAGACCGATGATCAGAAGCGCCGAGAGCTTGAGGATTCCCTCCAGCACGGCCGAGGTGGTGAGAGAATCCCGAACGCTGACGGCAACGCCGATGCCGAAGGCTGTGCACAGAAGTGAGGGCGCCAGCCTCGCAAAAAGGCGGCGGCGTCTTTGTCTTGCGGGTTGCCAGAGCGGCGTTCCCTCCGCATCCGCGCCCTTGCCGAGAAGCATTGCGGCGCGCACGGGCAGAGGGCGAAGCCTTCGGTAGCGCCGGAGCTGTGCGGGACGGAGGGCGGCCTCATCCCTTGCACCGTAGGTAAGCAAAAGCAGGGCGCGGCGGCGGGAAAGCTCCTCCGCCGTGTAAGCGCGGCAGAAATCCTCCAGCGCACCGTAGTGGTGCGGCGTGACGGCGGCCACCGCCTCCTTCAGCTCACGCTGTGCCTCCGTGAAGGCAGATTCGGCGCGGCCTGCGCATTCTCCCTCCTCCGCCAGAGAGAGAAATATAACGGCGGTTGCCACGGCGTAAATGCCGAGCTTCAGCGTCATTGCCTCGGCGCTCAGCGAGAGAAGGGAAAGGTCGGTAAAGGTGGCCAGCGCCGCGATGAGAAGCGCAAGCACCGCAATCCAGAAGCCGATGTGCGCGAAAAGTCGCTCCTTTCCCTTGGAAAATGCGGCAAGGGAGCCTGCAAGCAGGCGTTCATTCTTGCTTTCCATCACGCATACCCCGTCTGTTTGCTGCGCGCAGGCAAAGCGCGCCGAGCAGGTTGCCGATCAGGCCGAAAAAGCAGATCATACTCATCTCGGGCGCAATGCTTTGCACGAGGCGGAAAAAGATCAGGCCGAAAAGCCAGAGGCTCCAGATCGCAGGCGAGCGCAGATAATCCCTCAGCGCGCGCAGAAAGGGGAGCGCGCAGAGCACGCAGAGCAGAAGCGTTCCGCCGGCAATCCTTGCGCCGCCTCCGCGCTCACTCCAGAGCGGAAAGCAGGAGAGCGTTGCCGCCAAGGGGGTGCCAACGGCGAAAAGATAGCCGAGAGCCTTTAAAAGGCGGCCGCGCTTATTCCGTTTCATTGCTTTCGTCCTCTCTGCCGCGGTGCAATGTAGCCTTCATTTCCTCCACGCGCCCGAAAACGCGATCCTTTTCAAACTGCGGCAGGGCGGAGGAAAGAAAAATGTCGCGGAGCATATCCACCTGCCCCTCCATCAGCAGATGCAGTTTTTCAATCTCGCCCTTTTGGTCGCCGAAGGCATCGAGCTTTGTCTCGATTTCTGCGAGAGCCTGTTCCGTTTTCTTTGCGAGATCGTTTGCAAAATGAATAGTGTTGTTTGCATTTTCATAGATTTTCAGTGCTTGCTCCGTCTGCTTGGTTGCGCTCTTTTCGCAATCCTTGGTGGCGGCGCTGATGGCGCCGAGTCCCTCGCGCAAAAGCGGAAGAAGTCCCTTTTTATAGCAAAGGCCGATAATGCAGGCCGAGAGCAGGGAGAGGGCGGAGAAGACCTCGGGAAGATGCGCGCCGAGGCGCTCGTAAAGGAGAAGAAAAAATCCCTCCTCCTCTGTCACCTGCACTTCGTCGGCGGCTTGCGTTGCCTCCGTGCTCGGCTCGGCCGCGTGGGTTACTGCGGCGAAGGGAACAAGGAGCGAAAGGCAAAGGCAAAGCGTGAGTAAAATTCTTTTCATGGTGATTCCTTTCATTCAGAAAATACTGGTGTCTGTGAGGCGTGTCTCAAGGGCTTGGATGCGTCGCTCCAGCGCCTCGACGCGCGCCAAAGAACCCTTCAGCGCCCGCTCCAGAGCGATGCATTCCTCCTTCCCCGGCGGAAGAAGATGCATGCATCCGCCGCTGATGAGGAAGGGCGGCCCCTCAAAGCGCTTGCCCTCTGCGAAGAAAACGGGGGTGTGGATGCCCGTTTGAAGCCCGTCCGCAGGAACCTCCGCGCCCTCCGCCGTGAGCGGAAAGCGCCTTGCTCCGATCGTGAGATCTCCGGGCACGGGTGTGGTGAGGCGAAAGCGCGCACGGTCACAGCCGAGTCTTTCTGCGCGGATGATCAGCGCTCTTTCTCCCTCAAGCTCAAAAATGAATTCCTTCATCGGAGCATCTCCTCCCGATAACAGATGTAAATGAAGTCCTCGTCCTCCTCGTAGTAAATGGAGAAGGTGGTCGGCGCTTCGCCCTCGGTGCGCTCCTTGAGCGGCTTATAGCCTGCCGCGCGCAGCTGTTCCTCCGAAGGGTTGGTATAGATCCGCCCGTTCACGGTGAGGTATGGGCGGGTCAGGCAATCGATGCGTGTGTCGCTGATTCTTTTTGCGTACATAGCGTCTCCTTTAAACATAAGTGAAATACATAATGAAGGGGGAGATCTTCGTCTGCAAATTGAGGTAATTGTCTCCCTTCACGGTTTTTGGACGAATAGGCTCGAAGCGCTCGATCACGGGCGTTTCGGTCAACCAGAGAAGCTCTGCACCGAGCGATTGGAAGAGTGTAAGGAAGGATTCGGGCGTTTTGTAGGTGCTCTTCGCCGTGAAATCGATCGCCCTTCCGTCCTCGGTGCGCATTGCCCAGAAGGCGTTGGAGAGGAAGGAGGATTGGTTTGTGGTCAGTGAAAAGCAGTTGAGTGCAATGGTTTTGTCCCAAAGATCCTCGGGCAGAGCGATGCGATAGGTCGGAAGAGAGGAGCCGACATCCACGGCGACGGCCTCCTCTGCTTGGAAGGGGCGGGACATCACGACGCGCTCAACATAGCCCTGCAAGGGGTATGCAATATCGGCAGAGGTGCTCATCGTGCGCAGAGGCGCGCTCAGCGAAAAGCTGTAAAACTCGCCCGCGTATGGCTCGAATTCCTCCTCCGTCGGTGTGCCGAAGAAAAAGCCGAAGCTATCAAGATCCAGCTCGCGGATCGCTCCGCCCGTGGAAACAACGGACATACCGTTGATGCGCTTGGAGCTTGAGCTGCTCGTCAGAAACTGCACCGTTTCGCCGCCCGTGAAGGTTCCGCTTTTCGTGATCGCCTGTGTGCCGCTGTCGTACTTTATGACGAGACCCGAATTCAGCGAGCTTCCGCTGTACGTGGGGGCACGCATGCGAAACATCACCGTGTAAATGACGCCCGATCCGTCACGAAGAAAGCCGTCGGGAAAAAGGGCTACCGTTTTGGTGGAGGAAAAGCGCAAAACGCCTCCCTCCACCTCGGCGCTCACGGCGCTGTTTTGCGCGGCCACCCGAAGCATCGCCTCGGCCAGCATTTCGCCGCTGACATAATTTCTTTTATGAAAGTGGATCGGGAAATGATAGCGCCCGTCCTCCCCTGCATCGCCGAGGTAGCTCGTATAGCGGACGCCGCTGGAAAGTGAAGCGGCGCTGGAATACGCACGTATGCCAAGGCTTATGAGGCCGTTTGCACGGGAGAGGGTAACTCTGTGGCCGGAGCTCATTTGCATCGTCTGCATCGTCGGCGCAGAGGTTGCTCCGAAGAAGCGAAGCCTGTCAGCAATCAAGCGTAACCCCCCTCACTAGGCCCTGCATTCTTCCGTCGTGCCAGAAGAGAAGGGTATAATGCTTGCCCGCCGCAGGGATAAAGAGCCCCTCGGCCACGTCATCGCCGCTGAAGTGGATATGCGGCTCTTCGGGATAGGAAAGCTCGGTTGGCGTATCGATCGGGGAATCGAAGCTCAGCGAGGCGTAATAATCCTCACGAATAAAATCGGGGAAGGATACGGCGATCGCCTCTGCCTCGGAAAAGCGCATATCGTCGCCGTGGCGAAGCAGAGCCTGCGCGCCGTCACCCTCCTTGACCTCGCCCGTCAGAGAGGAAAGCTCGGAGAAGGGATGCGTGCCGTCGCCGATTTTGATCAACGTGCCGCCTCCGATGCAAAGGAGCGCCAGCTCTCCCTCTGCGGGAATGATATCTGCCTGCGCCCATTGCTCCCGATCGGCGCGCAGGTGTTGTATGACTTTAGACATAAGACCTCCGTTATATGGAATCGGTTCTTTCCGAGGGGGCGCCGCAGTCCACGTGGAAATTTCCCGTGCCCCGGAAGCTGTCGCCCATCAGAAGAACCAGCGTTTTAAGTGTGCCCTCCATTTCGGTGAGCAGGCTGTAAAGAGAGCGCCCGCCGATATCAAGGTAGGTGGAAAGGGCACCGCTTTTCAGATCGTCAAAAAGATTTTTCAGCGTGTGACCGCTTTCCAGCCCCGTGGGGATCTCGCTCGCAAGCGAACCCGCGCCCGTGCTCCCAATGTCCGAAAGAAGGGCGTTGAAGCGGCGGATGATCAGCAGAGGGAGGCGGTCAAAGGCCTCCTTGAGCTGGGTTGCGGTGTAGCCCCTTCCGCCAAAGGCGGAGGAGGCTGTGGGGCGGGAGGGAAGCGCCGCAATGCAAAGCGGCGCGTATTCGCTCTCTAAGATAGGTTGGGTATTCATAATCGTCTCCGTTTCTCAGAAATTATCGGTTTTTGATTCTTCCCTGCACGGTGAAGCGGTAGCTCAGCGAATAGATGCCGAAGGGCTCGCGAAAGCCCTCGCTATACACAGCGATTTGCTTTTCGATCCAGTTTTTCTCCTTTTCACGGAAGCTGAGGGTGAAATAGGGGGAGTTGTCCAGCGTGGTCGCGGAGAAATCCAGCGTGTCAAAGGCAAAGCTTGCGCCGGGAAGAAAAACGCCCTCGCGGTAGCCCGCGCGATCCGTGCCGACCTCCAAAAGCATAGAGGAGGAGGTATAGGAGCGGCATTTGACGGAGAGCGAGCCCTTCACGGTGCTTTTCGTCAGGTGCGGAATGTCACAGCAATCGCGCTTGGTTGCCAGCGCATAGCGGGGCGCGTGACGGTCGAAGTCGTAAAAGCTTTCGTGAATGCGCCGTCCGTAGTGAAGCTTGTAATTCTCCTCGTCGAAGTCGTCGCTCTCCCTGAGCGCCTCGGGGGCTTCACCGCGCTTGTCATTGTTGAAAAGGCAGAGATCTCCGCTTCCCGTTCCGAAGAAGAGAAACTGCTCCAAGGCAAGAATGCTTTTTGCGGGGGAGAAATATCCGCCCCGTCTTTGCTCCGTGGGATAAACGAGATAGCGCCGATAGTCCCGCGTGACATAGTAAACGAGATCCTCGCCGTCACGCACGCTGTAAACGGTTTCGTTTTCCACGACCTCGTCGCGATGCTCGGTGAGAACAAAAAATCCGCTTCTCTCCTCGCCGCTGAAGCGGTAAACCGTTTCGTCGTCGCGATAAGAGCCGATGCCGTTAAGGTAATACCATTCGTAGGAAAAGCTTCCCGTGGGATGCGAATAGGTCTGGTGTGCGTCTGCAAGGTAGATGTGCTCGCCTGCGCAAACCACGAGGTAGTTCTGCCATTTTGCCAGTCGGATGCGGCTCATATCCTCTGCAAGCAGACGGGTGTTGACCGTTTGAGAGCGGCAGGTAACGCTTCTTTGCAGGGAAAGATTCTTTTTGTCCAGCGCGCAGATTCCCTCCTCGCAAACGAAAACGGGATCGTCAAAGAAGGAGAGGGAGCCTGCGGTGGCCGCAATGCCCGAATGCACATAGCTGACGGGATAGATCTTCGGCAATAGCGGAGAATCGGTGGCCTGCGGCGTATGGTAGTAGATACTGCCGCCGCCGTCGTCACCGCTTTTGAAGACCGCAAGCGAGTCCCCTGCCGCCAGCAGGGATTTCACGGGGAAGCCCGCAATGCCATCGTTGAAGTAGTTGAGGCTTCCGAAGTAGGTCGGATTCATTCGTCCCGTGTTGTCACGCGCCGAATAGAAAACGGTGTTCGGATAGTCGGGGTTTCCCGAAAGGAAAACGCGCCCGTCAAAAACCTCGCAAACCGTGCATCCGAGGATCGCCATAAAGCCGCCCTTGTTCTTTCCTTGGTTTTCAAAAAGAAAGTCGTTGCCCGCTTCGCTCTGATAGCCGAGCTCGTCGAAAATCTCGCCGCTGATCACGGCCTCCTTGCCAACGGTCTCCGTATAGTCGGAGAGGGTGATGTCCAGCGCGCAAATGATGCCGTCCTTCTGCACGAAGGCGGCAGACCAAGGCGTGTCACCGATGCGAAAATCCGCAATACTCTCGGTCGGCTCGTGCAGAGGAAGGCGCAGGCGCCTTTCCTTGTATTGGGAGTGCTCGTGTACCGTGGCATTCGCGGGGAAAACGGCGCGCACCGCCTCGGGAAGATCCGCCGTCAAGCCGTCGATGTGAATATTCGCAAGTGCGTTGCAGTCGCGCAGGGCATCCTCCGCCGCGCTTTGGAGAGTGGACGGCAGATAGAGTGCGCCGAGCGTGTAGCAATCGGCCAGAACCTCGGATGCAAGCTCCGTCAGCCCTGCGGGGAGAGCCGCGGTTTTCAGCGTGGTGCATTCCGCAAAGGCGCGCGCCCCGATGTCGCAAACGCCGCTCGGCAAAACGATGGCGCGGAGCGTTCGATCCTTTTCGAAGGCCGCAGGGGCGACGGAGACAACGGTGTAGTCTATGCCGCCGATGCTTGCCGTTTTCGGAACGAAGAGCTTTTCGTCCGTGCACCGCCCGCGCCCCGCGAGGCGGCAGGTGAGATCCGCCTCGCTTTCGATCTCGAATTCAAGATCGGGGGAGGTATAGGCAAAGCGCATCGGATTTTCAAGGCTGTAAATTTCCTTGAAGCCAACGGAGAGAAGATTTCTCTGCTCCATTGGCTCTCCGTTATAAAATGTGGTTGGAATGTAAACCCCGCTTTGCTTATATTCGTTTATCGTGACCGTTTTTCCGCTTTCATCCACGATGTGAATGTTCATTCCGTCCAGAATATAAACGGAGCTTCCGTGGCTGAAGGCCGCGCTTTGCGCAGGGTAAAGCGTGCCGATCGGACTCATAATATCGGGAAGAGAATCCCGGCTTTCGAGCGAAAAACGGTACAGATAATGTCCTGCGTGAACGAGGATAAAGCGCCCGCGCGGCGTGGTCTGCGAAAAAATGCCGTAGATCGGATGCTCAAAGGAGCAGAGCTTTCGGAAGCCCGGAATGCTTTCCGTGATCCCTGCGCCCTCGCCGTCATAATCGCGATACATATTTTCAAGATAAGCAAAGCGATCTGCCGCGATATTGCTTCCGTCACCCGTGAAATCAACGCCGCGCATATCGTGATAGTGGCGGTTATATTGGCTTTTGCTCTGAATCAGATTGTTGGTGTTTTTCATAGGCCTCCTTATGCCCAATGATGCGTGTCAACGATTCCGTCCTCCGCATAGGAGGGGCGGCTGAGACGGATGTCACGCACGCCCTCCATATACATTTGCAGGTAAAACTGCGCCTTCGCCGCATCGTCGTCCAGCCAGAGATAGGAGGCGGTCAGCAGAGGGAGAAGGTGCGAGAAGGTCGGAGCCATATCGATCGGCGCATCGGGAGAATTTGGATTGATGGCGCGGGGCAGGCGGCGGTAGGTGAGATGAATCTCGCCCTCGTATTCGCGGGGAATGAAGAAGGTTTCATCGCGAAAATATGCGCCGGGGATCGTGGCGCCCCCCGCATCGCGGGGGAGCGCCGTAAAGCCGTAAAAGTCCGCCGTCAGCTCTCGCATCGGGTAGGTCTGATAAGGGCGCAGGACGGGAATGTCTTTCTCGGAGGTGCCGTAGGTGAAGGGAAAGCAGGCGATATCCTTCAGCTGATAGGAAAACTGCCCGCTGAGGATCAACTCGCCCTCCTTATCGGGCAAAAAGCGGCAGAATTCCATATAAGGCGATTCAAAGAAAAAGGGGGTAACTCTGTGGCGCTCCTTGAGCGTGAAATGGCCTGCCCCCGAAAACTTCATACTGAAGGAGGTTCCGTGCAGAGGGATGGTGACATCCTCTCCCGGCGTATAAATCACCTCCTCGATCAGAGACGAGGGCTGAATCGCGCGCTGCAGGAGCGTGAGCGTTTCATAGGAGGGGGAAAGGGCGCTGAGGCTTCGCAGAGCGCGGTTGGCGCAATGAAGCAGGGCGGATTTGTTTTCAATCTCGCTCTCAAAGCCGAGCGCCGCCACCTCCGAGGTCAATTCGGTATAGGTCATCGCGGCATCAGAGCGCGGTTGCGTTCGCTACGGCGCTTGCCGAATCCACGGCGAGAAGAATGTGCTTGTAGCTTCCGAAGCCAACGCCGAAGCGGCAGCGTCCCGCCCAAAGGTAGTTGCCCGTGTGATGGTCAACCCAGTTGGAAACCGAGAGGGGAACGCGGTTGAAGAACATATTGCCCGAGAGGTTCTTGTTTGCCTCGGAGGACATGATCATCACGCGGTCGTCCGTGGTCTGCCAGCCGGGAAGAATCACGATGTTCCAGTTGCCGAACTGCAGGTTGATATCGTTGTAGCCGTTGCCGAGAGCACCCTCGGAGCCGCAAACCTTCTTTGCAATCATTTCGGCCGCAGGGCGGTTGCCGGGAAGGATCAGGGTGTCGGCCGTGTAGCCGAGGCTCTCGCCGTTTTCGTCCTTCATATTGCGAAGCTTCACGGAAAGCTCGGAGAGCGCCTGCTCAAAGGCCGCCGTCGAGAGCTTTCGGTCCGCGCCGGAGGCGAAAATATCGCCCCAGAAGAAATTGGACTGCGTGCCCGTATCCGTGCCGTACTTGTGCGCGGCGGAGAAGAGGGGAAGGTTGTCCGGTGCGGTCAGATCCAGCGTTGCACCGGAGAAGGCGCCGCTTGCCGCAGTTCCGCTTGCCAGCGCGTATTCGCAGATCTTGTGCATCGTCTTGTAGTAAGCACGGGTGAAGTTTTCCGCGCGGCGCTTGGCATCGGCGGCAACGCCGTAGCCCGCATCCTCCATCATTTCGGCGGTGATGACGAATTCCTTCATAAACTGAATGTGCTCGATAAACTTGCGGTAGGTCTCCGTCACGGTATCGCGCTGTGCGCCGTCTCCCTCGGGGGTAGCGGCAAAGACGTCGAATTCGTTCTGGCCAACGATGGTTTCGCCGAAGCGAGCGCTGCTCTCAACGTTGAAGAGCCAATCGCGGATGCCTCCCTTCTTGGTCAGAATATCGCTCTCGTGCTCGATCACCATCTTGATGGGAGTTTCGAGCTTTCCAATGGCGGCGTTGTTGGTGCCGACGGATTTGGAGTAAATAATAGTAGACATTTTGAAGCAAAAATCCTTTCTTTAATTGGTTACCTTTTTGAATAAACGGTGGATCTGCGCATCGTCGAGATCCGAGAATAAGCGTCTGGCCTCCGCCATTTCCTCCGCAGAGAGCGTGGTGGAGCCAAGCGCTCCTATGCGCGGAACGGCGCTTTGCAGATGGGCGCGGTTGTCGCTTCTTTTGCGAGGCGCACCGCCCGTGGCAAGATAAGCCTCTGCGGGACTGAGGCCGAGCTCTCGCAGCTCGGCATAGCGCACGGGGTTGGGAAGTGCGCCGAGCGATGCAAGCCCCGCGAGAGCGGGAAACTGCGCCTTCAGCGCCGCAAGATCCTCTTTTGCGATTTTTTCGTAATCCTCCGCGGCGAGTGCGGCTTCCTCCGCCTCTGTTTCGAGGATTTCCTCGGAAGGCGCCGCGGTTTCCTCGGAGAAGGTCTCCGCTTCGCCTTCAATCTTCAGTTCTGCGGCGGCGAGGGGCTCGTCCGCTCTTTCGCCGTTTTCAAGAAGCGTCTCGTCCATAGATCAGCCCTTCTTTCTCTTGGAGCGCAGATCGTCTCCCACGGTCTTGGTTACGCGGGGCTCGCCTGCGGTGATATTGTTCGGGGCACAGATCCTTCCGCCCTTGTTGGTTGCATAGGTGGATTGTCTTTCCTTTTTCATAGCAGTTCCTTTCATTCGTAAAAATTAATTCGTTTTGTCAAAGATTTGAGGCACGGTGGTTCCTCCGATTACCTGCGCGTATTTGCCGAAGCGCTCGACCTCCTCCTCCGAGAAGCCAAGGGAGCGCGCATAGCCCTCCACTCGAACTCTCGAAAGCCTTTGCTCAAGGATCATTTCAAGCAGGCGCGAGGCGGCTCTCTGCTTTGCCGCGACAACGCCGAGCTCGGCGGCAACCCTTGCGTTTTCCTCCGTCAGGCCTCCTGCGATCGCCTTGTTAAAGGCGCTTTCAAGATCAAAGCTTCCGTCACTTTCAATGCTGTCGATCATTTGCATGCGAAGGCGATCCTGCCTGTCCTCGTGCGAGGTCAGGTATTTTGCATAGCCCGCAAGGTTTTTCTCCTTCACGGCGGCATTGTCCGATGCGTATTTCTGCTTTGCGGCGGAGAAGCTGCGATCGGCCTCGTTGGCAAGAAAACGCGCGTAGCCGCTGCTCTGCAAGCCCCTTTCGGAGAGCCATTCCGCATTTTTGCCGTAGGTCGGTGCGCTTTTTGCGCGTGCGGTTGCCGCCGCATCGGGCGTCACGGTGTTCGTATTTGCCGTTCCGTGCTTGCGGATCCAGGCGGCAAAGCTGCTCGGCTCGTTTTCCTTCTTCTTTTTCGTGAGCAAATCCGTCATCCGATCACCTCCTCACCGATATCTCGTTGCATTGCTTCCTCTCGCACGGCACCACGGAAATATTCCACATTCTCCCTTGCGTACGGGTAATGTGCGCGCTCCTGACTTTGCCAGTAGCGCAGAAGGGTGGCACTCCTCGAAGGATCGCCCAGCGCGCCACTACGCAGATTTTCCAGATTCTTTTGCCAAAGAACCTCTCTTTGCGCCTCTGCGCCTCCGTTAAGATCCACGGAAAAGAGAAAATCGTCGTCGTAATAAAGCGTGCCGCTTCCCTCGTCGCAGAGAATGAAGTCGTAGCGGTTGAAGGTCGCGTTGTGCATACGGCCGAAGGCATCGGTATAAGAGATCTGCCTCGGCTCGTCCGCAAAGGAAAGATGATGCTCAAAGATCAGTCGGTCGATCTCGGCATAGGCCGTGTATTTCATCTTGCGCTTGGATTCGAGGCGCCCCGAGGCCTGCGAGATCTGCAGGCTTCTTGCATAGCCGGATTCGTTTCGGCTGTTGTCAATGCCGACGAGCGCATCGGAAATACCGAGAATGCGCTTGGCCTGATCGTAAAGGCGGGTGGCCTCCGCGATGTCCTGTGAAATGTCGGGGGTGGTATCCACCTTGCCGTATTGCGCCGCGCTTTCGCCGGGCTTCATCTTGATCATCTGGCCGAAAACCGAGTTGTTGAGGGTGATGGTGGCATCCTCGGGAACCACGGGGGTAACGCCGGCGCGCAGAAGCTTTTGCAGAATGCGGGATTCGATCTTGTTGATCGCCTGCTGCTGCGGGCGGATGATCTCGCAGTCCGAGGCGCCGAAAAGGCTTCCCTCCAGCGAGGTGTTTCTTCGGATCACGATGGGGAAGCGCTTGGGCGTATAATAGGGAACGCTGATGCCTCCGTCCTCCTGCTCCGAGGGGGAAAAGATTTTCGTTCCGTCCGAAAGCTCTGTGACTTGCAGATGCTCCTCGCTCTGGTTTTGCAGAGTGAACTGCGGATGCTCGCAAAGGCAGTTTTGCTCCTCGCTGTGGCAAGCGGAGCAGAATCTCCGCTTTCTGGCGTAGTAATCGGGAATGTCTGTCAGCGTAAGCTCGCCCGAAAATGCGTATTCACCGATTCTGCCGTCCGTGTCGCGATAAAAGCAAAGGATCACGGTTGCGCCCTCCTCCGCCTCTCCCTCGTAGGTCTCGCTGTCCCATTCTCTTTCGGCCAGAGAAAGCGCCTCCGCCGAAACACCCCATTTGCGCATAAGCTCGGCCTTCGTCGTGTCAAAGCGCAAAAAGCAGTAGTCCATATCCTCAATGGTACGCGCGCCCGGCTGAGGGATGAAGTCCTTCGGGGAAAGGCAATGCACGGAAACGCCGCCGATGCGGTTGCCAAGCCCCTCGTGGCTATCCCATTCCACGAACCAGACGCTTCCGCCGTATATGTAGCTGTATCGCTCGTCGAGGTCGTTCATTTGCTCGTAGGGGAGCTTTTCGCGCACCGCGGAAAGCAGGCGCTCCACGCTCTGCGCAAGGCGAAGCTTCTTTTCGCTGTAAGCCGTCGGATCCACCTTCGGGGGCGGGATGTGGGAGGAGACCTGACTCTCGATCATCTCGTAGGTGATGTTGCGCACGGTCAGCGCCTTCTCGGTGGAGCCGTCGATCTCGGTCGTTCCGCGATATTGCCGCATATGGCGGTCAAAGAGCGTGCGCCCCTCTGCGGCCGCATTCCTGCTCTTTTGGTAAAGCGAGGAAAAATAAGCGAGCCGCTCGGATTTTGTTTTGTTTTGTGTCATAAGGGTTCTCCGTATTTGCGTTTTAGATATTGCCTTCCTTCCTCGTCGGCGGCGAAATAGTCCTCCCACATATCGGCGCTCCAGGGCCGTCCGTGCCGCTCCGTGGGGACGGGGGCGGGGCGGGTGAAATAAACGGCGAAGCCGCGCAGAGCATCGGGGGCATGCGTAATATCGTGCGGCTCGGTGGCGCAGTCGCTGGGGCGGTGCTTGTCTATTTGCAGGGCGGGAAGGCAACGGATCAGCTCGGTGCAGTGCGAAAAAATGGAGAGCATCGGGGCGCCGTCCTTTTCCCTCAGAAGCTCCTTCAGGCAGAGCCAGCCGGCCTCGCGGTTGTTGGAGCTCTTCGTGAAGGGAATGCCATAGGAGGCAAAAAGGGTGGCCTTGCTTTTTCCGCTTTCCTGACTGCGGCTGAAAAGATCGGGGGGCGCGAGCGTTGCATAGATCTGCTCGTGCGGCGGCGTGTGCGATAGAATTTCGGCGGCCGCCTCGCCGATGGGGAGATCCGAGATGCAAAGCTCTCGGTAAACGTAGGCTCGTCCCTCCGGGCTCACGGCGATCCATAGGCAGGCGAGACGGTCCAGCCCATAATCCACCGTGCGCCATTTTCTCCAGCCGCTCGGAATTTCGAAGGGTGCACAGGTATGCTTTGCCGCTGAAAATTCGGAAAAATACTGCCCGTCGAAAATATTCCAGTCGCCATAGAGGAGCGCCTTTTGCTCCTTTTCGGGAAGCGAGAGAAGCCGCTTTTTATAGTCGGGATCTCCTTCGCTGAGAAAGCGGTTGTCCGAAAGAAGAGAGGGGAGAAAGATCCGCGAGAGCCCGTCCGATCCCGAGAAGGGGGTCTCGGGAGGCGAGGGGTCAACGAAGCGCGCCTTCACCCATCCGTGCCCGATCCCGCCGGGATTGGTGGAGGACTTGATCTGCTTCGGAAAGGCGTTTGCCCCGCGAACGCGTGAGATGAGATACAGATACTGTGCCTCGGTGAAATGCGTCAGCTCGTCGAAGCGAACGATATCGTATTCCGCGCTCTGGTATTGGTAAACGTCGTTTTCTGCCGCGCAGTAGCCAAAGTCGATGCAGGAGCCGTTTTTGAATCGGCCGAGGTGGGCGGTCGAATTGAAACGGTAGATCTCCCTTGGGAAAAGCGCCAGTGAGGTGCGGATCAGGGATTTTTCCAGCTCTGCAAAGCTTCTTCGGAGAATCAGCTGCTTGGAGCCGGGATAGAGGAGCGCCGTTGTCAGCGCATCCACAAGCTGGCCATAGGACTTGCCGCCGCCCGCCGCGCCGCCGAATAAAACCTCGGTTGCGGTGGCATCCATAAAGGCCTTCTGCTTTTTTGTGAGCGTGAGATGCAGCTTCAAGAGAGCACCTCCAGCGTCACCGAAAGAGAGGAATCCTCCCCGTCCTGTCCGTTTTCGCTCTCGTCATCCAGAAGGTACTTGACGAAGGAGGCGTCAAACCGCTTTGTCAGTGCTCGGTCAATCAGGTAATCCCTGCGGATTTCACCGCATTCGCGGATGGCGCGCTCAAAGTCCTTGTGCCCTTTGAAGGCGAGAAGCTGTTCGGTTGTGTATCCCTGCGATCGGGCGAATTTGTGAAGGCTGGGGGCGCTCTTCTCATCGTCGTAGCAGGCGAAAAAGCTATATAGCCGTCTCGGAAGATCGCGCTCGTAGGCGCGCTTTTTCGTTTTCAAGGAGGTTCTCCTTTCTTTCGTTTTTCGAGAGCTTTGCCTCTCGTGCACTTAGTATACCAAAGAATTTTTTTTCCGTAAGTATAGTGCATTTCCAAAAATCACCTATCAAGTGACTTTTTTATTTGTGAAAGAGCAACAAAAAAAGCCCACCGAGAAGGCCTCGGTGGGCAAAATAGGGGTAAAACGGATAAATTTTTTTTACATTGTGAGCTCGTAAAGAGAAAGAAGCTCCTCCTCAATCTCGCTCTTTCTTTTGTCGATTTCTGCCGCGCGCAGATAATCGCTTGCCGCCTCGCCGAAAAGCTCCTCCTCCAGCGCCTCAAGCTCCTTTTCGAGCGCCTCGATCTTCTCCTTGGCGCGCTCAAGCTTCTTTTGCTCTCCGCGCTTTTTTGCGGCCTCCTTCTTCTTTTGCTCGTATTCCTCCTTGCCTGTGCTGATCTGCACGGGCTGAGCCTGCATCGCGTGGCTTTCGCGCTTTTCCTTGAGCTTCAGATATTCCGTATAGGCATCGTCGTATTCCTCAAGTCGGTAGTCGAGCATACCGCGCTCCGTATGCGGATCCAGCTCGATGATGCGCGTGGCCAGGCGATTGATAAAGTAGCGGTCGTGCGAAACGGCAACGATCGTGCCGTCAAAGGCGAGGAGCGCGTTTTCCAGCGCCTCGGCAGAGCCGATATCCAGGTGGTTGGTCGGCTCGTCCATCACGAGCAGGTTCACCTTTTTGAGAATGAGCTTTGCAAGCGTCAGTCTTGCGCGCTCACCGCCCGAAAGCACCTTCACGCTCTTGTCGATATCCTCTGCGCCGAAGAGAAAGAGCGCCAGCGCCGAGCGAAGCTCAAGATCCGTCATCAACGGATAGCTTTCCCGCATTTCGGAAAAAACCGTATTGTGCTCGCCAAGACCGCGGTTTTCCTGATCGTAGTAGCCGATCTTGATATTGTATCCAAGCTCCACACGGCCGCCCTGCGGCACAAGCCGACCGTTGATGATCTTCATCAGCGTGGATTTTCCCGATCCGTTCGGGCCGAGGAAAAGTGTTCTCTCTCCCTTTTCTATTAAGAAGGAAAGATTTTCGATCAGCGGCGCGCCGCCGTAGGAAAAGCAAAGCTCCTTCGCCTCAATGACGTGCCCTGTGCTCTCGCTCTCGGAAAGAAAGCGCATACGGATCTCCTTCTCGGGCCCCTTGGGCTTTTCAATCTTTTCCATTCTGGCGAGCTGCTTTTCCTTGGAGCGGATGGTCACGAAATTGTGCTCGCGGTTGCATCTGCGCTGAAATTCGATATTCTTGCGGATGCGCTCGATCTCCTTTTGCTGCTCCTTATAGCGCTTTTCGAGCGAGGCGCGCTCGGCCTCCATCTGGAGCTTGGCCTTAGAATAATTCCCGAAAAAGATTTTGGCAACGCCGTCCTGGATCTGCATCGTCTTCTCCGTGGTGCGGTCAAGGAAATAGCGGTCGTGCGAGATGATCAGCACGGTTTTCTTATAGCCTGCAAGATAGCCCTCCAGCCAAGCAAGGGCATCAAGGTCGAGATGGTTGGTCGGCTCGTCAAGCATCAGCACGTCCGGCTCGGTGGCCAGAAGGCGCGCAAGCGAGAGTCTCGTATACTGTCCGCCCGAAAGGGTGGAGATGGTTTGCGAAAGCTGTGCCTCCGAAAAGCCGAGGCGCAGAAGCATTCCTCTTGCGCGGGAGCGGAATTCAAGTCCGCCCTCATTTGCAAAGCGCGTGTTGAGCGCCGAGAGGCGGGCGGAAAGCGCATTCACCTCGTCGTGCCCTGCCACGGTCAGCGCGTGGGAGGTTGCCTCGATCTCCTCCTCCAAGGCGAGAAGGGCGGGGAAGGCGGTGATCATATATTGCTCCATCGTCATATTTCCGGGGAGTGCCGTGAGGTCGGCGTTTTGCTCAAGAACGCCAACCGTATAGCCCTTGCGCAGGCTCACAGTGCCCTGATCGGGGGTGTATTGTCCCGAAAGCAGGCGGAAGAGCGAGGTTTTTCCTGCGCCGTTGGTGCCAACGATGCCGATATGCTCGCCGTCCTGTGCGGCGAAGGTGATATCCTTCAATATTATATTATCCCCGAAGGAGAGGGAGAGGGAGGATGCGGAAATTGCGATCATAATACCTTTCCATTCTGCCGCCGAAGACGGCCGAGATAAAAGTAAGCGTTTTTTCTTTTCCTATTTTATCATATATGGAGAAGAAAATCAATCGCCGAAGCAAAGAAAACGGAAGAAACTTGAATAATTGCATAAAATACGCATATTTATGCAGTAAATATTCTGCATATTCAAAACATTTATGCAGTGCGGCGGGAGGAGAACAACGGCTTTTTCTTTGCTTGTTGCTCCTTAAATCCGAAAAACAGTCAAAAAATAGTGCAAAACGAACAAAAATAAGCGAGAACAAACATCGAAAACGTCCAAAATGCCAAAGATGAATTTTTTTGCAAAAAACTCTTGACTTTCTGAATAAATAAGCGTATAATGTCTACATCACAAAAAACAGTTCGGGTGAGAGACCCGAAAGAAAGAGGAAAAAAATGAAAAAGATTGTTTCTTTGCTTCTTGCAGTCGTTCTTCTGTGCGGTTGCGCGTTCACGCTTTCTTCCTGCGGCGATACCATCGTATCCAAGGTCGGCGTTCAGGAGGGTACCACCTCTAAGGATTATGCAGATATCCTGAAGGGTGTTGAGGTTGTTCCTTACGAGACCTTTGCTTATGCTGCAACGGCTATGAAGAATGGCAACGTTGACTATGTGATCGTTGATAAGACCACCGGTGAGGCTCTTTGCAGAGACATTTCCGGCCTTAAGATCAACCCCATCGCGCTTTCCACCGAGAAGTACGGTATCGCGATCGATAAGAATCAGGCAAATCTGAAGACGCAGATCGATGCCATTCTTGCTGAAAAGGCAGACGAGATCCAGGCCATCAAGGATAAGTATATGGCCGGCAACGAGGAAGAATATGTAGGTGTTGTTTCCAAGACGCAGGATCCCGCAAAGGCTGCAACCCAGCTCGTTGTTGCTACCAACGCTGAGTTCGATCCTTGGGAGTGGGTTGAGGGCTCCGATGGCTCCGATACGGTTTACTACGGTATCGATATGGAGATCGCAGCTCTGATCGCTGAGGAGCTTGGTATGGAGCTCGTAATCAAGGATATGAAGTTCGAGGTTGTTGTTAGCGCTGTTGGCTCGAACGGCGTTGATATTGCAATGTCCGGTATCACCATCACCGCAGAGCGTATGCAGGTTGTAAACTTCTCCGAGTCCTACTACACCGAGTCCATCGTGGTTGTTCACAAGGCAGATGACACGTCTCTTGATAAGTGCGGCACCGTTGTTGACGTTCTCAAGAAGCTCTGCGTTCCCGAGGAAGAGGAATAATTCAAATAATTAGAAAAGGTAATATAAAGGCTTAGTTCTTTGAGCTAAGCCTTTCGTTTGGTTAATAGAGATGACTATATCTGAAATGTGGCAAGAATTTGTCAAGCAATTTATAACGAGAAAAGGCTATATGAACGTGCTGAAGGGCCTCGGTATCACCGTGGAGATCGCCGTGCTTGGTCTTTTGATCGGTATCGTGGTCGGAACGCTGATTGCCATCGTTCGCGTGATGCCGAAATATAAGCGCCTGCCCCGCATCCTTGATAAAATTTGCGTTGGTTACGTGGAGCTTTTCCGCGGCACGCCTATGGTCGTTCAGCTTCTGATCGGCTATTGGGTTTTGCTTCCCGCGCTGGATATGCAGGTAAGCTCGGGTGTTCCCGTTGCAATCATAACCTTTGGCTTGAATAGCGGTGCTTACGTCAGCGAGATTATGCGTGGCGGTATCAATTCCGTGGACATCGGCCAGATGGAGGCAGGAAGAGCCGTTGGCCTTCCGTATTCCACCTCGATGCTGAAAATCGTCGTTCCCCAGGCGGGGAAGAATATTCTTCCCACGCTCGGTAATGAATTTATCGTGCTGATCAAGGAGACCTCGATCGTCAGTTTCGTTGCCGTGACGGACCTTTACAGATCCTTCAAGCAGCTCGGTGACCCGACGTATAATTATACGATGCCCTATCTGATGCTGGCTCTGACCTATCTTATTATGGTGCTTCTGATCTCCTGGGGTGTCAGAACGCTTGAGAGAAAACTGAAAAAGAGTGAGAGGTGATAGAAATGGAATATAATATGACTTCAAACGAAACGGTTTTGTCTGTTCTGGGACTCGAGAAGAAATTCGGTGACCTTGAGGTGCTTCGCGGCGTTGATTTTGAGATCAAGAACGGCGAGCAGGTTGCCATCATCGGCCCCTCGGGATGCGGAAAGTCCACCTTCCTCCGTTGCATCAACTGTATGGAGGATCCCACGGGCGGCGCGATTATGTTCGAGGGCGAAAACCTTGCGGATATGAAGGTGGATATCAATATTCACCGTCAGAAGATCGGAATGGTTTTCCAGCAGTTCAATCTTTTCAATAACCTCACGGTTATCGATAATATCACGCTTGCGCCCCGCTATGTGGCGAAGAAAAAGAGAAACGCGATCAGAAGAAAGAATTTCTTTATCAAGATTGCAAATCTTTTCCGCAAGGAGAAGAAGTCGCTTCTTGACGAGGGAGAAAGCGTTGAAGAGATCCATAAGAGAACCGAGGAGGCCGCAATGGCGCTCCTTCGGCGCATCGGCCTTGAGGAAAAGGCGACGGTTTATCCCTCCACGCTTTCGGGCGGTCAGAAGCAGAGAATTGCGATCGTTCGCGCTCTTGCAATGAATCCCAAGCTCATTCTCTTCGATGAGCCCACCTCTGCGCTGGACCCTGAGATGGTCGGCGAGGTATTGGATCTGATGAAGGAGCTTGCGAAGGAGGGAATGACGATGATCATCGTCACGCACGAGATGGGCTTTGCCCGTGAGGTGGCGGATCGCGTGCTCTTTATGGACGGCGGAAAGATCAAGGAGGAGGGCACCCCCGAGGAGCTCTTCAAGAATCCCAAGGACGAGAGACTCAAGGAGTTCCTTTCCAAGGTTCTTTGATTTGAAAAAGCGAAAATGCGCTCTTGGCGAAGGCCAAGGGCGCATTCTTTTTTTGTTCTTTAAAATGGCGGATTGCTAACTATGGTTATCATTTCTCCCGTGATCGGATGGGGAATCTCCATTTTTGTGCAATGCAGAAGATAGCCCTCCTCGCTTTTTTCTCCGTATAAAAAATCGCCGAGAAGCGGATGCCCGATGTGCGCCGTGTGCACGCGGATCTGATGCGTTCGTCCCGTGAGAAGGCGCAGGGAAAGCACGGCGTTGCCATCCTCTCGCACGTAAAGCATTTCGTATTCCGTCACGGCGCGCTTGCCATCCTCAGCAACGATGCGGCGCATTTGCCCCTCGGCCTCTCTGCGGATTGGCGCATCGATGCGGCCGCTTTTTTCTTCGGGAATTCCCGTAATGACGGCAGTATAAATCTTGGTGAAGCGCCCCGCCTTCATATCGGAGGAAAGCTTTGCGGCGGCATACTGCGTTTTTGCGATCAAAACGATGCCGGAGGTATCTCTGTCAAGCCGCGTGATCGCGCGGAAAACGAAGTCTTTGCCAAAATAATGCATCACGGCGTTCGCCAGCGTTGGCAGGGAATTGCCCTTGGAGGGGTGCGTTGGCATATTTTTCGGCTTGCAAACGGCAAGCATATGCGCATCCTCGTAAAGGATTTCAAGCGGCAGGTCGATCGGAGGAATTCCCTCGCTCTTTTCCTCGGGAAAATAGAGCTCGATGCGGTCGCCGTTTTGCACGGTGGCGCGCATATGCACGTTTTCTCCGTTGAGAAAAACGCCCCCGAGCTTCACCTTGGAAAGAAATGTGGAGGAAAGAGAAAGGCGGCTTTTCAGATATTGCGAGATGCGTATCGGCGTCTGTGCGCCCTCCACGGTGTGAATCATATCAGCGGCTTTCGTGACGGTCTCCTCCTCTCAAAATATAAATTTTAAATATTAAAAAAGCTTGAAAATATTGACAAAATCCGTGATCTGTACTATTATTGTAATATAATCGCAGACGTTTGTCAATATAAGAAAAAAAGGGAATGAGGCAATGAAAGTGGAAATCGATTATTATTCTCCCGAATATAAGCGGTCGCGCGGTGCGTATATCGCGCAGAGCACCTTTGAATATTTTGTTTCTATGCTGGCGGCAGGCGCTTTTCTTGCCAAGCTTCTCACCTCGCTCGGCATCAGCGATGCGCTTGCGGGTATTATTGCTTCCTTTTCCTCGCTCGTTTTCGTCGTTCAGCTCTTTTCCCTCGTTTTGGTGAAGGGAAAGCTCGGCGCGAAGGCACTTTCGATGATTTTTGAAACGGCGAGCCAGCTTTGCTTTGCCCTGATGTATTTCGTCCCATTTATGCCGATTGGCAGAGGGGGAAGGCAAGCGGTCGTGATCCTTGCGATTCTGGTGGCCTATATTTGCAAGTATCTTGTGTATTCGATCCTCTTCGGATGGGGAAATTCCTTTTTCGATCCCCAAAAGCGCGGCATATTCTCTGCGCGCCGCGAAATGATCTCCCTTATCTCGGGTATCGTCTTTTCGCTTTCGGTCAGCTTTGTTTTTGACCGTCTGGAGGCGGCGGGAAATTTGCGCGGCGGCTTTCTCTTCATCGGCGCGCTGATGCTTCTTTCGGGCGTCTCGAATTTCGTTTGTATGCTGGTGATGCGCCCCCTGCCGAAATGGGAGGAAACGGAGCAGAAGAAGCCGCTTTCGGTGGTTTTAAAGCAAACGCTCGGTAAATCCCCCTTCCGCCGTATTCTGATTTTCTCGGTGCTCTTCAGCTGTGCGGGAAGCTTCACGCTCGGCTTCCTTGGCGTTTATAAAACCAACGATCTTCTGATGTCGCTCTTTTTGATCGAGCTCGTCAATATGGCGTCCAATCTCTGCCGTCTTTTCGTGACCTCTCCCTTCGGAAAATATGCGGATCGCAATTCCTTCGCCAAGGGACTTCGGCTTGGTGCGATTTTGCTTGCATGTGCGTTTTTGTGCTGTATGATCACAACGCCGCGCACTTGGTTTTTCATCATTTTGTTCTCAATTCTTTACAATATGAGCCTTGCGGGAACAAACCAGAACTCGTTCAACATTATTTATAGCTATATCGATAGCCAATATATCACGCAGGCAATGGCAATCAAAAGCTGCGTTGGCGGCATCTGCGGCTTCGTCGCCGCGCTCTGCGGTGGCTGGATTCTTGCCGCCGTGCAGGAAAACGGAAATCGCGTTTTCGGCCTGCAGATCTACGGTCAGCAGCTTCTCGCCGCCATTTCCCTGATCCTTGCAATCACCGCAATCCTTTATCTTCATTTTGCCATCGTGCGTCACGATGCGCATCACTAAGCAATACGAATTTGATTTTGAAAGGAAAAGAAGAATGCGTGAAATTAAAGTGGATTTTGAAAATTCCGTCGGCCGCATCAAGGCGATGCACGCCGTTGGTCAGCCGCCCTTTTTCGGAATGGATTTTTCCTATTTTGAATACCTGCGCGCCGCGCACGTTCCGTATTCCCGTCTGCACGATGTCGGCGGTGCGTACGGAAGAAACGTTTTCGTTGATATCCCGAATATCTTCCGCGATTTCGATGCGGATGAGACCGATGCGGATTCTTATGATTTCGCTTTCACGGATGCTTTGCTTTCCGCTCTGATGGAGAACGGCGTGAAGCCGTATTTTCGTCTTGGCGTCACGATCGAGAATTATGCCGATGTGCGTGCCTATCGCATCTATCCCCCGAAGGATTTCCACAAATGGGCGCGCGTGTGCGAGCATATCGTCCGCCATTATAACGAGGGCTGGGCAAACGGCTTCTTCCACGGCATTGAATACTGGGAGATCTGGAACGAGCCCGAGGGACACCCGAACGGTGACGGGCTTGCAATGTGGGTCGGCACGAGGGAGCAGTATTTCGAGCTTTATCGCATCACCGCCACGCACCTGAGAGAATGCTTCGGAAATTCGATCAAGATCGGCGGCTATGCCTCCTGCGGCTTTTCTGCTTTGCGCTATGAGAATGCGCAAAGGGCGTTTTGCACGGGAAACACCGAAGGACTGACGGAGCGTGAGGAGATCGTATTGCACCGGCAGCTTTATTATCATGCCTTTCTTGAAATGCTGAAGCAATACAGACCGCCGATGGATTTCTTTTCCTGGCATAGCTATGAAAGCGTGGAATTCAATCTCGTTCAGCAGGCCTATGTGGAAAAAACGCTGGCCGAGGCGGGATACGCGGATGCCGAGATCCATCTGAATGAATGGAATACGCATCATAGCTTCGCCTCCCGTGGCTCTGCCGAGGCTGCCGCGCACAGCGCCGCCGCACTATGCAGTATGCAGAAAACGAAAATGGAGATGATGTGCTTTTATGATGCGCGTCTCGGTATCTCCACCTATGCGGGCTTTTTCTCGCCCGAAACGCTTCACCCCTATCCGACATACGATGCGTTCCTTTGCTTCGGTGCGCTCTATGCGCTCGGTCGCGAGGCAGAGGTGACGGGGCTTGGGCGCGGGCTGTATGCCACCGCCGCCACGGACGAAAAGGATCGCGCCGTTCTTATCGTCAATACGGGTGCAAGAAAAACGGTCTGCTTGAATCTTTCCGGCAAATATGAGGCCTATATCTGCAAAAACGGAAAGCGCCTTGCACCTGCAAAAATCGATCCCGCATCCTTCGTCCTGAAGAAAAACGAGTTCGCGTTCTTTTCCACGAAGGCGCTTGAAATTCCCGAATAATTCCCAAAAGAAAAGGAGACAAAAATGAAGAAGATCAGCGTTGATTTTGAAAATTCCGTCGGCCGCATCAAGGCGATGCACGCCGTTGGTCAGCCGCCCTTCTTAGGAATGAATTTTGAAAAATTTTCTTATTTGAAGGCCGCCAATATTCCGTATTCCCGTCTGCACGATGTCGGCGGTGCGTATGGCAAGGGCGTTTTTGTGGATATTCCCAACCTCTTCCGCAATTTCGATGCGGACGAAAACGATCCCGCTTCCTATGACTTTGCCTTCACGGATGCTTTGCTCTCCGCCCTGATGGAGCACGGCGTGAAGCCCTTCTTCCGCCTTGGCGTCACGATCGAGAATTATAGAAATATCAAGGCCTACCGCATTTATCCGCCGAAGGATTTTGCGAAGTGGGCGCGCGTGTGTGAGCATATCATCCGCCATTATAACGAGGGCTGGGCAGACGGCTTTGCCTTCGGTATTGAATACTGGGAGATCTGGAACGAGCCTGATAGCGGCCCCGGCGAGGTGAGTGAAATGTGGTTCGGCACCCCCGAGCAGTATTTTGATCTTTATAAGATCACCGCCGCGCATCTGAAAAAATGCTTCGGCGATAAAATCAAGGTCGGCGGATACGCCGCCTGCGGTCTCTATGCAATGCGCAACGGCGCCTTGGAGGCCGAGGATAAGGAAGGGCTTTCCTATCACGAAAAAAGAACGCTCCATTGGCATAAATTCTTCCATATGTTTATGGATATGCTGAAGAAGGATCGCCCGCCGATGGACTTCTTCTCTTACCATAGCTACGATACCGTGGAAAACACCCTCTTCTATCAGAGCTATATCGAGAAAAAGCTCGAGGAGGTTGGCTACGGCGCGGTGGAAATCCATAACAACGAATGGAACACCCATCACGAGATAGAAACGGTCGGCACGGCCGCCGCGGCGGCGCATACGGCCGCAATGATGTGCGCCTTGCAGAAAACGAAGCTTCATATGCTGATGTATTACGATGCGCGCATCGGCGCATCTCTTTACGGCGGTATGTTTGATCCCCGATGGAGAAGACCCTTCTGCACCTATGATGCCTTCCTTGCCTTTGGTAAGCTCTATGCGCTCGGCACGGAGGTGAAGGTGGAGGGCCTCGGTGAGGGACTTTATGCCACCGCAGCAAGAGACGGCGAGAAAAAGGCGATCCTTCTTTCCAATATCGGAGAAGCGAAGGAGCTTTCCCTCGATCTTGAAGGCAAGTATTTCGCTTATGCCGTAACGGACGACACGAGAATGAAGCCCGTGAAAATCAATCCTGCCGCCTTCACGGTGGAGAAGGAGACCTTCGTTTTCCTCACGACCGAGGAAATTGAAATTCCGCAGTAAAATAAAAGGAGCGAGAAATGCAGAAATTAACCGTTGATTTTTCGAAGGCGCTCGGCCGTATCAAGCCGATGCACGCCGTTGGCCAGCCGCCCTTTTACGGAATGTATTTCGATATGTTCCACTACCTTCAGGATGCGAATATTCCGTATTCCCGTCTGCACGATGTCGGCGGTGCGTACGGTAGATCCGTTTTCGTGGATATCCCGAACCTTTTCCGCAACTTTGATGCGGACGAAAACGACGAAGCGTCCTATGATTTCGCCTTTACGGACGTGCTTCTTTCGGAGCTTATGAAGGTGGGCGTGAAGCCCTATTTCCGCCTCGGCGTCACGATTGAAAACTATCCTCATATCCGCGCATACCGCATCTATCCGCCGAAGGATTTTGCGAAGTGGGCGCGCGTGTGTGAGCATATCATCCGCCATTATAACGAGGGGTGGGCAAATGGCTTCTTCCACGGCATTGAATATTGGGAGATCTGGAATGAGCCCGATAGCAAGACCGAGCGCGGCTCGATGATGTGGCTTGGAACGGAGCAGGAATATTTCGATCTCTATTCCGTCACAGCTAAGCATCTGAAGAAGTGCTTTGGCGATTCGATCAAGATCGGCGGCTTTGCCTCCTGCGGCTTCTATGCCGTCACCGATCCCGAAATCCTCGCGGCAGAGAAAAACGGCACGGTGGAGGATCTCTCCGAGGCAAAGAAAAACCTCATCTATTTCAAGGAGTATTTCGAGCGCTTCCTCACTTTTATCAAGGCGGAAAATGCCCCGATCGATTTCTTCTCCTGGCATAGCTATGATCCCGTGGGAAACACGCTGATCCATCAGGCCTATGTGGAAAAAACGCTTGAGAATATGGGCTACGGGGATATTGAGATCCATCTGAACGAGTGGAATACGCACCATACCGTCAACGAGATGGGAACGGCCGCGGCCGCCGCATCCTCTGCCGCTATGATGTGCGGAATGCAGAATACGAAAATGGCGATGATGAATTTCTATGATGCAAGAATCGGCCTTTCCAATTATTGCGGTCTCTTTGATCCCAGATGGAGAAAGCCCTTCGGTACATACGATGCGTTTTCCGCCTTCGGCAAGCTCTATGCGCTTGGCACAGAGGTGAAGGTGGATGGCCTCGGTGAGGGACTTTATGCCACAGCCGCAAAGGATGGCGAGAAAAAGGCGATCCTTCTTTCCAATATCGGAGAAGCAAAGGAGATCTCTCTTGCTCTCGATGGAAAATATTATGCCTATGCCGTAACGGATGATACGAGAATGAAGAACGTGAAAATTGATCCTGCCGCCTTCGTGATGGAGAAGGATACCATCGTGTTTTTCAGCACCGAGGCTGTGGAAATCGCCGAATAAAGAAAAAGCACCGTTTGAAAAAACGGTGCTTTTTGTAAATAATTATTATCGAAATGGTTATTTTTCAGATTCGCTTATCAAAAGTGACAGCGCTTTTTCGAAATTTTCGGGGAGCGGACATTCGAAGCAAACGCGCTCTCCCGTTGTCGGATGCAGAAAGGAAAGCTTTCTTGCGTGCAGAGCTTGCCCGTCAAAAAGCTTCGGATGCGCCTTTTCGAATCGGCTCCTTCCGCCGCCGTAGACCTCGTCGCCGAGCAACGGATGCCCAAGAGATGCCATATGCACGCGGATCTGATGGGTGCGCCCCGTTTCAAGCCGGAGCTTGAGATAGGAGACCTCGCCGTAGTGCCCAAGCACCTCATAGTGCGTCACGGCATCCTTTGCGCCGCTTGCGCCCTCGGGGAGGATTGCCATTTTCTTTCTGTCCACGGGATGGCGCCCGATCCATTTTTTCACGGTGCCGCTTTCCTCGCGAAAGCCGCCGTATGCCAGCGCGTGATATTCGCGCACGATGCGATGCCCCTCCAGCTGCTCGGAAAGGGCGCGATGCGCAAGGTCGTTTTTCGCAACCACGAGCAGGCCGCTCGTATCCTTATCGATGCGGTGCACGATGCCGGGGCGGATCTCGCCGCCGATGCCCGAAAGCTCGCTTCCGCAATGGTGGAGCAGGGCGTTGACGAGCGTTCCCTCGTAATTTCCCGGTGCAGGATGCACCACCATTCCCGAGGGCTTATTGATCACAACGATGTCCTTATCTTCAAAAACGATATCCAAGGGAATGTTCTCGGGCTTTGCTTCCGTGGGCGCCGGCTCGGGGATCGAAAGCTCGATCGTGTCTCCCGCCGAAACGGCAAACTTCTTGCCCTGTGCCCTTCCGTTCACGGTGACGGAGCCCTCCTCACAAAGCCTCGCGGCCGCACTGCGGGAAAGCTCGGAATGCGCTTGAAGAAAGCTGTCAAGCCGCGTGCCCTCCCCATCCTTGACGGTGAAGATCATATTATTTCTTTTCCTTGCCTTCCTTGATGATATCGCGCACGAGTGCAAGCACCAAAAGCCCCGCACCAACGCAAACAAAGGAATCCGCGCCGTTGAAGATGGCAAAGTTGATCAGTCGGAAATCGATGAAATCAACGACGTAGCCGAGGCCGATGCGGTCGATCATATTGCCGATGCCGCCCGAAATGATCATTGCAAGCGAAATGCCCGCCAGCCTTCCCTCGGAAAGCCCTGCGAAAAGATAGAAGGCCATTCCAAGGATCGCAACGGTGGAAACGATGAGGAAAACCCAGCGATTGTTTGCCAGCATACCAAAGGCCGCCCCGCGGTTTTCCGCATAGGTCAGATGCAAAACGCCCTCGAAAAGCGGGCAGGTATCGATCGGCATAAGAAAGCGAACGGCCAAAAGCTTCGTGACCTGATCGATCACGATACCGCCGAGCGTGATGCCGAGATAGAGAAGGTATTCAAAACGCGAAAGAATTCGAAGCTTCATTTTTTCTTTCCTTAAATAAGAATAAAAAACGGTCGGAGCAAGCAGAGAGCGCACGGCCGTTTTTTGTTTTTTTGACCTACACCACGGGCAAAAAGAGCTGAAGAATATAGATCAGGATGTAGGTAAGAGAGAAGGCCCAGTCAATCGGAGAATCCTGTCCTATGCCGAGTCGATAAAGAACGGCGCGCACGGGAATGATGAATGGCTCCGTCACCACCGTCGTGAAAATACTGACGCGGCTGTCCTGAAAGGCAGGGAAGAAAGAGATCACCATTCGCACGAGCATGCAAAAGGAAACTGCTGATAAAAGAATGGACACGCATTTTGCGAAAATGAAAAGTATGGTTGTCAAAACGCACCTCTTATGCCGAAAGCATTAAAGAAGATCGTCTCCCGTCACGTCCACGTTGTGAGGGGTGATGATATAGGTTCCTGCGGCCACCTGCTTGATATCTCCGCCGGTGGAATAGGTAACGCCGTTGAGGAAATCCAGCATACGAAGCGTGGTCGGCGCATCAAAAAGTTCGAGATTCAGGATCACGGTGCAGCCCTCGAGAAGATAGTCCGCAATGTCGCTGACCTCTGCGAAGGATTCGGGATGAACCACCTTGAGCTCAATATTGCTGTCCTTGCTTCCGGGCGCACTGCGAATGGCCTTGGGCTCCTCGGGTGCGGGCTTCGGCTGGGGCGCGGCGGTGCTCTCCTCGAAATTCTTGAAGGAGATCTCCTCCTGCGCTCTGGTCTTTTCCTTGAGTCGATCGGTTAATTTCTGAAACATTTTCTTTCTCCTTTATTTTTTAAAGAGTCGCCGTCCGACGCGCACGAGGGTTGCCCCCTCTTCAATCGCGGTGAGATAGCTGTCGCTCATTCCCATAGAGAGAACGGGCGATTCCGTCTCGTATCCGCCACGCGCGGCAATCGCGTCAAAAATTTTCTTGGTTTCCTTGAAATAGGGGCGATATTCCTCGCTTGTTTCAAGATTGGGCCCCATCGTCATAACGCCGACGAGAGAGATCCCCTCGTAGTCCTTAAGCTTTTCGAAAAACGCAAGCGCGTCCTCGGGGAGGATTCCGCCCTTGTTTTCTTCTCTTCCGCTGTTGATCTCCATCAGCACGGGAATTTTTCTTCCGAGCTTTTTTGCCTGCTTATCGATCTCCTTGGCAAGGGAGAGCGAATCGAGCGAATGGATCAGAGCGCACTTATCCGCGATCAGCTTCACCTTGTTGGTTTGCAGATTACCGATCTCGTGCATCACGGTGCTGTATCCGTTTTCCAAAAGGAGCGTCTTTCTTCTTGCGGCCTCCTGCGGGCGGTTTTCGCCCATATCGGTGGCACCGAAGTGCGCCAGAGCCAAAAGCTCCTCGTCGCTTCCGCTTTTCGTCACGCAAACCAGCGTCACGGGCGGGCGGCCGAGTCTCGCGGTGAGCGCATCGATCTCCGCTCTCAGCTCGCGGTAATTCTTTTCAATATAGCGGAAATTCTCCGAATTTTGCATAGTATCCTCGTTTGCATTGGCAAAATTGCGCGGCAAATTTTCGCCGCGGTGCTCTCTTTCTTATAATTATAGCATATCCTTGCCGCCAAAAGCAAGACCTATGCTAAAATATTTTTTTCAATATAAAAATAATTCTATGCGTAAGACCTTGATTTTACACGCGGAATATGGTATAATCATACGAGTGAAAAAACCTTCGAAAAAAGGGAGACTTTAGGGATGCAGGAGAGGATCATCGGTGCAAATCTGCCTTCGGGTGCGGCGCTGGCCTATCTCGGAGACGCTTGGTATTCTCTTTTCGTCAGGCGGCGCTTGATCGAATCGGGAATCGAAAAGGCGAAGGATCTGAATGCCGCCGCCCTCGCCTTCGTCACGGCGGGGAAGCAGGCGCAGAGAATGCGCAGGATCCTGCCTCTTCTCACCGAGGAGGAGGAGGGCGTTTTCCGCCGCGCGGCGAATGCCTCACATCCGCACCGTCCCAAGGGTGCCACGGCGGCAGACTATCGGTATGCCACGGGCTTTGAGGCTCTCGTTGGTATGCTTTGCTTTTTGAAGAAGGAAGAGCGACTTCTTTATTTGATGGAGGAGGCGCATAAGGAGGAGAAAGAAAATGATTCAGAAGATTAAAGGAACGATGGATATTTTCCCTGAGGAGACCGTCCTTTTCCGTCATATCGAGAAGGTAATGCGCGAGGAGGCCGAGCGCTATGGCTTCGGCGAGATCCGCACGCCCACCTTTGAGAATACCGAGCTTTTTGTACGTGGCGTCGGTGATACAACGGATGTCGTGCAAAAGGAAATGTATACCTTCGCGGATAGAGACGAGAATCGCTCGATCTCTCTGCGCCCTGAGGGAACGGCCTCGGTTGCCCGCGCGCTGATCGAAAACGGTCGGTATAGCGAAACGATGCCCCTCAAGTATTATTATATCATCTCCTGCTTCCGACACGAAAAGCCTCAGGCAGGCAGAAGCCGCGAGTTCTTCCAGTTCGGAACGGAAATGTTCGGCTCGGATCATCCCGCATCGGATGCAACCGCGATTGCGCTTGCGGCCTCGGTGCTCCGCCGCCTTGGTCTGAAGAATGTGAAGCTTCATATCAATTCGATCGGATGCCCCACCTGCCGCCCCGATTATCGCGCGGCACTCGTGAATTATTTTGAGGGACATAAGGGTGAGCTTTGCGATACCTGCAAGGAGCGCCTTCTGAAAAATCCCCTTCGCCTTCTCGACTGCAAGAATCCCCCCTGCGCCGCTCTTGCCAAGGGCGCACCGCGCACCGTGGATCACCTTTGCGGCGATTGCGAGAATAAGTTCAAGCTTCTCACCGAGATGCTGGATAAAATGGGCGTGCCGTATGAGATCGATTCCGCCATCGTCAGAGGCCTCGATTATTATACGGGCACCGTATTTGAGTTTATTGCCGAGGGCATCGGCGCGCAGTCCACGGTTTGCGGCGGTGGCCGCTATAACGGGCTCGTGGAGTCCATCGGCGGTCCCTCTCTTCCCGGCATCGGCTTCGGTATGGGAATCACGCGCGTGATCCTCGCAATGAAGGAGCAGGGGCTGGATAAGGAAATTTTGGCGCCCTCGCCCCGTCTTTATATCGCCGCTCTCGGCGAGGCGGCCGCTGTGACGGCAATGGCCATCACGGAAAGACTTCGTCAAAACGGCGTTTTTTGCGAGTGTGACGTTGTCGGCAGAAGCCTGAAGGCGCAGATGAAGTATGCCAATAAGATCGGCGCGGCTTATACGCTGATTCTCGGAGATAGCGAGATCGAATGCGGAAAAGCTCAGCTCCGCAATATGGGAGACGGAACGCAGACCGAGGTCGAGCTCGATTCGTTCACCATCTAAAAGAAAACTATTGTTTGCAAAAACGGCAAAAACCGCCCGAGGATTCTTCTTTCGGACGGTTTTTGTCCACAATAAAGAAAATAAAGAAAAAAGAAAGGGAAAGGCGATATATGGCAAATCGCGAGGAATTTCTTCCCGTCTCGATGCAGGATATGCGCGCACGCGCCTGGAGTGAGGCGGATTTCGTTTTTGTAACGGGTGATGCTTATGTGGATCATCCGTCCTTTGGCGTTGCGATTATCAGCCGCGTTCTGGAGGCGGCAGGCTTCCGCGTTGCCATTCTTTCTCAGCCCGATTATAAGAGCTGTGAGGATTTTCGCCGCTTTGGCCGCCCGCGCCTCGGCTTTCTCGTCACGGCGGGAAATATCGATTCGATGGTCGCGCATTACACGGTTTCAAAGAAAAAGCGCTCCTCGGATTATTATAGCCCCGGTGGCAAAATGGGGCGCCGCCCCGATCGCGCGGCCATCGTGTATTGCAACCGCATCCGCGAGGCGTACGGAGATATTCCGATCATTCTCGGCGGCCTTGAGGCCTCTCTTCGCCGCTTTGCGCATTACGATTATTGGGATGATCGCGTGCGCCGCAGTATTCTCGTGGATAGCCGCGCAGATCTTCTGACCTATGGTATGGGAGAAAATATTCTCCTTCGCATCGCGGCGCTTCTGGATAAGGGGGTTCCGATCAAAAAAATCCGTGATGTACGCGGAAGCGTGTATCTTTGTAAAAGAGACGAGCCTGTCTTCTTCGAGAGTGTGCAGGTCGGAGAATATGATGATCTGAAGAGCGATAAGGCGGCCTATGCCGCCGCGTTTGCGGTGCAATACCGAAACACGGATTCCGTGCGGGGGCGTGCCGTGATCGAATACTACGGCGATAAGATGCTCGTGCAGAATCCCCCGATGCCCCCGCTTTCCAGAGAAGAGCTGGATCGTGTGTATGCCTTGCCGTATACGCGCGAATACCATCCCGATTACGAGGCGGAGGGCGGCGTTCCCGCCATTGCGGAGGTGAAGCATTCCATCATTCATAACCGCGGTTGCTTCGGTGCCTGCAACTTCTGTGCCATTGCCTTCCATCAGGGGCGCGAGGTTCGCTCCCGCAGTATCGGAAGCGTGGTGGCTGAGGCGAAAAAGATTGCCGCAATGAAGGACTTTAAGGGCTATATCAACGACGTTGGCGGCCCAACGGCGAATTTCCGCTATCCCTCCTGCGCACAGCAGGAGAAAAACGGTATGTGTGAGCGCAGAAAGTGCCTTGCCCCAACGCCCTGCAAAAATCTTCTGGTGGATCATTCCGAGTATGCACGGCTTCTTTCGGAGGTAGAGGCCGTTGCGGGCGTGAAGAAGGTCTTCGTGCGCTCGGGCATCCGGTTTGATTACCTTCTTTATGATAAGGACCCCTCGTTTTTCCGCCGCCTTGTCGAGCACCACACCTCGGGTCAGCTGAAGGTTGCCCCCGAGCATTGCTCGGACGGCGCTCTGGCGATGATGGGCAAGCCGCCCATCGAGGTTTTTGAAAAATTCAAGAGCAAATTCTTCTCGCTCTGCAAGGATGCGGGGCTGGAGCAGTATCTCGTTCCGTATCTGATGTCCTCACATCCCGGCGCAACGCTGGCGGATGCCGTGGAAATGGCGCTCTGGCTCAAAAAATGGGGCTATTCGCCTGAGCAGGTGCAGGATTTTTATCCCACCCCCGGAACGATCTCCACGGTGATGTATTATACGGGTATCCACCCGATGACGGGCAAGCGCGTTCCCGTCACGACCGATTATCACGAAAAACAGCTGCAACGCGCGCTTTTGCAGTTTAAGCGGCCTGAAAACGCCAACCTCGTCCGCGAGGCGCTTCGCCTTGCAGGCAGGGAGGATCTGATCGGAACGGGGGCGGAATGCCTCGTTCGTCCCGCCTTTGGTAAGGAGGGGAGAAACGGTGCATACGAGCGCCCTGCCGCAAGAGGCGCGCAGGCAAAGCGCACGGGAGCACACGGCGCGTCCGCACATTCCCGCAAGCCCTCTGCCGTGCAGTCACCGTATGCGGATGCGAAAAAGAAGCAGAAAAAGCTTACGCGCGTTTTCGGCGCGGATACGGAGCGGATTTTGCGCGAGGCGGAGCGCCTCAGCGGCGGTCAAAAAAGAAAAAATGCGCCCTCCTCCAAGGGGAAAGAAAAAAGTGCACAAAGAAAGCGCACGGGGCGCTGAGAGCCTTTCGTGAAAAACGCCCAAAAACGAAAAACGCAAAATCTTCGTACAAAATACGCCGCTCAAAAGCCCCAAAAAACGAGGCAGTACGGCGGTGCGCGAAAAAAAGCGTTTTTTCTGAAAATGTGCGTTTTTGATGTAAAAGTGCGGAAAAAGAAAGGTTGAGTTTTCCACAGTCTCCACAATCGCGGTTGTGGAAAACTCAGGAATTTTTTACCAAACCTTCCGAGAATGAAGGGGTTGTCCGCCTTGTTTTCCACATTTTCCACACCGAACATTGTGGAAAACTCATTTTTTTGATTTTTTTTGAAAACCCTCTTGACATTCGGGAAAAGTGCAATTCGAGCGACCCGCCGTTGCTCCGATTTTAGGAGAAGAGAAGAGGGTAAAAATGCATTTGCGAATAATTGATTCGCATAAAATACGATTTTGAGATCAACGAAGGAAAAAAGCGATGCAAATGAAGACAGAGGATAAAAAAGAGCGCTTTCTCGCGGCAAAACGCCGCCTTTTTGATAAGGTGTACGGCGCGCGGCTGAATGAGAAGCAAAGAGAAGCGGTTTTTCACGCAAAGGGGCCGCTTCTGGTGCTTGCGGGCGCGGGAAGCGGAAAGACGACGGTGCTCGTCAACCGCATTTCCTACCTCATTAAATATGGCGATGCGTATCACACCGATCGCATCCCCGAGAGCGTTAGTCTGGATATGACGGATGCCTTGGAGGCCGCGCTGGAAAGCAGTCCCGAGGAGATTGCGCAGATCCTTCCCGAGTTTATCTCGGATCCCTGCCCGCCTTGGGCGCTTCTGGCCTTCACCTTCACGAATAAGGCCGCAAGGGAGATTCGCGAAAGACTGGAGCGCGTTTTCCCCGATCCCGAGGTTTCCGCCTCGGTATGGACGGGAACCTTCCATTCGATTTGCCTTCGTATTCTGCGCAAGTATGCAGAGCTTCTCGGCTACCAGCCGGGCTTTTCCATCTATGATGCCGACGATCAGAAGCGCCTGATCTCCGTTTGCATGAAGGAGCTCTCCATCGATGAGAAGAGCCTTGCCGCCAAGGCGGTTGCATCCGCGATCAGCCGTGCCAAGGATCGGCTGGAGGATCCCGATGCCTTTCAGATCGATCGCGATCCGCGCACCAAGAGCATCCGCGAGATCTACCGTCTCTATCAGAAGAAGCTCAAGGAATATAATGCGATGGATTTCGACGATATTATTATGCAAACCGTTCGCATCCTTGAGAATTTTGAGGAGCCCCGCCTTTATTACCAGCGCAAGTTCCGCTATGTGCTCGTGGATGAGTATCAGGACACGAACTATGCGCAGTTCGTTTTAACGAAGCTTCTCTCTGACAGAGAGAGAAATCTGATGGTCGTTGGAGACGACGATCAGAGTATTTATAAATTCCGCGGCGCAACGATCGAGAATATTCTGAATTTTGATACGACCTATCCCGATGCCTTCGTGGTGAAGCTGGAGCAGAACTACCGCTCCACGGAGAACATTCTGAACGCTGCAAACGCGATCATCTCGCATAACTCGGATCGCCACGCAAAGAAGCTTTGGTCAGATAAGGGCGCAGGAGAGCGCATCGTGATCAAGGAGGCCGCCGATCAGATTGACGAGGGCCGCTATATCATCGAAACGATCACGAAGCACCGTCTGGAAAACGGCAAAAAATACAGCGATTATGCGATTCTTTACCGTGTGAACGAGCTGGCGCGCTCGCTGGAGACGACCTTCACCAAGAGCGGTATTCCGTATCGTATTCTCGGCGGTCAGCGCTTCTATGACCGCAAGGAAATCCGGGATATGCTTGCATATCTCTCGGTTTGCGCCACGCCGAGGGACGATCTTCGCCTGAATCGCATCATCAACGAGCCAAAGCGCGGCATCGGTGCGGTGGCGGTGGAGACTGTCGAGCAGCTGGGGCGCGAAAACGGCCTTTCGATGTATGAGGTAATGAAGAAGGCCGAGAGCTTCACCGCACTTGGCCGCGCAGGAACGAAGCTTGCACAGTTCGTTACGGATATTGAAAGAATCAAGGAGGGCAAGGAGCTTCCCTCCGAGCTTCTCACGGCGCTTTTTGAGGAAACCGGCTATCGCAAGATGCTGGAGGCCGAGGGTTTTGAGGGCGAGGGAAGAATTGAGAATGTCAAGGAATTCGTCGCCGCCGCAACCGAATATGAGAAGCGCCAGAATGAAAACGGTGAGCCGATCACGCTCGCCGGCTTCCTTGAGGAAATTTCTCTTGTCAGCGATGTCGATAAATACGATGAAAACGCCGATGCCGTCGTGATGATGACGATCCATTCGGCCAAGGGTCTTGAGTTCCCTGTGGTATTCCTTGCGGGCATGGAGGATGGCATCTTCCCCTCGCAATCCAATATGAGCGAGCCCGAGCAAATGAGCGAGGAGCGCAGACTTTGCTATGTTGCAATCACCCGCGCCAAGGAGCAGCTCTTTATTTCCTATGCGAAAAACCGTATGATGTACGGCAGAACGGCTTACGGCAGTCTTTCCTGCTTCATTCGGGACGAGGTGCCCGAGGAGCTGACGGTGAGACCGAAGCCCCGCGTGATTCCTCCGCGCGGTGCCGTTGGTGTCGGCGGCGGATATGCGCCCCGTCGTCCTGCGGGTGTCGGCACGGCGCCGATCGGCGTCGGCTATGGCGGCATCGGGCAGAAGCCCTTCGGCGGTGCGCCGAAGCCCAAGGCCGAGCCGAAAAGCTTCGGCGTTCAGAAATTCCCCGTCGGCACGCGCGTGCACCATACGGCCTTTGGCGAGGGCGAGATCATTTTAGCCAAGGATATGGGCGGCGACGTTCTGTATCAGGTGCGGTTTGATAACGGCGTGGAGAAAAAGCTGATGGCCACCTTTGCCAAGCTGAAGAAGCTGTGAGGAAAAGAAAATGAAGATCAAGGCTTGTATATTTGATCTGGACGGAACGCTTCTGAATACGCTTGGCACGATCACGCATTACCTGAACCGAGCGCTTGCAAGCGTTTGCGGCTCGCAGGTCTCGGAGCAGGAATGCCGCAGGATGGTCGGAAAGGGCGCAAGAAATCTTCTTGCCCGTGCCCTCGAGGCAGTAGGTGCCTCGGTTTCGGATTTTGAGGCGTTCTTCTCGGCATATGATGCAAATTATAATGCCGCGCCCGATTATCTCACGGAGCCGTATGCGGGCATCCCCGAGGTCGTGGAGAAGATTGCGCGTGCAGGTGTGCGCATTGCCGTTCTTTCCAATAAGCCGGAGGGCGCCGTGCGTCCCTTGGTGGAGAAATTCTTCGGAGATCGCATCCCGATCGTCGCAGGAGGAAAGGCGGGCGTACCGCTGAAGCCGAACCCTGCCGCTGTGGTGCCGATCCTTGAGGCGCTCGGCGTTGATGCCTCGGAAACCGCCTTTATCGGCGATAGCGGCGAGGATATCGAGACCGCGAAAAACTACGGTGCGGGGCTTTCCGTCGGCGTTCTCTGGGGATATAGAGACGAAGCGGAGCTTTGCGAAAGGGGCGCGGATTTTCTTGCAAAAGCGCCTGCCGATATTCTTGCGGCACTTGAAATTTTCTAAGCAAAAAACGCTTTTGCATTTTTTTGAAAACAAAAAAATATAAGAAAACAAAGATTTTGTTCTTTAATGGAACATCGGAATATGAAAAAAGCGGAGGCCTCGTTTTTTGAGGTCTCCGCTTTTTATAAGGCTTAAACGAATTTTTCAATCTGCGCATTGAGCTTTCCTTTTTTGGAAAGAGAAGCAACGCCGAGGTAGATAAATCTGCCCTTGGTGCGAACGCTGATGCGCTCACCCGCCTTGGGGGTATAGGACGGGGAATCGATCTGCACGCCGTCGGCAAAAACGAGGGATTTCAGAAAATATCCCTGCGCCTCCTCTCTGGAAAGAGAGAAGACCTTTGCAACGATAGCGTCCAGTCGCTCGCTTTGGATCTGAACGGTCACGCTCTGCGTGCGAAAAAGCTTTCCCTCGGGGATGCTTTCCGCGATCTCTGCGGTGACGGCCGTATGGCGCACCTCCGTGAGCGAGGAGAGAATATGCGCGGCCATCTTTTCCTCGCAGAAAAGATATCCCTCGTTTTCAAAGATAGCAATATCACCGAGCATCTCGCGCTTGAGCCCGAGAGACATCAAAGCGCCGAGAAAATCGCGGTGCGTCAGCTGATCTGCGAATTTTTGGGATTTGGGCGCGATTTTTAAGCAAACGATGGGGAAGGGCTCCTCCCATCCGAGAAGCTCGGGATCGCCGAAGCGCGCCATCACGCGCTCACACCCCTCTATACCGCCGAAAAGCGTGATATGCGAGGCGGGAGTGCCCTTCGTTACCCTGCGAAGCACCGTTTGCTCCGCGAGACCGAGAAAGTCCGTGAAGGTGAAGAGGTCGCGCTCAAAGCTCTTTTGGCAGAGCTCGGCGAGTCGCCCCTCCAGAAGCGCCTCCTCGTTCATCAGATCATCATATCCACGGGGAAGAGGATCTTCAGCTGGTTCACGCGGCTCTCGTAAGCCTTCTGCTGCTTCTGGGAAAGAAGCTGCTGGCTGAGTCTGCCCTTGATGGCTTCAAGCGCAATGCTTTCGCCTTCCTTCTTCTCGTTGAGACGGATCAGGTGGTAGCCAAACTGCGTCTGGACGGGCTCCTTCGTGATCTCTCCGATCTCCATTGCGAAAACAGCCGCATCAAATTCGGGAACCATCTGGCCTCTGCCGAAATCGCCGAGCGAGCCGCCGTTTTCCTTGGAGGGGCAGGAGGAATATTCCTTTGCCGCATCTTCAAAGCTCAGCGCGCCGCTTTCGATCTTTGCAAGGATCTCCTTTGCCTTCTCCTCGGAATCCACGAGGATGTGGCTTGCGTTTACGGTTGCGGGAGAAACGAATTTTTCCTTATTCTCGTTATAATAGTCCTCAACCTCTTTGTCCGTGATGCGAACGCCGCCGATCACCTTTTCGAGTGCGTAGTTTGCAAGCAGGCCCTCCTTGGCCTTCTTGAGCTGCTCCTTGAAGGCAGGCTCCGCCTCGTAGAGGTTCTTCTGTGCATCAAGAAGCAGAAGCTTCTGTGCCACAAGCTCGCCAACCACGGCCTTGTGTCCCTCGGGATTGTCGTAAGCCTGTCCATTCTGGCCCATTCCGCGAAGGAATGCGGAAACGTCCGCATCGGTGATCGGCAAACCGTTAACGGTTGCTAAAACTTTCTCGTTCATAGTGTAAAACTCCTGTTTTGTAAATATTTATTTTCAATTATTGAAAAACAAAAGAAGATTAAGGGTTGCGAAGCCCCTTGGGATAATGGTTTTTGAGGCGCCCGTTTGCGACCTTTGCGCCGCCGAGAGAGATGCCGTTATAGAAAACGGCGGCATAGCCCTGCCCCTCGCTTGCGGCAAGCTCCTCACCGCGCAGATAGCGTGCGGCCTCCGCATCGGAAAGCGGGATCTTGGTGAAAAAGCATTCGCCGAGCGCGCTGAAAAGCTGATGGTGCGGAATCAGCCGCCCCTTTGCGATTTCGCCGAGGCAAACGCCGCTGAGAAAAACCGAGCGTGGCGGAATCGCCTCTCCTTCCTTCAGTATGGAAATGCGATCGCCAACGCGGCGAATGCAAAGTCCCTTCGGGAGATTCAAATGCGATTTGATAAAGTCCTCCGCCACCTTCGCTTCATCCTTCTTTAAGGGCTCGGAAGCATCTTTGTAAAGGATTGTTGGTAAATCACTCGTTTTTCTTTGCATCAAAGCGACAAACTGCCCCTCGCCCTTGGAAATCTGCGGATAAAACCTGCGGCAATAATGCAGAGGAATGTCCTCCGCATCGGGAAGAAAAACGCCCGCCGCAGTGTAGGGGAGAATCTCGTCTTTGGTTTTGACCAGCGTATAGTCCGGATGCGTACGCAAAAACCAAACCACATTCTCCTCGTTTTCTTCCTTGGAGAAGGTGCAGGTGGAATAGAGCAGATAGCCACCGTCCTTCACGGTGGTGGCCGCATTTTCAAGAATTTCTCTTTGCCGCTCGGCACAGCGGCGCACGTTTTCCTCGCTCCATTCCTCGATCGCGGTCTCGTTTTTTCGGAACATACCCTCGCCGGAGCAGGGCGCATCCACAACGACGGCATCAAAATAAGCGGAAAACCATTTTTTGTAGCTTGCCGTGTCCGTGGAGGTGACGATGGCACTTCTCACGCCGAGTCTTTCGAGGTTGCCAACAAGGATCTTCGCCCGAGAGGGAATGAATTCGTTGCAGAAGAGCATCCCCTCCTCGCTGATTGCGGCGGCGATCTGCGCGGATTTTCCTCCGGGTGCTGCACAGAAATCCGCAACCCGCATTCCTTTTTTCAGCGGCAGGGCGGCAACGGCGCTCATAGCGCCCGGATCCTGCACGTAAATGCCGCCGCTGTGGTGCAAGGGCGTTTGCCCGATGTGTGTCTCGTTGAAAATATAGCCGTCGGGATCATAGGCCAGCGGCGTGATGGGAAAGGGGCACAGCCGCTCTGCCTCGGCATCCATTGCCTTGATGCGGTTGATGCGCAGGGCGCGCACGGGCTCTTCCTTCAATGCCGCGAGAAATTCCTCTGTCGCATCGCCGAGAAGCGCCTGCATTCGTTTTATAAAGGCTTCTGGGAGCATCGCTTGCTTTCCTTTCCTTGAAATTCAGAATTTATTTTATAACGGTGAATGCCGAATCCGTGATGTGTGCATCCTCGAGATTGTATAGATAAGGCTCCTTGATGCCTGCCACCCTCACGTTCTCGATCACCAGTCCCTTGATCGGGCGCTCGGGAAGTCCGCAGATATAAACGCCGCGGCCCGCAATCGTCTCTGCGCTGAGATTTTTCAGCGTGATGCCCTCTGCGAGAGGCGTTGTTTCGTCCACGGGGCGCTTTTCGTCTGCATCGAAATCGCCCTCTTCCTTTCCGTAAAAGCCGTCGATATAGATCGCACCTCTGTACCAGAGGCAGTCTCTGTGCTCAAGGCTCTCGTTTTTATGCGTGCAGTTTTCGTAAAGGATGTTTTTAACATAGCCGCCGCGCGGGCGGATGGGCTTGATGCTGACGATGCCGAAGGTGTTTTCGAAGCGGCAGTTGCGCACCGTTACATTCTCAACGCCGCCGCTCATTTCGCTTCCGATGGCAACGCCGAAGCCGCTGATGAAGCGGCAGTTTTCAATCAGAATATTCTTAGAAGGGATTCCGACTCTGCGCCCCTCGACATCGCGGCCGCTCTTGATGGCAATGCAGTCATCCTCGCTTCCGATGAGAGAGCTGCGCACCGTGACGTCCGAGCAGGAATCCAGATCGATTCCGTCGCCGTTAAACATATCGCAGAGGTTTCCGTCCTCGTCGTATTTCGTGAAGATCTTTACATCCTCAAGAAGGACCTCGTTGCAATAGATCAGGTGCAGGCACCATGCGGGGGATTGGCGCACGGTCACACCGCGCACGGTCACGCCGCGCGTATTGCGCAGGCAAACGGCACGGCCGCGCTTTCCCTTGGCCTCGGCGCGCTCCGCTTCGTAAAGCGGCATACCGCCCGCATCGATCACGCCCTCGCCGAGAATGGAAATGTTTTCGTGCGGCGCGCTGTCCGTGTTGATCAGGGAAGTATAGCAGAGCGATTCACAGCCCTCGTAGCGATAGGTCATCAGCGGAAAATGCGCAGGATCCTGCGCGGCGCAAAGGCGCGCCCTTTTCGAGGCGCAGGGTCATATTGCTTTTGAGAAAGAGAGCTCCCGAAAGAAATTTTCCCGCAGGGATCAGAACCTCGCCGCCCTTCGGGCAAAGATCGATGGCGCGCTGGATCTCTTTTGTGCAAACGGTTTTTCCGTCCGAGACGGCACCGCAATCGGTGATAAGAACGGTCATTTGGGATCTCCCTTCTTAAAAAAGTGATTTATCCCGATGCGCATTTCGGCCTTGCTTTTTTGTCTTTGGGCATTCTTTCGCCGCGCGCACCAAAGCAATCCTTGATTCATTTATAAAAGTATACCATTGCGCGCGACTTTTGTCAAGTGCCCGTTTTTTATAAGCTTTTGGCCTTTTTGCCGCGTTTTTCTGCCGTTTTTGCCCAACTCTCCTGCGGGTAGAGAAGAATTCGCCCTGCGGGAGAGCGGCCTTCTCTATTTTGGAGACGGCCGGAAATGCGCAAAAAACTTGACAACGGCAGCAAAAAAATGGTAAACTTCTATTGCAATCAAAAAAGCATTGTAAAGAAAGGAAACCGTATGGCTTTCAAGAACAGAAAAAGAAACTATCCTCTTTATGAGACAACGAAGTTTGCTAACCTTAGAGAAATGACGGAGAACGTAGCGGATCGCTATCCCGATAAGATCGCGTTTTCCTATAAGAAGAACCCGAACGATAAGGAGATTCTTCATTTTACCTACGAGGAGGGCCGCGCCTTTGTTCGCGCCTTGGCAACCGAGTTCCATATGATGGGACTTTCGGGCAAGACGGTTGCGATCATCGGAGAGGCCTCGCCGCAATGGGCGTTTTCCTATTTCGCGCTGATGAGCATGGGCGCGATCACCGTGCCGATCGATAAGGAGCTTCCCGCTCCCGATATGGCCTCGATCCTCGGAACGGCCGAGTGCACGGCCTGCGTGTATTCCACGGTTGCTTCGAAGAAGGTATGGGAGGCAAAGGAAAATCTTCCCCTGATGGAAAAGATGATCGAGATCGGCGATGCGATCCACGAGGGTGCGATCTCTCTTGAGAGCGTTCGCCTTGCGGGAGACGAAAAGTATCGCGGCGGCAACAATATCTATTACGACTACGAGATCGATGCAGATGCATTGGCCTCCATCGTGTTTACCTCGGGAACCACGGGCAAGGGCAAGGGCGTTATGCTCACCTCCAAGAATATCTGCTCGGATATGGAGCAGGGAATGTATAACTTCCGGATCACGGAGCGCACGATGTGCGTGCTTCCTCCGCACCATACCTTCGGCTCCACGGTCAATTTCGTTGGCCATTATGCGCAGGGCTGTGAGATTTATATCTCGGCAGGCATCCGTTACATTATGAACGAGCTTGCCGCCTTCCGTCCCACGCACCTTGTGCTCGTGCCTCTCTTCGTTGAAACCTTCTATAAGCGCATTATGAGCGCGATCGAGAAGCAAGGCAAGCTGAAGCTCGTGAAAACGATGATCAAAATATCCAATATTCTGCGCCGTGTCGGCATCGATCTTCGCAAGAAGCTCTTTGGATCGATTCTGAAAAACTTTGGCGGTGAGCTTGAAATGATCATCTGCGGCGGTGCGGCGCTGAATCAGGACGTGATCGATTTCTTTGAGTCGATTGGCGTTGTCATCCTGAATGGCTACGGTATCACCGAGTGCGCACCTCTGATTTCCTGCAACCGTAACGAATACCGCAAGAAGGGCTCGGTTGGTATGCCCATCATCGGCGGCCACGTGAAGATCGCCGATCCCGATGAAAACGGCGAGGGTGAGATCTGCTATCAGGGCCCCAACCGTATGATCGGATATTTCAAGAATGAGGAAGCCACCGCCGCTGCCTTCGACGAGGAGGGCTACTTCAAGACGGGTGACTACGGTAAGGTGATCACCGAGATCAACCCCATCAGCGGCAAGGAGGATCAATGGGTTTATATTACCGGCCGTCTGAAGAACCTGATCATCTTCTCTAACGGTAAGAACGTATATCCCGAGGAGATCGAAAATGATATTCAGGGCGTATACGGTGTCGGCGAGGTTGTCGTTTATGCAGGTGAGAGCAAATCCGATCCCTCCAAGGAGATCATCGTTGCGGAGATCTTCCCGGATGAGGAGGCGCTGAAGATGCGTAATATCACCGATGCACAGACCTATTTTGAGGATGCCGTGAAGGAGATCAATAAGAAGAACGTTTCTTATAAGACTGTCGGCAAGGTGAAGCTTCGCGCAGAGGAATTCCCGAAGAATACCTCCAGAAAGATCACGCGCTTCGCCATCGATAAGTCCATCGACTGATGAAAAAGCGAAAATAAAAGAAAATACCAGCGCCGCGCCGTTTTGGTGCGGCGCTGGTACTTGCATATTGAGAAAAAATAGGTTATAATATAGGGAAGAAGAAAGCGCGAAAGCGAAAGGAGGCGTATCTATGCGGGAAAAAAGCTACGAAAGCAAAAACGGCGTGCGGGTATTCGCAATGGAGAATGCGGCACAGCACGGATTTTTTCTTTCGCTCTTCGTGCGCGCGGGGAGCCTTTATGAAAGGGAAGAGGAGAGCGGGATCACGCATTTTCTCGAGCATATCACCATTCGCAACATCCATCATCAGATGGGTGAGGGGCTCTACGCGATGCTGGATAAATACGGGCTGGAATTCAATGCCTCCACCTATAATGAAATGGTGCAGTTCTATATCAGCGGCGCAAGGGTGCATTTTGCCAAGGCGGCCGAGATCCTTTGCCGCGTGTTTTCCGAGATCACTCTGCCGAAATCCGAGATCGATCTCGAGCGGCTTCGCATCAAGGCGGAGATAAGGGAGGGAGACGAGAAGAATTCCCTCGCCGCCTTCACCGCGGGCGTTCTCTATCCCGATAGCTCCTTAAAAAATCCGATCGTCGGCACTCTGCGCTCGGTTTCCCGTGTCACGGGGCGGCAGCTTGAGACCTTCCGCAAAAGCATTCTCACATCGCAGAATCTCTTCTTCTACGCAACGGGTGCCGTGGGAGAGACGGAGATCTCGGCGCTTTTGTCCGCGGTGGAAAAATACCCCGTGGCAAGCGGTGAAAAGAGAGAAAGCGCACCGCGCCTTCCCGAGGCCTTTGGGCGACGCGGCTGTGCCGTGCAGATCAAAAATGCGGATTTCACGATGCTTCGCTTTAACTTTGATCTCGATATGGCGCGTGTCGGCTCTGCAGAGCTGGATCTTCTGTACGATCTCCTTCTTTCGGGCTACGGCGCAAAATTTTTCGTGGAGATGAGCGAAAAGCGTGGTCTCTTTTACGATATCAACGGCGGAATTGACCGCTATAAAAACTGCGGATGCTTCTATTTTTCCTTCGAGGTAAAGGAGAAGAATCTGGAGGAATCGATCCGCATCGCCGTCGAAATATTAAACGATTTGAAAACAAATATTTGCAAAACAGAGGATTTGATTAAGGCGCCATATGTGGATAACGCATATTTGCTTTGTGATGATGCAAGAGAGCTGAACTTCACTTTTGCATACGATGCGCACATTCTTGAGCTTCCGTATCGCGGCCTTGAGGACCGCATCGCGGCGTACCGCACCGTCACGGGTGAGAGAATGCGTGAGGTAGCGCGCACGGTTTTTGTCCCCGAAAATCTGACGCTGACCGTCAAGGGAAGCAAAAAGCGACTGGACGGCGCGGCACTTTCGGCGTTTCTCTGTTCTTGTTTTGGAAAATAAACCCCATCCCTCGTTACCTGCCTTGTGAAAAAAAGCGGGAAAACGGGGGATTTTTCTTTTAAAAAAGAGATTTTTGCGACTACATCTTGACAAAAGCGCTTCTATGCGTTATAATGGCTTGGGCGTGTTGTATGCTTTTTGCGCCCTGATAAGAATAAAAATCGGGCAATTTTTTTGCTCTTGAACGGAGATTTTATGGACGTGGTTGATCTTCTCAAGAAGCGCAGGAAGGTATTCCTCTTTATCATCGATGCCTTCATATTTATGGCGTCTTACCTTCTTTCCGCGCTCTTCCATTCTCTGGCGGCACCCGTCGTGCCCCTGCAGCCTGTCGGATATGTGCTGAACGGACTCATCTTCTTTATGTGCGTTTTCGCCTCGCGCCTCATTTTTATGGTGTACTTCAACGTTTGGCGCTATGCGAATTCCCATTCGCTCCTGATGGTGATCCTCGCGGATTTTGCGGGCGGTGTTCTCGCCATTTCCGTCACGGCGCCCTTCGCGGCGTTGGATCTCGGTCTTCAGGCCGGCGTTGGCCTCGTTGCCACGGCGGATGTGCTGACGATCCTCTCGCGTCTGGTGTATCAGCAGGGATACCGTTATTTCCACAGAGGCGGTCCGCTTCGCAATAAGATCGGTGTTGCCATCGTCGGTGCGGGCACGGTCGGTGCTCTGCTTGCCGAGGAGCTGACCTGCAATTCCCATTCGCATTACTATCCCGTTTGCTTCATCGACAGAAGTGCGGATAAGGTTGGTAGCCGCGTATCCGGCGTTAAGGTGTATCCCGAAGGGGAGCAAACGCTGGAGCTGCTTCGCTCCCTGCCCGTTGCCGAGATCTTCATTGCCGTTCCCTCTCTCACGGGAGAAATGGCGCGCGAGCTGCACGAGTTTTACAGCCGCACGGGCTGCAAGGTTAAGCTTTATGATTTTCCGCTGAAGGACCAGGCGGTGACCGATGCCCCCGGAGAGCGCCGCGTTTTGAGACAGATGCGCATCGAGGATCTTCTGTTCCGTAATTCCCTCAAGGTGAATGATGAGCAAACGAAGAATTTCTATGCCGGAAAGACCGTTCTCGTAACGGGCGGCGGCGGCTCGATCGGTAGTGAGCTTTGCCGTCAGATCGCCAAGGCATCGCCCGCAAAGCTGATTATCTTTGATATATATGAAAACAACGCTTACGACATCCAGCAGGAATTGGTTCGCCGCCACGGCGCGGCTCTGGATCTTGCCGTGGAGATCGGCTCGGTGCGCGACCGCGCGCGTCTCGAAGCCGTCTTTGCTCATTACAAGCCCGAAATCGTTTTCCACGCCGCCGCGCATAAGCACGTGCCCCTGATGGAGCACAGCAATCAGGAGGCGATCAAAAACAACTGTCTCGGCACCTATAACACCGCGGATATGGCGGAGAAATACGGTGCGAAGAAATTCATTCTCGTTTCCACCGATAAGGCCGTAAACCCCACGAACGTGATGGGCGCCTCCAAGCGCGTTTGCGAAATGGTGGTGCAATGCCGCACGGATAGTGAAACCGCCTTTGCCGCCGTTCGCTTCGGAAACGTTCTCGGCTCCAATGGCTCCGTAATCCCGCTCTTCCGCCGTCAGATTGAGGCGGGCGGCCCCATCACCATCACGGATAAGCGCATCATTCGCTACTTTATGACGATTCCCGAGGCATCGGGCCTCGTTATGCAGGCGGGCGCGATGGCAAAGCGCGGAGAGCTCTTCGTCCTTGATATGGGCAAGCCCGTGCGCATTCTGGATCTTGCGGAGAATATGGTGCGCCTTTCCGGCCTTGTGCCCTACCGTGATATCGATATCGTCGAAACGGGTCTGCGCCCCGGCGAAAAGCTTTATGAGGAGCTCCTCATAAAGACCGAAACGCTGGATAAGACCGAAAATAATATGATCTTCATCGAGAAGGATACGCCCTATACCCGTGCCGAGGTGGATGAAAAGCTACAGATCCTCCGCCGCGCCGTGGAGGAGCATAGCGGCGAGATTGCCGCCGAGGCGGTGACGGAGGCGATGAAGGCCGTCGTTCCCACCTTCCGTTCTCCCGAGCTTGTGAATAAGGCCGCCGCCAAGGCCGCCGAAATGCAGATGGTGAACGGGGAAAATTAACGCGCATACCGAAAACCATAGTATTTTTTATTGAGTTCGCCCGCAGGTGCCCGCCTGCGGGCGAATTTGTATATGTTGCATATAAATTTTTTCTCAAAATCGTCTTTTTGCCTATGGAAAATACGGGCGCGGTGTGCTATAATATAGATATAAAATTATAGGATGCGGAAATTGCGCCTATTTTTCGGTTTTGTTAATCAAAAAAGTTTTATATACATAGGAGAGTTGTATGAAAAAACTGCAGAAAATCCTGATGCTGGCCGTTTCGGTCGCTATGCTTGTGGGAATTTTCTCCATTGCCTCCGCCGCGGCGGCAACGATGGAGCCCTCGCAGGTTCTGGCACAGTTCGATGGTGAAAAGGACGGATCCGCCACGAATTCGACGATTGCGGTCAATAGCTCGTCTTCCGCTAATAAGTATTACGAGATTGATTTCACCAAGGATGGCGGAAACGTCAACTTCGGCGGAAGCAATATTGCATTCCTCGGTAAGGGTGATTATATCGTCACCGAGTTCGACTTTATGGCTGAGGATTGGACGACGGTGAAGAGCCTTACCGTCGGCTGGAACTCCCGTAACAGCGCGAACGGTGCTTTGAACGATATGCACTTCAACTTCTCCAATAGCGCGGGTCAGCCCAAGATCACCGGCTCGCCTCTTGCGGGTAGCGTTACGCTGGATTCCAAGCCCGGCACCTGGCATCACTTCACGCTGATCGTGCAGGTTGGCGGAACGCATAAGGACAACGGAAACTTCCTTTCTGCCCTGCAGGGACAGGATGCGGTTGAGGCTTACGCTTATATCGACGGTGAGCTCTTCGCAAAGAACCTGATCGGCGACGGCAAGGAATTCTGGTCGAAGGATACCACCTATTTCCAGACCTTCCGTATCACGGCCTCCGGTGCAAACCAGAGAATCTGCCTTGATAACCTCTATATCGCACAGTATCAGACGAGCCGCGAGCTTCGCGAATTCTTCAACTACCGTGTGAAGAACGGTGGCGAATTCCCCGATCTGAATGCTGTCTCCTATCCCTTCCTTCAGTACGATGCAAACTACGATTATCCGCTCGGAACGCCCACTCTCAAGGTTGTTGAGGTGAACGGAACGGAGACGATGTTTGACCGCTTTGATAAGGCTTGTAAGTTCGCCTCCACCCTTTCGGGTGCAAAGATCGTTCTTCTTGCGGACATCGAGGATGTGGTTGTAAAGTATCCCGTTTTGATTGACCGTGCAGGCTATAAGATCAGCTATGAGGTTGAGCCTCAGCTTCGCGGTGTGGAAAAAGAGATCGTCAACCCCATCACCGGTAAGAAGTCCTACGAGCTTTCCTTTATTAAGAAAACCAAGTATGCTTATTTTGCTTGGGAGGTAGATCACACGGGTCTTGTTCTTGATTCCAGAGGATACACCCCCATCACCGTCGGAACCCCCGTTGTTTATGACGGCACGGAGATTCCCGCGCAGTACTGCCTCGACGGTGTGCTTTATACCTTCAACGGCCAATGGAAGCTGAACGGAGAGATTCTCTCCACGGTTCCCGAATACGCCGCAAACTCTTATTACAGACTCGTTCCCGTGATCAAGGCGAAGAACGTATTTGCCACGATCACCGTAAATGATGTTGAAACCTATGCGCTCTCCCGCAGTGAATTCGTTGAGATGATTGCAGAAGCACCCGCAGGTGCCGAGATCAAGCTTCTGCGCGATATCACGGTTGAAGAGCCGATTGTGATCAACGCGGGCATCACCTTGGATCTTGCAGGTAACAAGCTGGCGGTTTCGGGTGAAAACAGCGCAATCGTTCTTTCCGAGACGGCCGCAGGTGCCGAGATCAAGTCCTCTGTCGCCGGCGGCGTGATTGAGAACCTCGGTGCGATCTTTGATGCGGCTTGCTCCTTCGAGGTGAAGGGCGAAAATCTTATGGCCTTCGGTTCTGCTCTCCTTAAGACCGATGCCGAGATTGCCGATGTGAAGATCGAGGGCGGTGTCTTCGTTCTGAGCGGTGCAAAGGCTCTGCTCGTTGGTGCAGATGCTTCGCTTTCCGCAGAGATCTCTGCGGCTCTGATTGCCAAGAATGCGGCTCTGATCGATTCCTCCGCAGCCTATGCTCTGAAGCTTGGCGGCGCGATTTCCGGCATTTCTCTTCCCGCATCCGAGACCTCCACGGTCGTTCTCGCTAAGGGCCTTGCTCTTTCCGGCGTGAGCGTTCTGGTTGGTGCGGCTCTTCCCGAGGGCGTTTCCCTTGCGGATGAAGCGCTCGTTCTTGCCACCAAGAAGGGCGAGACGGTTTACGGCGATGCCGTGCTTGCAACCGACTGCATCGTAACCGAGAAGACCGGTCTGGCTCTGATCGTTTGGGCAGATGGCGTTTGTGAGTACGCCATTCCCGGCGAAAAGGTTTATTACCTCTATCCCTCTATCTACGATACCAAGAAGTTCTATACGCCGAATGGCAATTACCTCTTCACCGTGGACGGTGAGACGGTGCTCGGCAATGTAGTTTCCGAGGATTGGGCAGGACTCACCGTAGCCGCTCAGCCCGATTACGATTCTAAGGCATTCTTCGTTTTGGCCGCTAAGCCCGACGGAACCTTTGATTACTTCGGAAACTTCGTAAATCTTGCCGCTCTTCTTTCCTCCGATGCATATGAGGCAGGCACGACCTTCGTTATCGGCCGTAGCAATATGCTCCTTGAGGATGCAACCGTTGTCGGTGATTATGCAATTGATCTGAACGGCTATGCTTTGACTCTCGCAAGAACCAATAAGGTTCAGGGCGGATCGCTGAAGATCTTCTCCACCGCCGAGGGCGCAAGCATCATCTCCTCGGGTGCACGTGCATTCTATCTCATCGGCGGAACGCTGGAGATCGATGGCATTGCATATGTAGGCGGAACGCTTGCAGAGATGGATGCAACCTCTGTTCTGAAGATCAAGGACGGCGCGTTCATCCTTGGCGAGGCTGAGTTCTGCAAGGCAGAAACCGGCGCTCTCCTCGTGATTGAAACGTTGACCGCCGATAAGGAGCTCTTCGCCGCCGCAGACGGATTTGCTTGGATTCAGGCAAATGATGAGGTCGAGGTAAACGGCGCGCTTCTTCCCGTAACCGTGAAGTACGAGAAGGAAGCAGAGTAAGCTTCTCCCAAATAACAAAAATAAGGGCGAGTGAAAAAACGGCACTCGCCCTTTTCTTTATGAAAATCCCTCGCAAGGTTTCTTGCGAGGGATTTTTTATCGGTTTCCTTCATATATAAGTACATATACAAGGACATAAACGGTCGGTGAAAAAAGGAGGCAGAGAAATGCGAAAGAAGGGAAGAATCGCCGTCGTGATCGGAACGCGGCCGGAGGGGATCAAGCTTTGCCCCCTTGTTTTGCAGATGCGCGAAAGCGGAATGGATGCGGCGGTTTTCACCTCCGGCCAGCATGGAGATCTGCTTTCGTCGGTGATGGATATATTCGGCGTGCAGGCAGATGTTGCGCTTGCGCCCGTGCATTTTGGGGAGGACCTTTGCGGCCTCGTTTCGCATTTGCTTCGCTCCTTCGGAGAATGCTTTGCGGCCGCATCCCCCTCGCTTGCGGTCGTGCAGGGGGATACAGCAACCGCATATGCCGCCGCTCTGGCCGCTTTCTTAGCGCGCATCCCCGTGATGCACGTGGAGGCAGGCCTGCGCACGGGTGCGCCCTTTTCTCCCTTTCCCGAGGAGGCTTTTCGCCGAGAGATTGCCGCAATGGCGAGTCTGCATATCGCGCCCTCGCCGCAAGCTATGCGGCATTTATGGCAGGAGGGGGTTCCGAAACGGTGCACGTATCTCTTTGGGAATACGGTGGAGGATGCCCTGCGGCGGCTTTTGAAGGGAAGATGCAGACCGAGTCGGCAAGCGGTATTGACGGTGCATCGCCGCGAGCATAGTGAGGCGGCGCTTCGCGGTATCTTTTTTGGTGTTCGGGCGCTGATGGATCGCCTTCCCGCGCTTTCGCTTCTGTATCCGATGCATCCGAGTCCGCGCGTGCGGTGCGTTGCCGAAGGGATTCTCGGCGGTCATCCGCGCATTCGGCTCTCTCCGCCTCTCCCCGTTTTGGATTTTTATCGGGCGCTCGCATCCGCCCCCTTAGTGCTCACGGATTCGGGAGGGGTGCAGGAGGAGGCCTCGCTTCTCGGGATTCGCACCCTCGTTTTGCGGGAAAATACGGAGCGTGAGAGTGAGCTTCAAGGCGGTGGCCTTATGCTCGGCGGAACGGCGCCCGAGCGCATCGTTTCGCTTGGTGAGAGACTTTTGTCCTTGCCACCTCCAAAAAGAAAGGAGAGTCGAATCGGCTCTCCGAGTGCAAGGATTTGCAAATTGTTGCTTGCATTTAAAGAAGTCGGCTTTGATAAGCAACGGCTTTTCCAAGGATTTTAACGCTGTTCAGCTCCTCGTCCATGAAAACGAGCGGCTCGTATTTCGGGTTTTCGGGGGAGAGAATCAGCTTGTTTTTTTCCGGGTAGAAATAAACGCGCTTGAGCGTTGCCTCATCTCCTATAATGACGGCGGCGATCTCTCCGTTTTCAACGGTGTCCTGCGCGCGAATGAAGACGATATCTCCGTCAAAGATTCTTGCCCCGATCATAGAGTCACCGCTGGCGGCAAGACAGAAATCCGCATCGATATTTCCTCCCGGGGTGCAAAAGCTTCCGTATTCGCTTTCGGCAAGGATCGGTTTTCCGCAGGCGATGCGGCCGAGAAGCGGCAGGCGCTTGGTCGTGATCTGCGGGTATCCCTCGGATTCGCCCTCCCAGCCCATCAGCGCGGCAGGCGTTGTCTCCAAAGCAATCGCCAGAGCCTCCACCTTTTCGGGAGGAATATTGGCGATGGTTCCGTTTTCGTATCGGTGGATCGTTTGTTTGCTCGTGCCGATGCGGGTGGCAAGCTCCTCCAGCGTCAGCCCCAGTGCTCTGCGGCGGATTTTAAGTTCATTGCAAATCATAGGGAATTTTCTCCTTTTTTGTCGAATCCACATATAGTATACACTACTGTCACTTATTATGCAATAGTTTTTCGAAAAAAATGAAAAAAACTCCAAAAATCACTTGACAAGTGACTTTTGTTTGTGGTATCATAGTCACGCATCAGGTTACTGTTTTGCTATTATTCCACAATTAAGTGACGAAAGGAGAGGGTTTTTGTGCCAGCGGAATGGATGGCGAGAGAGGAAGAGGATTTTGTGGATTCGCTTTTTTCCCTGCAGGGAGAAATACAGGCCTTGGCAAATCGCGGTCGCGCGGTAAATGTGCGGCTGAACGTTCGGGAGCTCGTGGCTCCCTTGTCCTTCGGAGGGGTTTCGGAGGTCTCCGTCCGCGCGCTTTCAACGATGATGCGCGAGGTAGCGGCGATACGAGCACATCTTTCCCAGCTTGCGGAGAAGCTTTCGCTTCTTGCAGGGGAGATATTTGCGGAGGGAGGTGTTGCTTGATGTGCCCGAAGGAGAATATAAAAGAAAAGGAAGAAAAGGGTATTCCCGAAAGTGCAGATGCGCTTGCGGCGGCACTTTGTGCGGATTATTTCCGAAGGGAGCGCGCCATTGAAACGGGGGAAGCACCCCTGCGCGTTCGGATGGAATACGAATATTTGAATCGCAAGATCTATACGGCGGCGCGTGAGCTCTGCGAGGGGGCAGACGATGCGCTTGGCTACATAGAGGAGATCGGTGCGCGACGTGGCTATGCAAAAAGCCGCTTCACGGTCAGCGAAAAGACCTATAAGGTGAAAAAGCGCGAGGTGAAGCTCAATATTTTGCGTCGCCTCTTTTTGCTGGAGAGTGAACGCGGCCGAGCCTCGTCCGAGGAGGCCGAAAAATAAAAACCGGCTTCGCGTGTTTTGACATTTTTTTCATTCTGCATCTGATATAATGGAGACGGATCAAAGAAAGAATGAAGGAATGGCCAAAAAAATGTCTGAAAAAAATGAAAATCTCTCTCTTTCCTACCGTGCGGATACGCTTTCGGCTACATTGCTTTGCGAGGTGGATCACCATAAGGCCAAGCCCTTGCGCGAGGCGATCGACCGCGCCGCATTTGCTTATAGGCCGCGTGTGCTCGCGCTGGATTTCTCTGCCGTTCGATTTATGGATAGCTCGGCGATTGCCCTGATCCTCGGGCGCTCTGCCCTGGGGGAGGATCTGGGCTTTCGCGTTGTGCTCACGGGGCTTTGTCCCACAGCGGAAAGGCTTCTCAGGCTTTCCGGAATCGAAGGAAGAAAAAATATTACCGTGCAACGGGAAAAGAAGGCTTAAGGAGAGAGAAATGAAAAAGATAGAAAATGAAATGAAGCTGCGCCTTCCCGCAAAAAGCGAGAATGAGAGCGCGGCAAGAAGCGCCGTCAGCGCATTCGTTGCCCTTTTGAATCCAACGGTGGAGGAGCTGGGCGATATCCGCCTCGCCGTCAGCGAGGCGGTCACGAATGCAATCGTTCACGCCTATAAGGAGAACGAGGAGGGGCTTATATACATATCGGTTCGTCTGTATAGTGACCGTGAAATATCGGTTGAGATCTCGGATAAGGGATGCGGGATCGAGAATGTGGAAAAGGCGCAACAGCCTTTTTTCACCACGGGAAACGGAGAGGACCGATGCGGTATGGGCTTCCTCGTAATGCAGAGCTTCACGGATGCTTTGCTCGTGAAATCCAAGGTGGGGCGCGGCACCACCGTGCTGATGAGGAAAAAACTACACCCTTAACCGCGGTGAGTGCCGGATGATGAACGAAGTAAAAGAGCAGGCCGCGAGAGCCTACGATAAAAATCTTGACCTTTTAAGAGAATATCGCGCGGGCAATTCTTTGGCAGGTGAGGAGCTCGTACTGCTGAACCGCCCCTTGATCTATCGGATCGTTGCTCGTTTTTCTGCGAGATACAGCGATGTGCAGGAGCTATATGAGGTGGGGAGCATCGGGCTTGTCAAGGCGATCAATACCTTTGACTTTTCGAGGGAATGCGCCTTTTCCACCTATGCCGTTCCGCTGATTATGGGCGAGATCCGTCGCTTTCTCAGAGATGACGGGCCAATCAAGGTTTCAAGAGAGGAGAAGCGCCTTTGCGCGCTTCTTGGCGCCGCGCGGGAAAAAATGCTTGCCGAGGGGATCCGTCCAACGGTGGAGATGCTGGCCGTGGCGGTCGGCGTTGCGCCCTCGGATGCGGCCGTTGCGCTCACCTCGGGCGGCGCGGTGCGTTTGCTCTCCGAGCCTGTGGGAGGGGAAGAGGAGCTTTCGCTCGAGAGCACCGTATATGACGAGGAGGCCGAGGGGCGATTTTTTGACCGCCTATCCCTCCGTATGGCAATGGAAAAGCTGGAGGAGCGGCAAAAAAAGCTCATTCTTTTGCGGTATTTTCGGGATTATTCCCAGCAAAGAACGGCTGAGATCCTTGGCGTAACGCAGGTGAAGGTCTCCCGTGAGGAAAAGAAAATTCTTGAAAAGTTGCGCGCCGCGCTGGTGTAGATCGATGCCGAATGGGAAAATTGTTAATAAACTGTGAAAGTCTCAAAAAGGTATTGATTTTTCCTTTATATTGGTATAAAATATAGAATGTAACGCTTAGCACTCTTTCCTTTTGAGTGCTAAATGCGAAATTTCGGAGGTAAACTTTATGAAAATCAAACCTTTGCTTGATAAGGTTGTTGTGAAGCGTGTTGAAGCGCAGGAAACCACGAAGGCGGGCATCCTTTTGCCCGGCTCCGCGCAGGAGAAGCCCCAGATGTCCGAGGTTGTGGCCGTTGGCCCCGGTGGACTTGTGGATGGCAAGGAAGTGGTTATGACGCTTTCTGTCGGTGATCGCGTGATCGTCGGCAAATATAGCGGCACGGAAGTGAAGCTGGATGGCGTGGAGTATATGGTTGTCAGCCAGTCGGATATTCTTGCCGTAATTGAGGACTGATTTTAGGAGGAAACAAAGACAATGTCTAAGGAAATTTTGTATGGAACGGATGCCAGAGCCGCCCTGCTTCGCGGTGTGGATAAGCTGGCAGATACCGTAAAGATCACCCTTGGCCCCAAGGGCAGAAACGTAGTGCTGGATAAGAAGTTCGGCGCCCCCCTCATCACCAATGACGGTGTGACCATCGCAAAGGAGATCGAGCTTGAGGATGCCGCAGAGAATATGGGTGCTCAGCTCGTGCGCGAGGTTGCAACCAAGACCAACGATGCCGCAGGTGACGGAACGACGACTGCAACCCTTCTTGCCCAGGCTCTGATTCACGAGGGAATGAAGAATGTTGCCGCAGGTGCCAATCCTATGGTGCTCCGCAAGGGTATCTTCAAGGCTGTGGATGCGGCGATTGCCGAGCTTTCCGCGCAGTCCAAGAAGGTAAGCGGCAGTGCTGATATCGCGCGTGTCGGCGCAATCTCTGCAGGTGACGATACGATTGGCTCCCTGATTGCCGATGCTATGGATAAGGTTACCTCGGACGGCGTTATCACCGTGGAGGAATCCAAGAGCGCGGAGACGTATAGCGAGGTCGTTGAGGGTATGCAGTTTGATCGCGGCTACCTCTCTCCCTATATGGTAACGGATACCGAGAAGATGGAGGCCGTGCTGGACGATTGTATGATCCTTATCACCGATAAGAAGATCTCCTCCGTTCAGGATATTCTCCCGATCCTCGAGCAGATTATGCAGTCGGGCAAGAAGCTTCTTATCATCGCAGAGGACGTTGAGGGCGAGGCTCTTACCACGCTCGTGCTCAATAAGCTTCGCGGAACCTTCACCGTTGCCGCCGTTAAGGCGCCCGGCTTCGGCGATCGCCGCAAGGAAATGCTTCAGGACATCGCGATCCTCACGGGCGGCGAGGTGATCACCTCCGAGCTTGGTCTGGATCTCAAGGATGCCTCCGTGGCTCAGCTTGGCCGTGCAAGACAGGTGAAGATCAATAAGGAAACTACGATCATCGTCGGCGGCGTTGGCGAAAAGAGCGCGATCGACGAGCGCGTTGGCCAGATCCGTGCCGCTCTGGAGATCACCACCTCCGAGTTTGATAAGGAGAAGCTCCTTGAGCGTCTTGCCAAGCTTGCAGGCGGCGTTGCCGTGATCAAGGTTGGTGCGGCCACCGAGGTCGAAATGAAGGAAAAGAAGATGCGCATTGAGGATGCCCTGAATGCAACCAAGGCCGCCGTTGAGGAAGGCATCGTTGCAGGCGGCGGAACGGCGCTGATCAACGTTATGGGCGCGGTTGAGACCGTGATCGCAACCCTTGAGGGGGACGAAAAGACCGGTGCAACCATCGTTCTCAAGGCCCTGATGGCTCCTATGAAGCAGATTGCAGACAATGCAGGTTTGGATGGTGCCGTTATCATTGCCAAGATCCGCGAGAGCGGCAAGGTTGGCTTCGGCTTCGATGCATATAAGGAAGAATATTGCGATATGATGGAGGTCGGCATCGTCGATCCTGCAAAGGTAACCCGTTGCGCACTCCAGAACGCCGCTTCCATTGCTTCCACGGTTCTCACCACCGAGGCCGTAGTGAGCGAAAAGAAGGAAGAGAAGCCCGCTATGCCTGCGCAGGGTGATGGCGGTATGGGCGGTATGTATTAATACGCTTAGAAATTTTCGCATAAAGTGCCGATCGCTCCCGCTCGCCGTACCCTCGTACGGCTTCGGGTCGCGCTCGGCGCTTTCTATCAAAAATTTCGTCGCGTAGTCGCTTAGATATTTTGGCATAAATAATCGTGCGCGCCCCTTGGAGTAGGTTTCTACACCGTAGGGGTGCGCACTTCTATTTCTGCTCAAAATCCCGTTGCCAAATGTCGCTTTGACATAAAAATTAATCAACCGCACCCGAGGGTGCGGTTGATTAATTTTTAAGAATAGTACAAAGCATACATCTGCAAAACGATTGTATCGTATCGTCTGTAGAGATCTTGTTTGATAAGCTTCGAGGAAGCAATGTCGTTAATCAAGGACTCGTAAGCGGCCATTTCTTCATCATTTATATCGTTGGCATTGGCACGCTCCCTAAAGAATATGTTAGCATAATCCATACCAAGGAGAACGGATGTTTTATACATTTTGATCGCATAAACATAGTTCTCCGCTTGCGTCCGATTGGAAAATCTGAAGTAATCCAGTAACGTATTATGAATGATTCCGCGGAGTGCGTCCTCGAGTTGAGTACCGATATACATTTTATAATATGCGGTATAAACGGCATCCACGTTAAATCCAAGGTTGGCTAAGAAGAGAACGCCCTTAGCAGCCCCTTGAATTGCACCGATTGCAGGAAAAATGGAGGTTACCACGTGATCCCATGCCAAATCTAATAAAGCCTTAGCCAACGCATTGGTGGTTGCACTCACCTCGGGGTCAGAGCGAAGTCTTTCGAAAAGATTGTCTGCTGCGGCGCGATAAAGATCGGCACATTCGCTTGCCGCATCTCTGAGCGCACGAGGATTCGAAGAGTCGTTGGCGATTTCCGTTAAAATGGCTTGAAACGCGCTATCCATATCGGAAAGCGCCTTGGTCATTGCACAGGCTTTGAGCGCATCATATAAATTTTTTTCTCTTTCAAAAATAACATCTAAGCCGACGATACCCCATTTTGTCAGCTTAGCGAGTTCAAATCCGGAGGTTGGCATCGTACCGAGAATTTCTTCTTCCAACGGACTGCCGACAGCATCCTTAATAAGCCCGAACAGATAGGAATTTGTCATGTACTCTAATGTATCATAAACATTTTTTTCCGCATCTGCCTCTCCGCATAAAAGATCATAAATAACGAGCTTGTAGAGGTCCTTTTCACAAATAGCAGCGCCATCATCCGAAAATGATGTGTTTGCGGCGAAGTATAATCCCTTCCAAATGGTAAGCTGGGCTTGCCATTTCATATCCTCTTGCATCATATTCACTAGTATAGAGGAATAAGATGATTCTTCCTCACCAAAAATCTCCGTAAAGTTTTCGGAGGAAAATTCTGCTTCAAAAGAGGTTTCGCTTATATTCCAAATGCGCTTTTGTCCGTCATCGTTATAGTACCAAAAATCCCCCGTGTTTTGAGGCTCATTTTCGCTATAATAGTATGGTGTTACACTTAAGGGATATACATTGTTGCTATTGATAGTAATTTCCGCCCATTCGTCAGGAGTTCCTGTGAAATACAATCTTTCGAGACTGGAACAACCGCTAAAAACATTGCTACCGAAAGAACGCAAAAAATCCTTTCCGTTCACGAAAGTTACATCATCAAGGGATACACAGTTATTAAATGCATTATTTCCGAGAAATTTAACATTTGAAGGAATTACAACAGAAGTCAAAGCGGTACAGCCCGAATAGGCATAGGAACCGACGCTATTAACGCCGGTTCCGAGATCAATATTTTTGAGGGATACACATCCCTCAAAAACGTAATTACCAATAGTTGGTATGTGGGAATAGGTGATTGTTTCGAGCAAGACACATCCTGCAAAGGCGTAATCTCCAATCGTTTCGACTCTTTCTCCGATAGTAACACTAACAAGAGCAGTACAATCACGGAACGTTTCTCTATCTACCGCAAGCAACTTATTTCCAAGCGTTACACTTGTCAGCTTTTCGCAATTCTCAAACGCACCATCGTATCTTTGGTAATAGCTATCAGTACAATACGACAAGATTTGAGTTACGCTATCGGGAATTACAAACTCAGTAATGGGACATCCCATAAATGCAGCGCCGGCAATTGAAAGCAATCCTTCGTTGAGCATAACGTTTGTAAGACGGATACAGCCGCTAAAGCAATAACTTCCAATGCTTTCTACATTACCCGGTATTACAATAGAAGCAAGTTCAATGCAGTTACTAAACGCGTGATCGCCAATAGAAATTACAGATG